>NZ_WBYI01000007.1:0-185272 GCF_013282965.1 Marinobacterium sp. xm-a-152 | reverse complement strand
GGGTATGTACTTCTGCGTTTGTTATAGTCTGCGTCATGGTCCGTCTCCTTTGGATAAAAGTGTGGTAACTAATATCCTGGCACATTGTGATGCCGTTTAAGAAGCGGGACGGACCATCCCATTAGACACCGGAGTGCTAAACTAGATACGCAGCTGCGGGTCTGACCTCTGGTCTGACCCAACTTTCTCAGCGTTTTCCAGATTGTCTGAGAGTCTACCAGCGGATGACAGGCTGAAGGCCTGTCACCGATGATGCTTCATCTATCGGCTACAAACCGCCCCGCCAATCTGTACCCACTCATCATCATTTTGAATCTGCAGTACATCAAACACCTGCACTTCGGCCGGTTTGATGTCGTAGCGGGTCAGTAGTTGGCAGACGCGTTCGGCGTCGCTATTACGGTTTTGGCCGTTGGGTAGAACACCTACCCCTAAAATATGCCCCTTATCCCACCAGACAGGTCGAGCAGGGAAGGTAGGATCTTTGGCGAGCTCAGCTTCAACCTGTGCACGAGTCTGCAGTGACACTTCCGGCTTACCACTCTCAATGTAGTAGGTAACGGCAGCAGCTAAGATAATCAGAATGAGCAGGGTAAGGCGTTTGTAGCTTTTCAAGGGGAGACCTCAATAATCAGTTGAGGCGCAGTGTAGTATGAGGGGAGAGGAAGAACAACTCGACCAAAGAAAAAGGCCGCTGATGCGGCCTTTATTGAATTATTCAGGTGTATCAATGTAACCACATGATCCACCATTGCCACAACGGATGGTCACTGATGCATTACCACCATCAGCAAGTACATCAAACCCTACAATTCCCTCAGCTGGATCAATACCATTACAAGCACTAACAGTTGCAGCAGGGTCTGCTGTCGAGTTTTTAGAAATCTCAAATAGACGGTCGTTGGCAATTGCTTTTGCTTCGGCTAAGCATGCAGCATCAGCAGAGTCTTTGACATAATCATCATAAGCCGGCAATGCGATCGCAGCCAAAATACCGATGATCGCCACAACGATCATCAATTCAATTAGGGTGAAGCCCTTTTCTGTTTTCTTCATCATAAGAAACTCTCCAGTGAGTTAACTATTAATTTAATTAAGCGGTACATCCCTTGTGCCACTTGAACCCTCCCTGAGGGCTTCTCAATCCGTTATCTTAAACATAGACCAGATTTGGGAAGTTCCAAGTAAAAATTAAAAAAATATAAATTAATTTGAAAAACCCTTATTTGACTCACTTTTTTTCGTTTAAAGGTGCAGTAATTCGATTTCTTTGCCATAGTTAGGAGAGTTAAAAGAGAATTTGTAACTCATAATTTAGGAATCATCTGTGCAGGCATCGAGTAACTTAAGCGGTTTAGCGAAGCGGTTGGTTAGTGACGGAGTGTTTACTGCCGAGACTGCGCAACAGGCTCTGCTTAAAGCACGTGCAGAGCAGCGCTCGTTTATCTCCTATTTGATTGCCAATCGTATAATCAGTGCCCGTCGTGCGGCCAGTGCCGCTTCTGAAGAGTTTGGTCTGCCGGTATTGGATCTGGATGCCATCCCGTTGGATGTGATTCCTAAGGATGTAGTCGACTCTAAGGTGATTGTTCGCCACCACGCACTACCACTGATGAAGCGTAATTCTCGTCTCTATGTGGCGATCTCGGATCCGACCAATATCAAAGCCCTCGATGAGATGCGCTTTACAAGCGGTCTTCCGACCGAAGCGATTTTGGTGGAAGAGGATAAGCTGACGCGTAAGATCGAGATGGTGCTCGATTCCGAGGACAGTTCCGCCTCCCTTGGTGATCTTGGTGATAGTGACTTAGATAACCTTGAAGTGAGTGATACAGAGCTGCCAAAAGAGGAGAGCAGTGCTGAAGATGCTGCATCCGATGCGCCGATTGTTCGCTTTATCAATAAGATTCTACTGGATGCCATCAATGGTGGGGCATCCGATATCCACTTTGAACCCTACGAGAAGAGCTACCGTGTCCGTTCACGCATCGATGGTATATTGCAAGAGGTTAGCTCACCGCCTAGGAACCTAGCAGCGCGCCTCTCTGCGCGTCTTAAGGTTATGTCCAATATGGATATTGCCGAGCGTCGTGTGCCGCAGGATGGCCGTATCAAGTTAAAGATCTCGGCTAAGCGTTCTATCGACTTCCGTGTAAACAGCTTGCCGACCCTGTGGGGCGAAAAGATCGTACTGCGTATCTTGGATCCCTCCAGTGCCAAGATGGGCGTGGATGCCCTGGGTTTTGAGCCAGGGCAGCGTGAGCTCTATCTAGACACTCTTTCCCGTCCACAAGGGATGGTGTTGGTGACCGGTCCAACCGGCTCGGGTAAAACGGTGACGCTCTACACCGGTTTGAACATCCTCAATGAAGAGGAGCGAAATATCTCCACCGCGGAGGATCCAGTCGAGATCAACATGGATGGGATTAACCAGGTCCATGTGAATCCGAAAGTGGGTTTAACCTTTGCCGAAGCCCTGCGCGCTTTCCTACGTCAGGACCCGGATGTCGTTATGGTCGGTGAGATTCGAGACTTGGAGACTGCCGAGATCGCGATTAAAGCGGCTCAGACCGGCCACATGGTGCTATCAACCCTGCACACCAACTCTGCACCAGAGACGTTGACCCGCCTAAGGAACATGGGCGTGGCTTCATTCAATATTGCGACCTCAGCCACTTTGATCATTGCTCAGCGTCTGGCTCGTCGACTCTGTACCGGTTGTAAAAAACAGACCGATATCCCACACGAAACTCTGTTAGAGCAGGGCTTTGAAGAGTCTCAACTCGCCGACCTTAATCTGTTCGAGCACAACCCTGACGGATGTCCACGCTGTAATCGTGGCTATCGCGGTCGTGTCGGTATCTACGAGATGCTGGAAGTCACGCCAGCCGTGGCAGAATGCATTATGGAGAATGGTTCGTCGCTCGACATCCTTGAGGTGGCGAAACGTGAAGGCTTTGCTACGCTTAGGACAGCAGGGCTTAAAAAGGTTGCTGAGGGACTGACCAGTCTCGAAGAGATGAACCGCGTCATTAAAAACTGATCATTGACGCTTAATTGATTGATAGAAGTACTCTGAATGGCGAAGACCGCAGCGCGAAAAAAAATTAAAGAGCCAAAGATACTGACCTTTGCATGGACCGGTAAAGATAAAGCCGGTAACAAGAGTAAAGGTACGGTTGATGCGTTGACGCTCTCTGAAGCGAAGATCCAGTTGCGTAAGCAGGGGATCAACTACGACAAGGTCAAAAAACAGAGCGTTTCGATCTTCTCGAACAAAGATAAACCGATTAAACCGATCGATATCGCCTTTTTCACACGTCAAATGGCCACCATGATGCGTTCGGGCGTTCCACTATTGCAGGGCTTAGATATCGTGGGTCAGGGTGCTGAGAAGGCGAAACTGAAAAAACTGATTTACGATATTCGTGCGGATGTGAATGGGGGATCGGATCTATCGACTGCGTTGTCACGATTTCCACAATATTTTGATGATCTCTACGTCTCGTTGGTCGCTGCCGGTGAGCAGTCGGGTTCCCTAGAGGCGATGCTGGATCGCTTGGCACTCTACAAAGAGAAGAGTGAAGCGCTTAAAGCCAAGATCAAAAAAGCACTAACCTACCCAACCGCGGTGATTGTGGTTGGTCTTCTGGTCACCGCGATTCTGTTGGTGAAAGTGGTACCGGTGTTTGAGGATGTCTTCGGCAGCTTCGGTGCCGACCTGCCCGCCTTTACTAAGTTCGTCGTTAATCTCTCTGAGATCGCGCAAAGTTATTGGCTCTATGTGCTGGGCCTGCTGTTTGTCGGTGGCTACTTCTTCCGGCGCGGCATGATCCATTCGAAGAAGTTCAGAGACTCCGTCGAACGAGCCAGTCTTAAAATCCCAGTGATCGGAGGTATTCTTTATAACGCGGCGGTTGCTCGATTTGCCCGGACACTGGCGACGACCTTTTCAGCCGGTGTCCCTTTGGTGCAGGCTCTGGAGTCCTGTGCAGGTGCCGCCGGTAACGTGGTGTTCCACGATGCCATCATGCAGATCCGCAACGGTATAGCGGCCGGACAATCCTTGAAAAATGCGATCAATATGACCGGAGTATTCCCCGTGATGACCGTTCAGATGGTCGCCATCGGTGAAGAGGCTGGCTCACTCGACTCCATGCTCGATAAAGTTGCAGAGTTCTTCGAAGCGTCTGTCGATAACGCCGTTGATAACCTATCCAGTCTTTTAGAACCGCTGATCATGGTGGTGCTAGGTACCCTGGTTGGTGGTTTAGTTGTTGCCATGTACCTACCGATCTTCCAGCTTGGGCAGGTTGTTGGGGGATAATCTCTGGGGCCGGTGACTGGCCTTCAGCCTGTCATCTGCTGGTAGATTTTAACCGGCGATCTGGAAAACGTTGAAAGAGTGGATGTCAGGCTAAAGCCAGACACCGCTGCTGTTGGCTAGATCCCCATTAATACCCATCGCGGCCTTTTCAAGACCGCTCCAACAGTGCCTGATTCGAATCTTGTGCCGATTTATCCCCGTCCGACTGAGAACGAGCACGGTGTTCTTTTTCGTTAAGACGTTGAAAGGATCGAGCCCCGGATGGGCGAGAGTTTCAGCGCCTGCACGGAGCAGGCTTAGAAACACGACGTTTTGTATGCAGATGATGCAGGTGCAAATCATCTGTCTGAAATGTGCCTTTCGATGTTAGAAAAAGAGTATCGCGCGCAGTGTGCCGAAGGCCGAAGGAGCGGGGTGTGTTTGATCCACAGGATGTGGTGAATGCCGAAAGTGCAGGAGCACACTTTCGGCCCTGCTTCTTCTTTGCTCACACAAAGAAGAAGGCTAGCCGACGCTAGTCGGATAGATTGCCCTTGATCTTCCCAAAACAACAACACAAAAATAGTTAGCTGGCACAGATCAAACCCATTAAAATAATGGCCTATTATTTTTAACTCCGAGGTACTCTCCATGGCTGTCGGTCCTGACACTCTTCCTACGCTTCACCCTGTTGCAGGTTTCAAAATTGGTATTGCCAGTGCGGGCATTAAGAAGCCTGGGCGTCGCGATATTGTGGTGATGGAGTTTCCAGAGAGTGCGTCAGTAGCGGGCGTATTCACCAAAAATGCTTTCTGTGCGGCGCCTGTCCATTTAGCGAAAGCCAATATGGCGAAGGGTCAGGTGCGTTACTTGGTCACTAATACTGGGAATGCGAATGCCGGTACCGGTGAGCAGGGGATGGCGGATGCTAAAGCGGTCTGTGCTGAGCTTGCACAGCGCGCGGGTGTTGCCGAGTCTCAGGTGATGCCCTACTCAACGGGCGTGATCGGTGAGCCTCTGCCTGTCGATAAGATCGTTGGTGCATTAGATGCGGCATTAGCCGATCTTAAAGAGGACAACTGGTTGGATGCTGCTTGGGGCATTATGACGACCGATACCCGTGCTAAAGCAGCCTCTGAGCAGATCGAAGTGGATGGCAAAACCATCACGATTACCGGCATCTCCAAAGGTGCAGGGATGATCATGCCAAACATGGCGACAATGCTCGGCTATGTGGCGACCGATGCCGAGATTGATCAGGTCTTGTTGCAGTCGTGGATGAGTGCTGCGACGGAACGATCCTTTAACCGCATCACTGTCGATGGCGACACCTCGACAAATGATAGCTGTACTCTGGTTGCGACGGGTGCTTCTGGGGTTCGAATAGAGGCGGACAGCGCTGCAGCAACGGCCTTTGTTGAAGCCTTTAACCGTATTATGTTGCAACTCGCTCAGTTGATTGTGCGTGATGGCGAGGGCGCAACGAAGTTTGTTGAGATCCGTGTCGACTCGGCTGAAACGTCAAAAGAGGCGTTGGATGTTGCTTACACCATTGCTCATTCGCCACTGGTGAAAACCGCTCTATTCGCCAGTGACCCTAACTGGGGCCGTATCTTGGCCTGTGTGGGTCGTGCCGGCATTGAAAACCTTGATCTGGACGCGCTGCAAATCTACTTAGGCGATGTCTGCATTGTCGAGAAAGGTGGTCGAGCGGCCAGCTACACCGAAGAGCAGGGGCAGGCTGTGATGAATGAGGAGGATATTCTGATTCACGTGGTGCTCAACCGAGGTAGTGCGAGCGAGACGGTTTGGACGACTGACCTATCGAAAGAGTATGTGTCGATCAATGCCGACTACCGTTCATAAGAGACTGTTCAAATAATCGCTATGAAACAGATACTGGTTGCCGCTGCCGCAATACTGAATCCACAAGGCCAACTGCTGATTGCCAAGCGCCCCGATGATAAACACCAGGGCGGGCTTTGGGAGTTTCCGGGCGGTAAGGTAGAGGCCGAAGAGTCGGTTGAGACAGCACTTAAGCGTGAACTGCTAGAAGAGATCGGTATTGAGATTGTGAAGTGTGAGCCTCTGGTCCGCATTGAGCACGACTACATCGATAAATCGGTGGTCTTAGATGTCTGGGTGGTCAGCTCATTCAGTGGCGAGGCTTCCGGTTTAGAAGGCCAACCCATTGAGTGGATCAACCCTGTTGAGATGGACTCCTACCAATTTCCAGAAGCAAATCTGCCGATTATCGCCGCACTGAAAACGAGATTGGGCCTCTAATGCCTCCGTTTATTGTAGGGTTAACAGGTGGTATCGCCAGCGGTAAAACGGCCGCCGCTGATCGTTTAGAGTCCCTAGGTGCAACACTGGTGGATACCGATCTTATTTCACGCGAAGTGGTGGAGCCTGGTCAGCCGGCACTGACTCAGATTGAACAGCACTTTGGGCCTGAAGTGATTCAAGACGATGGCCATTTGAATCGTGGGGCGCTGCGTGAGAGGGTTTTTCAAGATCCCAGCGAGCGTCAGTGGTTAGAGGCCTTGCTGCACCCGCTGATTCGTCAAACGACCCTCGAACGAGCTTTAAACGCAGATACCCCTATTGCGGTGGTGGTTGTGCCGTTGCTGTTTGAGAGCGGGCAATACCAAGAGATCGATGCGTCGCTAGTGATCGATGTGCCGGTCGAGGTACAACGACAGCGAACCTTGAGTCGTGACGGTGTAAGTGAAGCGCAGGTCGATTCGATTCTTGCCGCCCAGATGGATCGTCAGTCACGAATTGATCGGGCCGATTATGTGATCAGCAATACCGGCACCCTGGATGAGCTTTATTCTCAGGTGGATGCGCTCTATCATCAGCTGACCACTCAACAAACGACATAATCCGACAGGAGCCCTTGTGAAAGTTAAATGCCCCACCTGCGAAAAAAAGGTCGAGTACTCCACCGAAAACAAGTACCGCCCATTCTGTTCAGAGCGCTGTAAGTTGATTGACCTAGGCGAGTGGGCAAGCGAGGGATACAAGGTCGCGACTCAGCCGGATATTGAGGATTTCAGTTCGGGTATGAGTCCTGAAGAGTTTGAACATACACCGACTCGGCATTGAGTTTGTTGGCAAACTCATTTAAAGCAAAAGCTATCTATCCGACTGGCGTCGGCTAGCCTTCTTCTTTGTGTGAGCAAAGAAGAAGCAAGAAAACACACCCCGCTCCTTCGGCCTTCGGCACACTGCGCGCGATACTCTTTTTCTAACATCGAAAGGCACATTTCAGAGCCTGCTCCGTGCAGGCGCTGAAACTCTCGCCCATCCGGGGCTCGATTCTTTCAACGTCTTAACGAAAAAGAGCATCGTGCTCGTTCTCAGTCGGACGGGGACGATTGGCACGGGATTCGAGTTCGGCACTTTGTTGGAGCGGTCTTGAAAAGGCCGCGATTGGTATTCATTAGAATTATCTAAAAGCATCAGTGACTGGCTTTAGCCTGTCATCTGCTTTATCGGTGTTTTCCAGATAGGCAGTAAAATTTACCTGCGGATGACAGGCTGAAGCCAGTCACCGGCACTATCGCGACCTCTGCGAGATCGCTCCTACGATATTACTTATCTGAACTAGACCAACCGCATTGATAGATCAATCGCGCGGCAGTGCTTGGTGAGCGCGCCAATCGAAATGTAGTCGACTCCGGTTTCGGCGTAACTCACCAGGGTGTCGTCGGTGATGTTGCCGGACGCTTCCAGTTTGGCTCTGCCATCAACCAAGGCAACCGCTTCGCGCATCTGATCGGGAGTGAAGTTATCGAGCATGATGATGTCTGCACCCGCTTCTAGGGCTTGGTTTAACTCGTCAAAGCTTTCGACTTCGACCTCCACCGGTTTGCCTGGGTGGTTGGACTTGGCTTGTGAGATGGCGGATTCAATGCCGCCGGCCGCTAGAATGTGATTCTCTTTGATTAGAAACGCATCAAACAGACCGATGCGGTGGTTGTAGCAACCGCCGCAGGTGACGGCGTACTTCTGTGCCAAACGCAGCCCCGGAAGTGTCTTGCGCGTATCTAAGAGTTTAACTGGGGTGTTGGCGACCTTGTCAGAGTACTGTTTGGCGAGGGTGGCAGTGCCTGATAACGTTTGAAGGAAGTTCAGTGCTGCGCGCTCTCCGGTCAATAGGCTTCTGGCCGAACCTTTTAGAGTGAAGAGCAGTGTGTTCGGTGCGACGGAGTCCCCATCTGCCACTTTCCAATCTACCTCTACGGTCGGATCGACCTGCTTAAAGACCTCATTGACCCAAGCACTGCCGGCAATCACCGCTTGATCGCGTGAGATGATCTCGGCTTTGGCCTGCTGGCTCTCTGGGATCAGCTCCGCCGTGATGTCACCTGTACTGACGTCCTCTTCAATTGCAAGACGGACATTCGCTTCAATGGTGGGCTTTATGGTTTCTAGCGTTAGCATCGACAGGGACTCTTCGGGTAATATGATTTGAGCAGGTATTGTACGTGATCTTACCTGCATCGCCACTGTTAGCGGGGTTCAATTTGTCAGTTAGTTTCAGTATCGATCAGCCTTCAGGCCGGCTCATAGGCGCCGACTGGATCGCCTCGCCCAATTGTAATGAGCGACCTAGTGATGAGATCTCACTGTTGGTGATTCACAACATCAGCTTGCCGCCAGGACAGTTTAATACTCAGGCGGTAGAGCGCTTCTTTTGTAATGAGTTGGACTGCAGCGAGCACCCCTACTACCAACAGATAGAGGGGTTAGAGGTCTCTGCCCATCTGCTTATAGAGCGGACGGGGCGTGTGGTTCAGTTTGTACCATTTAACAAGCGTGCATGGCATGCCGGGCAGTCCAGTTTTGATGGACGCGAACAGTGTAATGATTTCTCGATTGGCATTGAATTGGAAGGGAGCGATGATCAACCCTTTACCGATCAGCAGTACGACCAATTGGTTCAGATCACTGAGCAACTGCTGACCCACTACCCGCTGATTACCCCACACCGAATCACCGGTCATAGTGATATTGCACCGGGACGTAAAACCGATCCGGGACCCTGTTTCGATTGGGGTCGTTATTTAAACGCCCTTTGATCACTGTCAGCTAACTAATGGGAAAAAGTCGCGACAGTAACACGGGTACAGCGGTCTCGACCCGTAAAATCCGCTCCCCAAGGTGAATGGCCTCTAGCCCCTGTTGCTGCATCAGATCGACTTCGTAAGGGATAAATCCGCCTTCAGGACCGACTGCTATCAATGTCTCTTCATCTGATGGTTCAGGGCAGAGTGAAGCGTTGTAGGGATGGGCGATCAGTGCGCGTTTCCCATTAACCAGCGCTGGCAGTTCATCCTCAACAAAGGGTTTAAATCGTTTACGGATATGCACTTTGGGCAGTTGTGTGTCGCCAGCTTGCTCTAGACCCAGAATCAGATGTTCGCGGATCGAGTCTTCTGACAGGACAGGCGTTGACCAGTAGCTCTTATCGACGCGATAGGCGTTGATCAGGTAGATCTCTTTTACCCCCATGGCGGCTAGGGTTTGAAAGGTCCGTTTCAACATTTTTGGACGGGGTAGGGCCAGTAGTAGAGTCGCTGGCAGTGGTTTGGGGGGCTCTTTTTGAAGGTCAACCTTAAGGGATACCGACTCAGAATCGATCTGATCCACTCTGGCTGAGCCAATCAGTCCATTCAGTTCGCCCGCTCTTAGGGTGTCGCCGACCTCTAGTTTTTGTACTTCAAGCATGTGGCGGTGACGACGGTCACTGATGCGCACCTCAGTTGAGGAGGTGAAATCCTCTTTTTCTAGAATCAGTAAATTCACATTAAGCCCTGACAAATTTTGTAATAGTGTACTGCAAAGCTGGGTGTGCGTGGGAACCTAGGTTATAGTGCCCGCATGTCTAAAGCTGCAGATCTGACTAATGACCCGATAAGACCGACACTGGTGCGCATGACTGTGCCGATGATGTTCGGCATGATCAGTCTGATGCTGTTTAACTTGGCAGACGCTTGGTTTGTCGGTCGCTTAGGCACTTGGCCGCTGGCGGCACTATCCTTTACCTTTCCGATTAGCTTCTCGCTGACCAGTCTGGCCATCGGTCTTGGTGTGGGGACTTCTGCAACTCTAGCTCGCCTGATCGGTCGCGGTGAGAAACAGCGAGTGGCACGTTTAGCGACTGATAACCTACTGATGGCAGTTTTGATTACTGCTGTGGTGGGCTTTATCGGGCAGTTTCTTTTGATCCCCATCGTAGAGTTGATGGGGGCTGCTGAGTATCTGATCCCTTATATAGACGTATACATGTCGGTCTGGTTCTTTGCGGCCATCTTTATGGTTCTGAACATGGTCTGTAACAGCACCTTCCGCTCGATGGGTGATACTCGCACCTCAGCCGCGCTGATGTTGGGCTCTTCAATTCTCAACTTTATTCTCGATCCCATCCTGATTTTTGGTTGGGGCGTGATCCCTGCGATGGGCATACAGGGCGCTGCCATTGCCAGCTTAATCGCTTGGGCGATTACCTCTGTGTTAGCGATTTGGGTGCTGTTCGTTCGTAAAAAGATGATCCTGCTGGGAGTACTAGACCCCAGTGTGTTGTTTAAAAATTGGCGTTCAGTCCTAAAGATCAGTCTGCCCGCGGCTCTGTCAAATATGATGACGCCGCTGGCTAACGGGATTTTGACAGCGATTGTTGCGCAGCATGGTGCAGCTGCGGTTGCAGCGTTTGGGGTAGGCAGTCGTATCGAATCTCTGGCCCTACTGGTCTGTTTGGCCTTGTCGATGACGCTGCCACCTTTCATAAGTCAGAACTTAGGTGCGAAACAGATCGCGCGTGTTAAGTCTGCCTACAGTGATGCGGTGTTCTTTGCATTGAGTTGGCAGTTGTTGATCTACCTGCTGTTAGCCCTTGGTGCAGGGCTTTTAGTGCCACTGTTTACTAACGACTCTGAGGTTGGTCGCTGGTTGGTTCTCTGGATGTTGATTGTACCGCTGGGCTTTGGATTTCAGGCGACTACTTTCCTCAGCTCGTCCAGCTTTAATGCTCTGCATCTACCTTATCATGCGATGCGTGTCAGCATCGTTCGACTCTTTCTCTTCTACATTCCACTCGGCTGGCTAGGTAGCACCCTGTTCGACCTTAAAGGGCTCTTTATCGGCCTAGTGGTAGCGAATGCGCTGACGGCGCTGTTCGCTTGGTTCTGGATGATCCGGACCCTAAAAAGGGTCTAATCAGACGTCATACCACTGTCATCTCTCTGGTTTAAATTGATCCACTACTTTGGTTCATTGTCTGACATTAAAACTTGTCAGGTTCTAAAAAGTAGAGTAATTACTTATCTAACGTAGGGTTTTTAAAGCCTCCATGGTCTATGTTTTTCCATTTCTTGTTTGCAGAGAGTGGAACGCAGAACGCAAAAAGAGAGGCCAATTCCCTGCATATCAATCGCCTCATTGAGAGTCGATCACAACACAAGGGTGAATAATATGAGTCAAAAAGTCGCACTTGTTACTGGTGGTACCGGTGGCTTGGGTGTCAGCATCTGTCGCAAATTGGCTGATGCTGGTTTTAAAGTCGTTGCTGGCTACAACTCAGGTGGTAATCACGAGAAAGCCAAAGCTTGGCAAGAGGAGCAACGCAAAGATGGCTACGAGATCGAAGTCGCTTACGGTGATGTCACTAATGCTGAGTCTTGTGCTGAGTGTATTGCGACGGTTGAAAGGCTAACTGGTGGTTCAGTTGATGTCCTAGTCAACAATGCGGGTATTACTCGCGATGGTCAGTTCAAGAAGATGAGCTGGGAACAGTGGGACGAAGTACTTAGCGCCAACCTCGACAGTATGTTCCACATGACACGCCTAGTGATTAACCCAATGCTTGAGAAAGGCTTTGGTCGTATCATCAATATCTCCTCTGTGAATGCGCAGAAAGGTCAGTTCGGTCAGGCAAACTACTCTGCAGCTAAAGCGGGTATCCACGGCTTTACCAAGGCGCTGGCGCAAGAGGTGGCTGCTAAAGGGATTACCGTCAATACGGTGTCACCTGGTTATATCCTAACTCCAATGGTGGCTAAGATTGATCAGGCAATTCAGGATAAAATTACCTCAACGATTCCGGTTAAACGTTTCGGTACACCGGATGAGATCGGTCGCACGGTAGCCTTTATTGCGGACGAAGAGTCGGGTTACATGACCGGTGCGGACTTCTCAGTGAACGGTGGTCTTCACATGTTCTAATCCCTCTCTAATAGAGTTAGGGATTAATCGATGTCAGACGCAATTATTTCAAAAGGCGATTTAAAGGCCTAGTCATTGCGTCTGACATCACTTTCACTCAATTGACTTCAACGTCGCCATCCACATAGATCCATTTGTCAGCCTCACGGCGAAAATTGGATCGTTCGTGCAGCACCCCCGTTCTTCCATCGGCCGCTTTAAAGTGAGCATTGAACTCGACCTGTCCTTTTTGGTGCAGAGGTCCACCCTCATGCGTATCCAGTATCTCCAGTTTCACCCACTCGGTTGAGCGAAGCTCTTGTGCCAGCATGTTCGCTTCACCTGGTGAGCGTCGCTCTGGCGCTAAAGTATCGATCAAATAGTCCACAGCACCGACAGAGAAAGCGGTGTAGCGTGAGCGCATCAGCTTTTCAGCAGTGGGTGCGACTGCGATGCCGGCTAGATAGGGTTGGCAGCACTCTGAAAAGGGGGCGCCACTGCCGCAGGGGCAGTTTGATTCAGTAGGATTGTTTAGCATTTTTAGAACTCTCTTAGCCAGAATGGAAAGGGCCTGTTACTCTTAACGCTATTATCAGCAATTTTCATCAAGGATGCGAAGATGAGTGCGCAAAACGAGACGTTTTTTTGGCACGACTACGAGACCAGCGGAACCGATCCACAACGAGATCGTCCCATGCAGTTTGCTGGTATTCGGACCGATGCCGACCTCAATATCATTGAGGATCCTGTGATGATCTACGCTCGTCCTGCCGATGATATGTTGCTGCACCCGATGGCCTGTTTGATTACTGGGATTACGCCACAAATCGCCTTAGAGAAAGGGCTTAGTGAAGCCGAGTTCATCGCAAGGATTCATGCAGAACTTGCACGGCCGGGTACCTGCGGTGTCGGTTACAACTCAATCCGCTTTGATGATGAGGTGACGCGAAATACCCTCTATCGCAATTTCTACGATCCCTATGCGCGTGAGTGGCAAAATGGCTGCTCTCGTTGGGATATCATCGACATGTTACGTCTCACTCGCGCACTTCGTCCCGATGGAATCGTTTGGCCTACCTACGAAGATGGCACGCCGAGTTTGCGTCTGGAAGATCTGACCAAGGCTAACGGCATTGAGCATGGTAGTGCCCACGATGCGCTATCTGATGTCTATGCCACCATTGCGATGGCCAAGCTGGTTAAAGAGAGACAACCCAAGCTGTTTGATTATGTGATTCGGAACCGCTCCAAGTTGGCGATTCAAAAACTGATCGATCCGCAAAGCATGAAGCCGGTGTTACACATCTCATCACGTTACCCGGTAGAGCAAGGCAATATGGCGGTTGTTGCCCCGATTGCGGTGCACCCAACCAACAAGAATGCCAGCATTGTTTGGGATCTACGACACGACCCAGCCCCGCTTTTTGAACTGACTGCCGAGCAGATTAAACAGAATCTCTATCTCCCGCGCGATCAGCGTGATGAGAATACCCCTAAATTAGCTCTGAAGTTACTGCATGCCAATCGTTGCCCGATTGTGGCACCGGCCAACATGTTGCGCGGTGATGAACCGGCAAAATTTTCCATTGA
Source organism: Marinobacterium sp. xm-a-152 (assembly GCF_013282965.1). Lineage (NCBI taxonomy): Bacteria > Pseudomonadati > Pseudomonadota > Gammaproteobacteria > Oceanospirillales > Oceanospirillaceae > Marinobacterium > Marinobacterium sp. xm-a-152. The sequence goes on along the minus strand of NZ_WBYI01000007.1, from coordinate 171,165 downwards.
TGGCGATCAATGTCGGGCGCATTTGGCGCTATTGCGCAATGAACCTAATCTCCGAGAGAAACTGATGGCGGTTTACCAAGAGGATCGCGATGCGATTGCTGACCCTGATCTGCAGATCTACTCAGGGGGGTTCTTCTCGAATGATGACAAAAAACTGATCGATCGCGTGCGTGAGGCGGATGAAGAGAGCTTGTACGAATTACAGCTGCCGTTTCAGGATCCCCGTCTAGAGGAGATGTTACTGCGTTATAAAGCTCGAAATTTCCCAGAAACCCTAACCGATGAGGAACAGTTGAGTTGGGAGGAGTTTCGAGCGCAAAAGCTACTGAAAGGCACCGGTGGTTACCTCACCTTTGAAGCACTCTATGCAGAGCTGAATCGCATTGCTGAACTACCGGAGACTACGGCTGAGGAAAGGGCGATATTGGAAGATATCGCCCTCTATGCGGAGTCGATCTACCCCTTTGAACCTTAGAGAGTATGACTAAGATTGCTCAGGGTTAGCCTCTATCCAAAGTTTACGTTCAAGCAGCTGATCTGCGCGTTTGAGTATCTGCTCAGGCGTCAGATGGTCTAACGCGGTTAGAAGCTGCTCTCTGGTATCAAAGTTTAGGTTGTCACGATCAATCTCTCGCCAGAGTCTTTCAGTCTCATCCGCCAACCGCTTGGAGGGTGAGGCAATTCGCGAGCGCAGACTTGCTCGATACTGTTCGATGTTTTGCTCTAGCTCTGCTGCTAACCCTGCACGCCAACCCGATAAGAAATCACTATAAGCCTGTTTCAGCGCTTGCGAATCAGCCGTCGGAGATTGCACGGTCAAACCGACTCCGGGTGTTTCACCTATAGGTAGAAGGTTTGTAAAGACCACATAGCCCAGTTGCTGCTCTGTTCTCAGCTGAGTGTAAAACGGTGTCGACAGAAGCTCGTTGATCAGAGCGGTTTCCACGCGTGCTTGAGCCGTGTCACTGTCCGCCTGAAGGTAGAGCAGCAGTGCGGAGTCGGTATGAGCGACCGAGATCGATTTAGTTGTCTCTCCATCATCTAGGCTGTTCGCTTTGATCGGGTTCACATTAGCGGGTTTCATCGCAGACAGTGCTGAGTGAACGGTTGAGCTGATCAGCTCGGCTTGTTCACGACTGATATTACCGTGGATAAACAGTTTTAACTGACCTTCAGCAAGCAGTTTCTCTCTCTGCTTGGAAAGATCAGCCAGTGTCATCGAATCAATCACCGCCAGTTTCTCTTCACTGCTCCAGCTATTATCCAATAACTCTTGGTAGAGCAGGGCAAAGGTTCGGTTGTAGGGTTTCTCTTTAAGGCTGTTGGCAAGATCCTCTTTAAGGTTCTGCTTCAATCGAGCAAACAACGCCTCATCCTGCAAAGGCATACTCAGAGACCTGAGCAGTGTTTCTAACAGACGATCCAGACGCTGGTTGTAGCCACTCACTTTAATGGATAGGCCTCGCAGGTGAGGGTAGATCTCGGCGTTCAGTCCAGCCAGTGCGGCATCGTAGAGCGCTTCGTTGAGCTGTTCATTGATCATGTCGGTCAACAGTGAATTGGCGACGGATGCGGCTGCATCAGGCTGAGCATTATTCGACAGTATCGCCAGATTGATTGCTCCTCTGGGCTGCTTGTAGCTGACATCAACCTTGTGCAGCGCAGTGAGATTACCCTCTTTAAAAACAGTCTCAGGCAACTCTGCTTGCGTCTCTTCGAGAAGATCGAACTGATCAGCAATATAGGGATTCAAGGGTTTAATGCTGAGGGCCGGAATGAGTTTTGGACTCTTCCAGCGCTCTAGAAGGGCGGAGTCGATCGTTTTAATGCTGTAGTCGATCTCATATCGAGGTTCTTGCTGATCGGTCTCAACCTGCTGTGAATAGAGGCCTAGCACTAAGTTGTCCGGCGTCATGTACGAGAGGTAGTCATTAATCAACGCGGCATCAAACTGATCAAACGCGTAGGAGGCCCTGATCAATTCAGCCTCAGGGTAGTCCACCATCATCTTAGAAAGACGCATCACGTTGTGGATCGGTTCTGAACTCTGCTGGAATCGGAACTCATTCATCGCAAGAAGAGCTTGTTCATCAAAGAGTGACTGTTGAACACCGGCCTGTTTAATAAGCTCAATTTTGCTAAACACTGCCTCAATCACACGCTCTTTCTGCTCCAGACCTTTTAGGGTGAGATCGATATGGATATCAAAGGTCGATTGTTCGGGTTGATCGATGCCAATCCAAGCCCCGACGCTGTCGGCTAGACCTTCATCCTTAAGGTAAGAGAGGAGTGACCCTTTGCCCTCATAGCCGATTTGGTTTGCAATAAAGTAGAGCGGTTTTTTCTTCCAGTAACCTTCTCTGGGGGGAACAGGAAAAGTGAGCGTTAGTTGGCGGCTCTCTTTGAGGGTTTTGATGCGAATCTCACGACCTATCTCGTTCTCTGTGAACAGCGGCACCGCATCGCTGTAGGGCGTGGCGTTGCTGTTTTTAACCTTAGAGAAACGCTGAGTTACTAGCGTCTCTAGTTCGTCTAAAGAGAGCGGTGCGCTGACCACTAGTGTCATCAAATTGGCCGAGTAGTAACGGTTGTAAAAGTCGATCAAATCGGGGCGGATGGGGTTCTCTGGCGTGTTTTCCAGAGTATCGAGGTTGCCGACCGAAAACTGGGTCCAGTTGTGCTCTGGGTTCATCGCCTCTTTTTTAGCCACGTAGATGCGACGTCCATCATCCAGCCGTTTTGACTCGTACTCAGAGTGGACGGCATTTCGTTCACGATCCACGTAAGCCTCAGTGAAGAGTGGTGCTATGAAAAATTGAGCGAAACGATCGAGCGCTTCTGGGAACGCCTCTGCTCGGACATCAAAAAAGTAGTTCGTATCATCGTAGGCGGTGAAGGCGTTGTGGCTGCCGCCATTAGAGTTAATGAACGCTTGATAGGCGTCCGCCTCTGGGTATTTTTCGGTGCCTAAAAAGAGCATGTGCTCTAGGAAATGGGCCAGTCCTGCACGCTCCGGTGGGTTGGCGCTACTACCTACTTGTACATTCAAGGAGGCGGCTCCTTTGTCGCTCTGCATATCCGAGATCAGCAATGCTCTTAACTGATTGTCCAGCTCAAGAATTCGATACTCACGAGTGTCGTTGAGGCTTTTGATTACGTCGGCACCAACGATCGACGACAGTGATAAAAAAACGAGAAATAGAAGAGAAACGATCGATTTCTTGATCACGATGTGAAATACCCCCTAGATAAACAGTCACGATAAGTGTTAGCTTCAGTCATTAATATTAAGCCTAACTTAAACGTCGTTAAGATGTTGAACAGAAATACGTTTTAAGCTGACTAACTGGATTATTGGGAGCGCTTGTTGATGAACCGTGAAAAGGTTGTATTTGGATTCTTTATCATCTTAGCCCTGACGCTGAATGTCGGCTTTGTTCTTGGGGATATCGATAATCCTGCACATCATGAAGTGTTTGAGCTCTTTTTGGCCCTGGTAGTTAGTTTAATTTGTACGGTGTTGAAGTTTGGTGACCGCAGCCACCTTGGAGCACTGTTGCTGGCGACCAGTTTGGTTGCCGATTTGCAATTGATTGCAGCTGCGGTGGTCTGGGCGTATGCCGAGCAGATCTCGTCACTGGGAATGACGGATGGGACGATGGCGAGTATTGTGTCGCTTGCTGCTGGTGCACTGGTGGCGAATGTTGTGTCGGTGGTTCTGCTAGTGGTTGAGAGTGCGTCGATTCGTCGATGAATACACTGCTTTATATTCTACTTAGGCGGCTAAGACTGCCCCTGAGCGTTCTAATCGGCGTTTACGCCGTCTCTGTGCTTGGGTTTGTTTTAATACCTGGGCTTGATGATCAGGGTCAGCCTTGGCGTATGGATTTCTTCCACGCCTTCTACTTTGTCTCGTTTATGGGTTCCACCATCGGTTTTGGTGAGATTCCTTACCCATTCACCAGTGCTCAGCGGATGTGGACCCTGGTCTGCATCTACGCAACCGTCATTGCTTGGCTCTATGCCATCGGTGCCATGTTGAGTGTGCTGCAAGATCAAGGATTCTCGCGTCTGTTGCGCACTCGCCGTTTTGCTCATCAAGTTCGATCGATTCGAGAGCCCTTCTATCTAATTTGTGGCTTTGGCACAACGGGCCGAGATGTGGTGGCTGGACTAGAGCAACAGGGTATCAAGTCAGTGGTCATCGATATCGATCAGAGCCGAATTGATGCTTTAGAACTTGAACAGTATTCACTGCCGGTGGTGGGTCTATGTGCCGATGCTTCACTGCCAGAAAATCTCGATCTGGCCGGTTTGCAGAACTCAAGTTGTCTGGGTGTGTTGGCCCTGACCAATGATGATAACGTCAATCTGTCGGTCTCGATTGCCAGCAAGCTGCTCTATCCGAAACGCATTGTGGTGAGCCGCAGCGAAAATGATACGACCACTGCCAACCTCTACTCCTTTGGCACCGATCTGGTAGTTGACCCCTTTAAGCAGTTTGCCGAGTACCTTGGCCTAGCGGCCCACAGCCCGCAAAAGCACCTGATCGTTGATTGGCTAATTTACTCTGAGCACCGCTCAATCGCATCAACCTATAAGCATCAATCGGGTCGATGGATTTTATGTGGCTATGGTCGCTTTGGTCGCGCGTTAGCTGGCTCAATGCGTGCTGAGGGGACAGAAATTACGTTAGTGGATCCTCATATGGATAGCTTCAGAGGTGATGAGCCCACATCGATTGTCGGTATAGGTACTGAGGCGTCTACCCTGATTCAAGCGGGTGTTGAAGGGGCGGTGGGTATTATTGCCGGTACCGGTAATGATGCGGATAATCTGTCGATTATCATGACCGCTCGCGAATTAAATCCTAGGTTGCAGACGGTTGTTCGCCAAAACTTGGACTCTAATGAGTTAATTTTTGAGCGACTTAAAGCCGATTTTGTCATGAACCCAGGACGTACCATTGCCAGTCGCATTCTGGCTCATCTCCGTACACCCTTGCTAGCTGAGTTTTTAGACCAATCGATGGCGCTTGATGAAGTGGATGCCAGAGAGCTTATTCAGCGCCTCAATCGCTTGGTAGGTGATGGCCAGGTTCGCATTCAAGCCTTTACACTGGGCGATGAGACGCCTGCTGTAAAAGAGTGGATAGAATCTGGTCAGATCCTGACGTTACGATCACTACTCAAATCCCCAGCAGATCGAGCAAAGGAGCTGAAATGTTTGGCTCTGCTGGTGAAGCGTGGTGGTCAATTTATGATCGAGCCGGGTGAGCTGACTGAGCTGCAGTTGGGAGATCAGATCCTGTTTGCCGGGAGAGGGGCGGACCTGTCTCAACAGCGCTGGTTGTTTGAGAACGCTCGTACTCTCAATTACGTTGTGACAGGTGAAGAGCCGCATTACGGTCTGTTGAGTTATTTTGCTAAAGGAAATGCACGTTGATCGCCTATCTATTGTTGATCTTAACGCCACTATTTTGGGCGGGTAATCATGTCGCGGCTAAAGGAGTGGCTGATATTGCCGACCCACTATTGATGGCATTTTTACGCTGGGGACTCGCCTTTTTGATCCTATTGCCTTTCTGGCTGCCCAAAGCGATTCGACAGTGGCCGATTATAAAAGCGCATTTTCCACTGCTCTTTTGGTTATCACTCACCAGTGTGGGGTGTTTCAATACTTTCATCTATTTGGGGGTTGAGACGACCACCGCTACTAACACGACCTTGATGCATGCAATTATTCCCGTTCTAATTTTGCTCTTGAACCGACTCTTTTTCAAAGAGTCTGTGGGCGGGCTGCAGTGGTTAGGGATAGCGGCTTCACTAATGGGAGTTCTTGTACTGATTACCCAAGGTGAGTTACAGCGAATTGCCTCACTGCACCTTAACCCAGGGGATGTCTGGATATTGGCTGCGATTGTGACTTGGGCTCTCTATTCGATCACCTTAAAGTTCAAACCTAAAGAGCTAGAGCCGTTCACCTTTTTCGGGCTGTCGGTTTTGATTGGTTTGCTTGTGATCTTCCCATTCGCACTGTTTGAGCAGGGTGGCTTTGTCGTGCCGACTCTCGAGACGCCGGTCTGGGCGGTTGTGGTCTATATTGCTATCTTTCCCTCGATACTCTCTTACTCTTTCTGGAATCGTGGTGTGGCGCAGTTGGGCGCGTCGACCGCTGGGCTGTTTATCTATCTGATTCCGGTATTCGGTACCCTCTTGTCTATCTTGGTGTTGAATGAGACTATGCACAGCTTCCATTTAATCGGAATTGCCCTCATTGTGCTCGGCATCTGGTTGGCCGTCGTAAGACGAGTGATAGCAGGTATTCGACAAAACCGTACTAAAACCGTTAATTGATCTGAGGTTTATAAAATAATGAAACAACTCTTTACGCTCCTGTTTGCATTTTGTTTGGTGGCAGCTATTCCCCATCAAGCGGAGGCTAAACGTTTTGGTGGCGGTTTTAGCTTGGGCAAAAGCTACTCCATGCCTAAGAAGGCGGCTCCGGCTCCGACCAAACAGGTTGCCCCTTCTCAAACCGGATCAAAAACGGCACCGACCTCAACGGCAGGCGGTAAAGCGGGTATGGGTGGTTTAATGGGTGGACTATTGGCCGGCGGTATTCTGGGAGCTCTCTTTTTCGGTGGTGCCTTTGAGGGTATCCAGCTGATGGATATGCTGTTGATTGGTCTGGTCATCTTTATGCTGTTTAAACTGTTCGGGTCGCAAAGAAGGGCTGCTTATGCTGGCGCCTCTCAGGGAGGTTACGCCCCGAATGAAGTACCCATGGCTAGAAATGCTGAACAGGGATTGGGTGGTGCTTCAAACGCTTCAGGTATGAGCGCGACGTTCGCTAAGATTGATACGCCTGAGTGGTTTGATGAAGACGCTTTCCTGGCCGGCGCTAAGGATCACTTCAAAAATTTGCAGAGTGCATGGGATCGTCAAGATTGGCAGGAGATCTCTTCTTACACCTCACCAGAGCTATTGCAGTCGCTTAAAACCAATCGAATGGTGTTACCAGAAAACCAAGTAACTGAGGTTTTGTCAGTTGATGTTGAGTTGGCTAACTTCCAAACGCTGTTGGGTGAACACATTGTAAGCCTCTATTTTGAAGGTGAAATTCGTGAAAACGGTTCGGCCACCACTACACCGTTTGCAGAAGCATGGCACCTCAGTCGAGATGCGGATTTAGACTCTGGAAACTGGACTCTGGTCGGGATTGAGCAGGTTTCTTAAGTTTTTTTAGGTAGTCGCTTGAAATCCTTTAGCTCAGCCTATAGTTTAAGCACTATCCAATAGGACCAATAAAAATTTATTTTAGGAGATTGACGATGCGCGCAATCGCAATGACTCGAGTAGCAGCACTTGCAGCAGCCGTAGCGCTTGTTGCAGGTTGTAGTTCAACTAGCACAACAACGGATGGCGGTGCAGATGGTGCAGCTACCAATAATGCAGCAACCACTCAAGGCGCTGATGGCAGCAATGTGACTGCTGGCTCTTTTGCTGAAGTTGCTAAACTGCGCACCGTTTTCTACTTCGACTTCGATCAGGCTGTTGTTAAACAAGAAGGTTTCTCTGATCTTGAAGCGCATGCTAAGTATCTATCGAACAACCCAGGTGCAACTGTTCGTCTAGAAGGTCACGCTGATGAGCGTGGTACTCGTGAGTACAACATTGCACTGGGTGAACAGCGTGCTAACGCCGTTGCTCGTCTTCTGATGGTTAACGGTGCTGGTAGCAACCAGATCGAAACTATCTCTTACGGTGAAGAGAAGCCAGCTATGCTTGGCCACACTGAAGCTGAGTGGGCGCTAAACCGTCGTGTAGAACTGAGCTACACTAGCCGCTAATGAAATTGCGTCTACTGATTGCTCTACTGACTGCTGGCACTATTGCCAGCAGTTCTGTTTCTGCAGCACAACATTCTCAATCAGCTAACAGCGAATTGGTTCTTCTTCTGCAGCAGCTGCAGGCTGAGGTTCGCCAGTTGCGTGGTGAGATTGAGACACAGCAGTATCGTTTACAAAAGCTCGAAAAAGAGCAGTTGGATCGTTACCGTGATATGGATCGCCGCCTAAGCTCTTTAGTGCTTCAACAAGCTGACCCGCTTGCTGCGCCGGCTCCTGTTGCTGCTGACCCAGTTACTACTAACCCTGTTGTTGAGACAGCGTCTCCAAGTGTGGCTCTTGGTGAGAATCGGGCTGCTTCCGAAACAAATGCACCCGTATCAAGTAGCGCTGCTGCGACACAGCCAGTTGAGACGACCGTCGCTGGTTCTCCTGTTGAGGCGGAAGCACCTGTAGCCCCTGCTGAACCTACAGTCAGTGATCGAGTGGCTTACCAGCAGGCGTTTACACTGGTTCGTGAACGTAAGTTTGATGAGTCAGTTCAAGCCTTTGAACAGTTTATTCAGACCTATCCTAGCAGTGATAACCTAGCGAATGCCTACTACTGGATTGGCGAAGTGAAGCTTGCTCAACAGCAACTAGATTCAGCTAAAGCCGCATTTGAAACGGTGGTTTCTCAGTTTGTTGGCCATCGCAAGCGCCCAGATGCACTTTATAAACTGGGTGTTGTGCAGGATCGTTTGGGTGATTCTGCAGCGCAACAGAGCAGTTTTAAACAGCTGATTGATGAGTATCCTAAAAGCTCTGCTGCTGGCCTAGCTCGTAACTACAAGCCTCGCTCATAACTATGAATCAAAAGATGAAACGTGCGGTCGTCCTGCTATCAGGCGGCCTTGACTCTGCTACGGTATTGGCGATTGCTGCTGATCAAGGTTATGAGTGTTACGCGCTAAGCTTTGACTATGGGCAGCGCGCTTTGACTGAACTGAATGCGGCCAAGGCGGTTTGCGCCTCTGTTGGTGCAAAAGAGCATCGTGTCTTCTCGCTTGATCTTGCTCAGTTCGGTGGCTCTGCCCTGACCGATAGTTCGATTGAGGTGCCTGAGGGTGAAACCGAAGGTGTGCCTATCACCTATGTGCCAGCTCGTAATACGATTTTTCTCTCCATGGCGTTGGCCTGGGCGGAAGTATTGCATGCCGATGCGATCTTTATAGGTGTTAATGCCGTGGACTATTCGGGCTACCCTGATTGTCGTCCAGAGTTCATTAAAGCCTACGAAGAGATGGCAAATCTAGCGACTAGAAACGGCATCACGGGTGAGCCATTCAAAATTGAGACCCCTTTGATCGATCTTACCAAAGCAGAGATCATTCAAGCCGGTCATCGCTTGGGTCTGGACTACGCTTTGACTGTCTCCTGCTATCAGTCAGACGATGATGGCAGGGCTTGCGGTCGCTGTGACAGTTGCCGCTTGCGAGCGAAAGGCTTTGATGATGCGGGTGTTCCCGATCCGACACGTTATATCTCAGTTTAACTCTTAACTAATTGACTCGTTACGACGTCGCTTGAAACGTCACTTTTTGAGGTTGCTATGCAAACAAAAGCAGATCTTGATCAACGCATTATGGTGCAAGAGCATTTTGCTCAAGAGCATCTGCCAAGTGATCTCACGCCTGCTCAAGTCGCTGATCTTGAAGAGCAGATAGCGGTTGAGCTGAAAGAGCGCGATGCATGCCTGGTTGCTCACTATTACACGGATCCTCTGGTTCAAGCACTGGCCGAAAAGACCGGTGGTTGTGTCGCTGACTCGCTTGAGATGGCGCGCTTTGGTGCAAATCATTCTGCATCCACTTTAGTGGTTGCTGGCGTTAAGTTTATGGGTGAGACGTCTAAGATTCTTAGCCCGGATAAGCGCATCTTGATGCCTACTTTGGAGGCAACCTGTTCACTTGATATCGGTTGTCCTATCGATGACTTTAGTGCGTTTTGTGATGCACATCCTGATCATGAAGTAGTCGTTTATGCGAACACCTCTGCCGAAGTGAAGGCGAGAGCGGACTGGGTGGTGACATCGAGTATCGCACTGCAAGTCGTTGAACATCTGGTTGATCAGGATAAAAAGATCATCTGGGGTCCTGATAAGCACCTAGGCAGTTACATCGAGAATCAAACGGGCGCTGAGATGCTGTTGTGGGATGGCTCGTGTATTGTTCACGAAGAGTTTAAAGCGAAAGGGTTGTTGGATCTTAAAGCGGTCTACCCGGACGCTGCGGTGCTTGTTCACCCAGAATCGCCCGCCTCTGTTGTTGAGCTTGCCGATGCAGTAGGCTCCACCAGTCAGCTAATTAAAGCGGCTCATGATCTACCAAACGATACGTTCATCGTAGCAACCGATCGAGGCATCTTCTTTAAGATGCAGCAGGCTGCTCCAGGCAAAACCTTTATCGAAGCGCCCACTGGTGGTTCTGGTGCAACCTGTCGAAGCTGTGCTCACTGTCCCTGGATGGCAATGAACGGCCTTCAAAATATTTTGAATGGACTGCGTCATGGCCGTGAAGAGGTCTTTGTCGATCCAGAACTTCGTCAACGTGCGCTTCGCCCACTTGAGAGAATGTTGAGCTTTCAAGCCCGCTAATCTCTAATTGAGTGAGTGACTTTCTCAGTTGCTCACTTCAATCTTTATTTAAACAGTTCATCAAACCTCAGTTGGTCTGATCGAATCTCTCTCTCCCTCTGTTCGAGCCAACCCAGTTGAACTCTATTGTTCCTAGCATCCCTGCGGGCAAACTCTACCTGCCTGAGCGCTAGATCAAACTCAGCTCGCTGAAAAAAGAACTCAATTCGGGTACGGTGAAGCTGCTCTATATCATTGATCAAGCCATAGAGCTCGGCGAGATGGTATAAAAACAGTGTATTGTTGGGGTGATCTCTAAGCAGTTTTCTGTAGAGGCTGATCGCTTGTGAGACGTTTCCCTGCTCTCTATAGGTCTTGGCCAGTGCCGCTTGCACGGCAAGGTCATTAGGGTAGAGGTCCGTTAGCTCATCCATTAACTGTCCAGTCGCTTGCCCGCTGAGAGAGAGTTGAGTTAAACGACTGAGTTGCACCCAAGGGTGTTGTTGCCAGCTTTTGGAGAGTGCCTCCCAGTGGTTTTGCGCTTCCTCGTTGTTATTCACAGAGAGCGCTTTTAAGTAGTGAGTAAAATGCTTGGCTGACTCATCTAATTCTGAGTTGTTAAGTAGCTGATTTTCAGCGCCATACTTAACAGCCACTCTCGATTTGGCAATCATAAAGTTTTGGTGGTCACGATTCTCTGTGCTTGCGCTCGGTAAATTCATGGCACGGTTAGTGGAATCAGCGATTCTCGATTCAGTCACTGGGTGGGTTCGTAAAAACTCGGGTACAGCGCTGCCCGAAAAACGATTGGCTTGCGCTAGCTGTGCAAACATCTGTGGCATCGCTTGAGGGTCATACCCTGCGGCAACCAGCGTGCGCATACCTGCTTGGTCTGCATCGAGCTCATTTTGTCTACTGAAACTAAGTCGCGCATTTTCTGAAGCACCAATAGTGCCTTGAAGTGCGGCCGCTCCTGCGTTGGGATTGATGCTGGAGAGTAAAATACTGCCGACGATGCCTGCTAATACCAGTGGTTGTCGCTGCTCGCTGGCCGCCTGTTGTTGTGCAAAGTGACGCTGACTTAAGTGGGCAAACTCGTGAGCGATCACCGACATTAATTGATCTTCTGTCTCTGTTGCTAATAGCAGTCCCGCATTGATACCAATGATGCCACCCGGTGCGGCAAAGGCATTAACCTCCTGTTGGTCGATGACCAGGAGATCTAACCGCTTATCTTGTAGCTCAGAAAAGGGTGATAGGTACCACAGTCGATCCTTGAGATAGCTCTCGACAATCGGATCGTCCAGAAGCTGGGCTTGGGCTTTCATCATGCGCATCCAGGCTTGGCCAAGTGCTCGTTCTTGCTCAAGCTGATAGCTCGAGTTGGTGCTGCCTGCTAGGGAGGGCAGGTTCTCTGAGCCTTGCACGTTAAAGCAGATAAGGCTGGATAGTAGAATGATTAAAGGGGTTCGCATCAGAGGTAGCATAGCCTTTGTTCTGTATATCAGTTACATTGCGCCGATAGATTCGCTTTTTACACTGACTTTAGTATGACAGAGATTCACATTGATAAAAGAGTCGACGCGACCGGTTTAGCTTGTCCGCTGCCGTTATTGAAAGCCAAGCAGGCGCTGAACACCCTTGAAGTGGGGCAGGTCCTTGAGTTGATTGCGACGGATGCGGGTTCTGTACGTGACTTTAAAGCTTATGCTGATCTGTCGAATCATGAGTTGATCTCTACGACAGAGAACAACCAAACCTATATTCACCTTCTTCGCAGAGGTTAATTGAGCGATGCAAAAGATTTTTAGTAAATGGGTACAACGTTACTTCTCAAATGAGGAGGCACTGTTGCTGTTTTTACTGCTGTTTGTCTCTGGTTTGGTGATTTGGCACTTAGGTGGTGCGCTGATTCCGGTCTTTGCAGGGCTCATTCTTGCTTTCATGATGCAGGGCGGTGTCAATCGATTGAAAAGCATTGGCTTGGGTCACAAAAGTGCCGTTGCAACGATGTTTATCGCCTTTACCGGTTTTGTTGTAGCAATGTTCCTGTTCATTCTCCCTGCTGTTTGGACGCAGTTGGTGAACCTGTTCAATGAGCTGCCCGGCATGGTGACCAAGCTGCAGCAGGTATTGATGCTGCTCCCTCAGAACTACCCTGAATTGGTCTCTGCTGAACAGATTCGCAACCTTATCGGCACCGCTGCCGCTGAGCTGAGTCAGTTAGGGCAGTGGCTACTTAGCTTCTCGTTAAGCTCTCTAACGGGTGTGTTAACCGCGCTGATCTACTTCGTTTTGGTGCCTTTTCTGGTGCTCTTCTTCCTGTTGGACGGTGATCGTTTGATCGCTGGTTGGACCGCATTTCTGCCTAAGAAGCGGGAGATGATGGATCAGGTCTGGAACGAGATGGACTCTCAGTTGGCTAACTATATCCGCGGTAAGGCGATTGAGATTTTAATTGTTGGTGTCGCAACCTTTATCTCTTTTGCACTGCTGGGTATTAACTATGCCGCGCTACTCGGTTTGTTGGTTGGTCTGTCGGTGTTGATTCCTTATATTGGTGCTGCGGTGGTGACCGTTCCAGTGGCGCTGATCGCCTTCTTTCAATGGGGTTGGAGCGATCAGTTTCTCTACCTGATGCTTGCCTATACGATCATTCAGGCGATCGATGGTAACGTGATCGTGCCCTTGCTCTTTTCCGAAGCGGTTAATTTGCACCCGGTCTCTATTATTGTCGCTGTATTGGTGTTTGGAACGCTATGGGGGTTCTGGGGTGTGTTCTTTGCTATCCCGCTAGCGACTCTGGTTAAGTCGATTGTTTCAGCTTGGCCTACAGCGGATGAACTGCCTCCACCTGATGCAGGGTGAGTTGAACCGTCGATGTTAAAAAAGAAGGGGTGCTGAGCCACCCCTTGTTGTATCGGCTACTCGCCCAATATTTGAGCGGTGTGCTCTTTGGTTTTGACTTTGGCAATCACATCAGAAACCTTGCCCTGCTCATCGATGATGAAGGTGGTTCTGACCGTGCCCATGTACTCTTTGCCGTAGTTCTTTTTCAGCTGCCAGGTTCCGTAGAGTTCATGAACGGCATTGTCTGTATCGGCAATAAGTGGAAAGGGAAGATCATACTTTTCGATGAAGTTACGATGCTTGGCCTCTGAATCTGTGCTCACCCCGATCACTTGATAGCCATTGTCCGCCAATCGCTCAATATTATCTCGTAGGTCACAAGCTTGAGCGGTGCAGCCAGGTGTGTTGTCACGCGGGTAAAAGTAGAGAACAACCTTTTTACCCTTGTACTGGCTTAGCGTGATTGTCTCTCCATTCTGGTCTTTTGCTTCAAAGTCCGGAGCTGTTTGACCGACTTCAACCATCTTTATCTCCTAGTAATGCAATAAAAAGTTACTGTGCCTCTACGAATGTTACCCGGAAATCGTTTAAAATGGTTGGCTAAATAGTATTCTTGCTGATCATTAAAAGGATAACTCCTTAGAGATCAGCAACCGAGCCATAATAAGGTGAAATATATGATTCTTGGCAGCCTCGTTGCGCTGGTAACACCGATGCACAATAACGGTGATATTGATTGGCAGGCTTTAGATCGCATTGTCGATATGCACATCGAACAGGGCACAGCCTCAATTGTTGCTGTAGGCACCTCTGGAGAGTCTGCGACACTGGATTATGATGAGCACCTAGAGGTGGTGGCTCGCGTTGTTGAACGTTGTAAAGGCAAAATGCCGGTCATTGCCGGTACAGGCGCTAACTCTACTCGTGAAGCGATTGAGATGACTCGCGGTGCCAAAGAGGCGGGTGCTGATGCCTGTCTTTTGGTGACCCCTTACTACAACAAACCGACTCAAGAAGGTCTCTACCAACACTACAAAGCGGTCGCTGAAGCCGTTGATATTCCTCAGATTCTCTACAATGTTCCCGGTCGTACGGCCTGTGATATGTTGCCAGAGACAACGCTTCGTCTGGCTGAGGTGAAAAATATCGTCGGAATCAAAGAGGCGACCGGTGATATCGAGCGTGCTCAATACCTGATCGATAACGCACCAGCCGACTTCGCAATCTACTCAGGCGATGATGCCACCGCGATCGAGCTCATTCTTGCTGGCGGTCACGGGAATATCTCTGTTACCGCTAACGCAGCGCCTAAGGCGATGGCCGAGTTATGCCAGCTCGGCTTGGATAAAAAGTTCGACGAAGCTCGAGCACTACAGCAGAAGCTGATGCCGCTGCATAAAGATCTATTTGTTGAATCCAACCCTATTCCAGTGAAATGGGCCATGTATGAGATGGGTTTGATTGGTCAGGGGATTCGTCTGCCTTTGACGCCGCTATCTGAAGAGAATCGCCCAACGGTTGTTGCTGCGCTGAAACAGACAGGTTTGATTTAAGGTCCCTACTATGAACGCTCGCTTTTGGATGCTGTGTGGAACGTTGGTTGTATCGGGTTGTACGATGCAGGATGCAATCAAGTCGAACCCGATATACGGCGAGAAGGGTGTTATCCGTGATCGCGGTCAAGAGTACGCTCTTGCACAGCCGGGTAAACGTCTTGTCATCCCTGAGGGTATCAATGCCAAGAGCACTGAAGATCTACTTCAGGTTCCTGAGATAAATGAATCAGAAGCCGTATCAAACGAACTGGTTCCAGAAGCGCCTCGCCCAGAGTTCTTTTTTGCCGTTGATGGCAATGATCGTGCATCGATTCGACCACTTGAAGGTGAGCGTGTCATTCTGGTCGATGAGCTGATTGACCAGGTGTGGGTTGAACTAAAGCCATTCTGGCAGGATGCCAACATCAACCTGGCCATTGCAGACCCAAAAACGGGCGTGATGGAATCTGAGTGGATAGAGGTTGCAGGCGAGGATCTTAACTACTTTCAGCGTCTATTGAATACCGTTAAGTTTAACTCTGAAGCAAATGAGCCCTCACTCAACAAACTGCGAGTGCGTTTGCGTCCTGACCCTGATAACACCGAGAGAACAGCCATCAGCATGGAGCATGCTCAGATTGCATTGAGTGCTGATAAGAGTGAACTTGATTGGAGCAGTGATGCGACTGAGTTGGCGTACTCTAATGAGATCATGTTTGCTATGTTGAACTACCTGGGTAAGGGGGATGTTGCTTCTACCGCGCCTACTCTATCTCAGTTCCAAACTGCCGACCGTTTAACGGCGACTATGGGGCGTGACTCACGTAACCGTCCCTTGTTGAATGTTAAAACCAGTGGTGATCAGGCTTGGGAACTTGTGAATAAAGCTCTTGATAGTGCCGGCGTCGACGTAGGTACTCGCGATCGAGACGAGGGTATCATCTATCTAACCTTTAAACAGACTGTAGCAGAAGAGAAACCTAAAGGTTTCTTGGAGTGGCTCCGTTCCAACGAGATGGGCCCTATCACTCTGGACACCGAACTGCTGTCAGGCAAAGCAACTGATGAGCAGCCCTCTGATGTGGTTTATAGTTCAGACCCCAATGCGATTGTCGCTGGTGCGCAAGCAACTCAGGAAGAGCTTCAGGCAATGGAAGGCTTTAAAGTTTGGATGGGCGGTCGAGTCGTTTATGTCTTTGGGCAAGATAACCAGAAGCGCCTAAACGATGCGACTGGTGAACTTGAGTTGATTAAACGTTTTCAGTTGAGCTTCAATCGTGCTCGTACTGGTGTTTTGTTGACGGTCAATGATGATAAAGGTAAGCCTGCTGACGCGGGTGGTGCTGAACAGCTTCTATGGTTGATTAAGGATAATCTGCCTCTTTGATTATAAGTTGCAATAGATGCAGCTGCTTTGGAGTTTTGAATGGAAAAGCGTGAAGAGCTATATGCCGGTAAAGCGAAATCGGTATTTACGACTGATAACCCAGATCTAATGATCATGGAGTTCAGAGACGATACCTCGGCGTTTGATGGCAAAAAGATGGAACAGCTTGATCGTAAAGGTATGGTCAATAATAAGTTCAACGCTTTTATTATGACGGCTCTTGCGAATGCGGGTATACCTACTCATTTCGTTGAGCTGCAGTCTGATAACGAATCTGTGGTAAAACGACTCGACATGATGCCTGTTGAGTGTGTTGTTCGTAATATCTCAGCGGGTTCGCTTTGTCGCCGTATCGGCGTCGAAGAGGGGCTGGAGCTGAATCCGCCGACCTTTGAACTATTTCTTAAGAACGACGCGTTGGGTGACCCGATGGTCAATGAGTCTCTTGTTGAGACCTTTGGTTGGGCTGAGCCTGCTCATCTAGCCACAGCAAAAGAACTGACCTTCAAAGTTAACGATGTGTTGAAGAAGATGTTTGATGATGCTGGTATGTTACTGGTGGATTACAAACTTGAGTTTGGCGTCTTCAATGGTGAAGTGTTATTAGGTGATGAGTTCTCTCCAGATGGCTGTCGTCTGTGGGATAAAGAGACCCGTGAAAAGATGGATAAAGACCGCTTCCGTCAGGGGCTGGGTGGTGTCATCGAAGCCTATGAAGAGGTGGGTCGCCGTCTTGGAATTACTTTTTAATTCCAATCAAAACGCATCAAGAAGCCGGCTTAATATGCCGGCTTTTTTGTCTTTAGAAGGGAGCGGGGGATGAAAAGCTCAGGCGTTCTCCAGAAATAGGGTGGTGAAGCTCAAGTAGGTCAGCGTGGAGCATCAGTCTATCTGAACAGGTCAACGCTTCCCCTTCAGCATATAGGTTGTCGCCTAATATTGGCTGACCCAGGTATTGGCAGTGGACTCTAAGCTGATGGGAACGCCCAGTAATCGGGTAGAGTGATAATCGAGTGGCTGTGTGCCCATTGATTAGCTCCAGGCCTCGGTTACGGTAGAAGGTGAGCGCATGCTTTCCCTGTTCGTGATCAATGATCTGAAGGGGACGGCGATCCCAGTCACAACGAAGGGGTTGTTCAACCCAGCCATCAGCTTGACTCATTTCGCCGCTGACTAGGGCGGCGTATCGTTTGAATGGAATACGATTTTGAAACTGTATGCTGAGCTCGCGATGAGTCATTTTTGAGCGAGCAAGCACCATCAGCCCTGACGTTGAACAGTCGAGACGATGAACGATCAACGCATCAGGCCACTGTTCAACGGCACGACTCCATAAGCAGTCTTGCTTATCCTCTCCTCGTCCAGGAACAGAGAGCATTTCAGCCGGTTTTTCTAAGATCAGCATATCCTGATCTTCATAGTGACACTGGATCATGGTGTCGGCTCAAACAGTGCAATTGATTCGACGTGATGAGTCTGCGGGAACATATCAGCGACTGTGAATCGCGTCATTGAAAAGCCAATATCAGACAGTGTTTTACTGTCGCGCACCAGCGACATTGGGTCACATGCGATGTAGAGTATGGCTCTTGCTCCAAGATTTTGCAGGTGAGGAATCAGGTCAGCTGCACCACTTCTTGGCGGATCAAGAAGAATAAGATCGTACTGGCTATTCAACCAAGCTGTCTCTGTATTGACGTTGCTAAGATCTGATTTGATGGATGTTAAGTTGTCGATCGCATTGAGTGCTGCATTGGCTTGTGAACGTTTGACCATAGCTGAAACACCCTCTACTGCCACCACCTCTTTGGTTAGTTTTGCCAAAGGCAGGCTAAAGTTACCGAGCCCTGAGAATAGATCGAGAAGACGATCCTCTTGTTTAGGCTTTAGCCACTCAATTGCGCACTCTACAAGAGCTTCGTTGACAGAAGCATTCACCTGTATAAAGTCATTGGTATCAAACTGATATCGGATATCACGCTGTCGATTAATGAACTCCGGTTCTTCAATGCTATTCAGAGTCAGGGTTTGATCATTAAAACTGACTCGTAAGTTGATGCCCTCAGTGACGGCTAGTGAGGTTAGGGCACCTATAATCTCGTCTGATGGGCGCTTTTTAGCACGGATCTCAACCGCCAGTAAGTTGTCGCCATCGCTCAAAGAGAGGTGCGTTAATGTCTTAAGTTTATCCAGTCCATCCAGGCGTTCGCGCAGTGCAACTAAAAAACGGTTACACCGATCGGTCAGGACGGGACAGCTAGGTATATCTATTAGCTTATTAGATTCAGAACGCCTAAAACCGATGATTAACTCACCACTCTCACGTTGATTAATACCGACACGAGCGGAGCGGCGGTAGTTGAGTTTTTGTTCCGAGACGATAGGGGGCTCAGTGATCTGTGGCTCAAGATTGGATTGACGCTTAAGTGTGGTGAGTATATGGTCACGCTTCAATTCTACTGCACGCTCAGGGTCTAAATGCTGAAGATCACAGCCGCCGCACTCACCAGCATAATCACAGCTAGGTTGGATGCGGGCATCTGAACCCGTTTGAATCTCAGTTACAACCGCCTCATCAAAGCGCTTACCTGCTTTAGTCAAAGTAGCACTGACCGTTTCACCTGGTAGTGCTCCCTGGATAAACAGTGCCTTGCCGTCGACTCTTGCGACTCCGCGACCTTCCAAAGAGAGAGATTCAATCTGAATACTCTCTGGCAGGGAACGAGTGGCTTTTGCAGGGGCCTTTTTAGGGCCTCCATATCTAACGGTGCGTCTGCGCATGGGAACTTAGTACTCTTAAATGTCGGCTTTTAGGCCAGTTAATCTTTTCTAAGCGAATCTTTAACTGCGATCGGTGAAGGGTAGTTAAATATGACAATGTAGGTCGACAACAGGAAGCTCAAAATCGCGGTGGCTTGAATAACGTGGGACGCTTCAGTGCCAATTAAACCGGATGCAAACGCGAGATAAGCGATCAGTAACGAAAACTCAGAGATTTGTCCCAAACGAAAGCCTATCTCCCAGCCTGTTGAAGGTGATTCACTGATTCGACCTAAAAGCAGTCGGAAAATAACCGGTTTTAATAGCAGAACGGCGATGGTTAAGATCAGCGCAGGTACTATGATTAATCCAATTAAATTTAAATTGAAGCTGGCGCCGACTGAGAAGAAAAATAGAATCAGGAAAAAATCGCGCAACGGTTTTAGATTGGTTGCGATGTATTGCGAAATTGGGCTGGTTGCCAGAGCAATGCCCGCGATAAAGGCACCCATTTCGGCCGAAAGGCCACCCAGTTTTGCCGCCTCAGCCATGCCAAGACACCAGCCAATCGCCACTAAGAAAATGTATTCATGAAAACGGTCAAACTTCATCAGTAAGGGCAAAATGACATAGCGAACGCCTGCCCATGCAAAAATACCCAATGCCGGTAGTGCGATGGCCGATTTGACGAAACTGCTCATCGGATCGCTGTCACCTCCCGAGTTGAGTATCAACAGGACAATAATGGCGATCACGTCCTGCAACAGTAGAAGACCGACGACCAGTTCTCCGGTGTGTTTGTGGTGTAGGACGGTCGTGGGTAGCAGCTTAATCCCTATGATCGTGCTGGAGAACATCACTGCAGCACCGATGATAACTGACTCAGCCTGACTGAATCCAAACAGGCTACCCACGCTAAAACCTAAGCCTAAGAACAGTGCCGAACTGGCAATCGCCACCAGTGTTGCCTTCTTGAGCATATGGATCAGATGGGCAGGCTGCATATCCAAACCCAGTAAGAACAGCAGAAAGATAATGCCGATATGAGCGATATCGCTGAGTAGATTAGTATCGGAGACCAGTTCAAGACCGTAAGGTCCGAGCAGTGCCCCAAGCACAATATAAGCAACAAGCAAGGGCTGGCGTGTAAACAGTGCTACAGATGCTAGCACCGCTGCGCCGGTAAAAATAAGAAAGAAAGATGTAAACAGACTGTGCTCTAGCATGAGTGCTCTCCGGTGGATGAGCAAATTGTAACAAGTGAGAGAGAAAATCGTTACGTTTAAATAATTGAGTGTTTTACTCGGAATTAATAACTCGCTATCCTATAGCGCATTATCGGTACGACTACTGGAGAGTTTTGATGTTAAATATTGAAGTGACAGAAGGTGCACAAGGTTACCTTGCCGAGCTTCTAGAGAAGCAGAACGTTGAAGGCATTGCGGTCCGTCTGTTTGTGACACAACCGGGCACAACCTATGCGGAAACTTGTCTAGCTTACTGCCGTCCTGATGAGGTCAATGATGAGGACGAGGTGATGCAGCTTGAACAGGTTCGCTTCTACATTGAGAAGAACAGCATTCCCTACCTTGATGAAGCGTTTATTGACTATGCTACTGATCGTATGGGCGGTCAGTTAACGATTAAAGCGCCGAATGCCAAAGTGCCTAAGGTGTCTGCCGACAGCCCAATAGAAGAGCAGATTAACTACATTCTCTACTCAGAGGTTAACCCTGGTTTAGCTTCACATGGTGGTGAAGTTAAGCTTGAAGAGGTCTCTGAAGAGGAGGCTGGACTTGTCGCTATCCTTCGTTTCGGTGGTGGTTGTCAGGGTTGTAGTGCCGTTGATATGACCTTAAAAGACGGTGTTGAGGCGACGCTAATTGAAAAAGTACCTGGTCTGGTCGGCGTTCGAGATGTCACAGACCATAGTCAGCGTGAACAGGCTTACTACAAATAAACTTGATCAGTTACAAGACACAGCGCCTCATTAGAGGCGTTTTTCAATTTGTAAGCCCCGTAGGGCGCGACGTGAAACATCCATCTACAGCGTTGGATCGCTTATTAAGGACGACGGCCATTAATTGCGCAATCCGCCTTGTATCTGAATGTTTCAGATCGCGCTGAGAAATTATGGACTTGTTCGTAGGGTCCCTCGCTTGCATTTTCGTAACGGATCCCCATAAATGACTTATAGTCAGTTTAAAGATCGGTAAAAGATTCACTACAGAGGTATGCATCATGGAAAATAATCAGAGCAGTGTTCAAATTGAACTACCGGTTCTCCCGCTTCGAGACGTGGTTGTATACCCTCACATGGTCATCCCTCTGTTTGTTGGGCGCGAAAAGTCGATCCAAGCACTGGAAGAGGCTATGCAGCGTGATAAACAGATTCTGTTAGTTGCACAACGCAGTGCATCCGAAGATGAGCCTAAGATGGATCATCTTTTTCATACAGGTACGGTCGCGACCATACTGCAAATGCTTAAGCTTCCCGACGGCACTGTAAAAGTGTTAGTTGAAGGTGAGTACCGAGCTTCTATTAGTGACTTCTTTGAAGAGGCGGAGCACTATGCGGCTCACCTTCAAGTGCTTGAAGAGGAGGAGGTTGCCCAGTCTGAGGCCGAGCTCTACAAGCGCTCGACGCTAGAACAGTTCGAGAAGTACATCCAAGTTAACAAAAAGATCCCTAATGAGGTGATGACCTCGTTGAACAATATCGATGAGCCAAGTCGTTTGGCCGATACGATCGCGGCTCATATGTCGCTTAAGCTTGATCAAAAACAGTCCATTCTCGAAATGCTGGATGCGAAAGCTCGCTTAGAGCATTTGATGTCACTGATGGAGTCTGAAATTGATCTAGTCGAGGTTGAAAAGCGCATTCGCGGTCGTGTTAAGAAACAGATGGAGAAGAGCCAGCGCGAGTACTATCTGAATGAGCAGATGAAAGCGATTCAGAAGGAGCTGGGTGATCTGGATGAGAATGGCGGTGGAGAGCTCGACGAGCTAGAAAAACGCATTGATGAAGCGGGTATGCCGCAAGAAGCGTTGGATAAAACTAAAGCTGAGTTCAATAAGCTAAAAATGATGTCACCAATGAGCGCTGAGGCGACCGTTGTTCGTGGCTACATCGATTGGATGCTACAGATTCCTTGGAGCAAACGCTCTAAAGTTCGTCTGGATATGAAGCGTGCTTCAGCAGTATTGGATAAAGATCACTTTGGCTTGGATGAGGTCAAAGAGCGTATTCTTGAGTACCTAGCGGTACAGAAGCGTGTACGTCAGCTGCGTGGTCCAATTCTCTGTTTAGTCGGACCTCCTGGCGTCGGTAAAACCTCTTTAGGGCGTTCTATCGCCCGAGCGACCAATCGTGAATACATCCGTATGGCGCTGGGTGGTGTGCGAGATGAAGCCGAGATTCGTGGTCACCGTCGAACCTACATTGGCTCTATGCCAGGTAAGCTAGTTCAGAAGATGGCCAAAGTCGGTGTTAAAAACCCGCTATTCCTTCTTGATGAGATCGATAAGATGGGTATGGATCAGCGTGGCGACCCTGCATCTGCTCTACTAGAAGTGCTGGACCCTGAGCAGAACAGCACCTTCAATGATCACTACCTAGAGGTGGATTATGATCTCTCTGAAGTGTTGTTTGTCTGTACCTCTAACTCGATGAACATTCCGGGTCCATTGTTGGATCGTATGGAGATTATTCGCATCCCGGGTTACACAGAGGATGAAAAGCTGAACATCGCACGTCGCTATTTGATCCCTAAACAGATCAAACAGAATGGCCTTAAGGTGAAAGAGTTGGAGATTGATGATTCAGCGATCATCGATATGATTCGATACTACACCCGTGAAGCGGGTGTGCGTGGCCTTGAACGAGAAGTGGCTAAAGTCGCTCGTAAAGTCGTTAAAGAGATTGCGCTCGGTGAATCAACCGCTAAATCCGTTCTTGTGAACAGTGATAACCTTGAGCACTACCTTGGGGTTCAGAAGTTTAACTTTGGCCGTGCAGAAGATGAGCATCAGGTGGGTCAAGTAACAGGGTTGGCTTGGACGCAAGTCGGTGGTGATATTCTGACCATTGAGAGTGCAGTAGTTCCAGGTAAAGGCCGTCAGGTTTTGACAGGCTCATTAGGCGATGTCATGAAAGAGTCGATCCAAGCCGCTTTGACGGTCGTTCGGAATCGCGCTCAGTCTCTAGGCATCGCACCCAACTTCCATGAAAAACAGGATATTCATATCCACGTTCCTGAAGGCGCAACACCAAAAGATGGTCCCAGTGCTGGTATCGGTATGTGTACGACTCTTGTTTCAGCGTTGACAGGGATTCCTGTTCGCTCAGATGTGGCCATGACGGGTGAGATTACTCTGCGAGGTCAGGTTCTTCCTATCGGTGGTCTCAAAGAGAAGCTACTTGCTGCGCACCGCGGTGGTATTAAAACGGTGCTTATTCCAGAAGAGAACCGCCGAGATCTGAAAGAGATTCCAGATAACATTAAGGCAGATTTAGAGATTAAGCCGGTTAAATGGATTGATCAGGTGTTGGAAGTTGCATTAGTAGAGCAGCCTGTTCCATTGGATGATGCCGAAGTTGAAGAGCTAACCAGTGAGACTAAAGGTGAAAAATTAACTACTGGGTCAAGAACGGCACACTAGACTTAAGTGTCAATTTTATGAAACTCGCTGAAAACACCGTATTTTCTGGGTTTTTAATGTTGACACTGGTTTTAAACAGTTGGTATAAAGTGTTTACGGTTATTTCATAACACAAAACAAACAAAACATACTCTCTTTTAAGGGGCACAACGTGAACAAATCAGAACTTATCGATTCTATTGCTGCATCTGCAGATCTTCCAAAAGCAGCTGCTGGCCGCGCTCTAGACGCCGCTCTAGAAGCAATCACTGGCGCACTAGCTAAAGGCGACTCTGTTGCACTAGTTGGTTTTGGTACTTTTGGTGTTAAAGAGCGTGCAGCACGCACTGGTCGTAACCCACAGACTGGTCAGCCAATCCAGATCTCTGCAGCGACTCTACCATCTTTCAAGCCAGGTAAGGCTCTGAAAGATGCCGTGAATAAATAAGAAACTGTTTCAATAGCTGTTGATAGATTTCCAAAGGCTCCTGTTCATAGGAGCCTTTTTTGTTTCTTGCCTTTCTTGTTCTAAATTGAAGTGTTTCATTCTTCAATCGAAGTAAAAATATTCGTTCATAAACCGATCGTTTCAAATAATTTCTTAATTTTATACTAAGCTGTCTTAATCGAATCGTTTAATAAACAGGGTGTTTCATTAGATGGCAGAGATCAAAATTGAGGATGTTAGATTTGAAAAACTAGGTGGTATCACCTTACCAATTGTGATGGTAGGCGGTCTTGTTGATCCGCTAGCGGCTTCTTATACTTTGCAGAGGTTCCAATCAGGAAAGCGGGTTAATACTGTTAGAACGGATCAGCGAGCGATTCAACACCTCTATCGCTTCTATGATGAGCGTTCATTGAATTTTAAAGAGGAACTTAGGAAGCTTAAGCCGTTAACGGCAGGAGAAATTGAAGAATATTCTTCATCATGCAGTGTAAATTCGGTTACGGGTGAGCTTTATAGTTCTAGTTGGTATGCAATTCGTTTTCTAGGGGCTGAACGTTATCTAAAGTTTGTTTGGATGTTTTATCAATCATTAGAACATGACCCGGAGAAGCTATTAGTCAGTGAAAAGCATTGGGAAAGAATGAAAAGGGGATTTTCCCTTTATGCCAAGGCACCCTATAACTCTGATGGGAAGATGAAGGTAGCCGCTTCACAGATCGCCTCAGCATCATTGCGATCGTTCTTATCACTTTTACGATACGGCGCTACAAACTGGGGTGCCATCATGCGAACTTCATGTCCGAGCTTCTGAAGCTCTCTGGCCCAGTAGTGTGCCCCTCCGCAACTTTCCATGCCCACAATACAGGGCTCCTGTTGAGCGAAAAACTCTAATACCTTGGCGCGCTTGATCGTTTTCCGTACAACAGGCTTTTCTTGGTGATCGACAGCAAAAACTTCAAAGACGTTTTTGGCCAAATCGAAACCGATACGTATACTTTTCATGGTGGACTCCTGCTATTCGATTGATTATCTCACCTTCAATGTGGCACAAGATGCCGGGATTGGGGGAGTCCATCCCATTTCCCTAAGCTAGTGGAGCTTTTTCATTTTGCTTCCAGCTTTGTTGGTGTGGTTTCTATGCTGTTATCGGTTGTTTTTGGTTCCCTGATCGAGCAGTTATATAACCAGACGCTTCTGCCGTTGGTTGTTTTTTTTTTTTGCTCTTATCGATTTGCTCCTATGCCGTCACTTGTTGGGCAGTTTGTCATAGGACTGGCGAATAGCTCCTCCCGGGTAAAAACATCTTCTGATTGAAATTGTCATTTTCTTTGGCTGTTTATGTAAGTAAACAGCCCCTCAATCCCTCGTAATTCTTGGCTTTAATGGTTTCTGAAATCTTTTGTCAGTAAAACTGGTGGGTTTTGTCATTGGCGGATCATGCCCTTTGAACCAAGCTTAATAAAACCAATAAAGCTTAGTTGGACCAGTAAAAAGGTTCAGCGAGACTATCAGTATTACCCTCTAAGAACTGGTAGTCATAACAAGAATGATGAGGATGATGTAATGCCAGAATATAAAGCGCCACTTCGTGACATGGATTTTGTGCTGAACGAAGTATTGAATGCAGAGCAGCACTATCAGAGCCTGCCTGGGTGCGAAGATGCGACTCCGGATATGGTGTCTGCGATCATGGAAGAGGGTGCTAAATTCGCGGAGCGTGTTCTTTCACCATTGAATCAGATTGGTGACCAGCAGGGCTGCCAGTGGAGTGATGGTGCAGTAACGACTCCAGAAGGATTTAAAGATGCCTATCAGCAGTTTGTTGAAGGTGGTTGGCCATCGCTGGCTCATGAAGAGGAGTGGGGTGGTCAGGGCTTGCCTGAATCCATTGGTATCATCATCAACGAAATGGTGGGTACAGCCAACTGGTCCTGGAGTATGTATCCGGGTCTGAGTCATGGTGCGATGAATACGCTGGATGCTCACGGCACCGATGAGCAGAAAGAAACTTATCTGACCAAACTGGTGTCTGGTGAGTGGACCGGCACGATGTGCCTGACTGAGCCTCACTGTGGTACCGATCTGGGTATGCTACGAACTAAAGCAGAGCCTCAGGAAGATGGCAGCTACAAACTAAGCGGCACCAAAATCTTCATCTCGGCCGGTGATCACGATATGGCAGACAACATTGTGCATATCGTACTGGCACGTCTTCCGGATGCACCTGAAGGCACTAAAGGTATATCCCTGTTTATTGTGCCTAAACATCTTCCACAGTCTCTGGGTGAGAACAACGGTGTGTCCTGCGGTTCGCTTGAACACAAGATGGGCATTCACGGTAACGCAACCTGTGTCATGAACTTTGATGATGCAACAGGTTATCTGATTGGTCCGCCAAACAAAGGTCTGAACTGTATGTTCACCTTTATGAATACTGCACGTCTGGGTACCGCATTGCAGGGCCTGGCTCATGCCGAATGGGGTTTCCAGAACTCTCTGGTCTACGCAAAAGACCGTTTGCAGATGCGTTCATTGAATGGTCCTGCAAGCCCGGATAAACCTGCCGATCCAATCATTGTTCACCCTGAAGTGCGTAAGATGTTGCTGACCCAGAAAGCCTTTGCAGAGGGTGGTCGGGCATTAATCTATTACTGTGCACAGCTCGTAGACCAGGTGAAGCTGACAGAAGGTGAGGAAAAAGAGAAAGCAGATGCGCTGCTCGCATTCCTGACACCAATTGCCAAAGCCTTCCTGACTGAAGTGGGTTTCGAATCCGCTAACCACGGTTTGCAGGTCTTTGGTGGTCACGGCTTTATCTCCGAATGGGGTATGGAGCAAAACGTACGTGATAGCCGCATATCAATGTTGTATGAGGGCACCACACAGATTCAGGCGCTGGACCTGTTGGGTCGCAAAGTGCTGATGTCTCAGGGTGAGTCTCTGAAAGGCTTTACCAAAATCGTACACAAGTTCTGTCAGGCTGAATCAGATAACACTGAACTGCAGGCGTTCATCAAACCTCTGGTTGAACTGAACAAAGAGTGGGGTGAACTCACTATGCAGATCGGTATGAAAGCAATGCAGAACCGAGATGAAGTGGGAGCTGCTTCGGTGGATTACCTTATGTACTCCGGCTATGTGGTACTGGGTTATTTCTGGGCTCGAATGGTAAAAGTGGCTCAGGAAAAACTGGCTGCAGGCGAGGGTGATCAGGCGTTCTACGAAGCCAAACTGGCAACCGCTAAATTCTACTTCGAACGCATCCTGCCGCGCACACGTTCTCTGGTGGTAACTATGCAGTCAGGCTCAGATAACCTGATGGCACTGGATCAAGAGAAGTTTGCGTTTTAGGGCGGCAGTATGAAAAGAGTTCTGAACAACCCAGTAGGCCGCACAATGTTGCGCGGCCTGCTCAAACTGAACGCCAAACGTTATCAACTTAAAAATAAAAACAGTTCCGGGAGTACACAAATGGCTGATATGAATTCAATCTTTACCGAAATGAAAAGTCGCTTTAATGCAGATGCTGCAGCGGGCACAGATGCAGTGTTCCAGTATGAAATCAGTGACGGTGGTGAATGGTTTGTAACTGTACAGGACGGCAGTTGCGAAGTGACAGAAGGTAGTAATGATGATGCGACCGTTACCCTGCGAATGGACACTGAAACACTTGAAGAGGTGATGTCAGGAGAAACTGACGGCATGCAGGCGTTTATGAGTGGCCGTATCCAGGCAGATGGCGATATTATGCTGGCAACTAAACTGGCTGCGATTTTCCCTGTAGCCTAAAATTTATTACAACAAATAAATTTGAACCTTCAGGTTCTCTATAAGAATAACTATTGAGGAGCCCACGATGGTGCAGCAGCTACCTGCGGCGGATACTATTCCGGCTGATATAAATTCATATGGCTTTCAGACCGTACCCGATGTCCTGCGGTACAGTGTCGAAAAATATGCAGCGCGCCCTGCATTCACCAGCTTTGGACGTACCATCGATTACCAGGAGCTGGATGAGTTATCGGATGCGTTTGCAGTCTATCTACAAAAAGAAACCAGTCTTCAGCCCGGTGACCGCGTCGCTATCCAGCTACCCAACCTGATTCAATACCCTATTGTGCTGTTTGGCATTCTCAAAGCGGGGCTGGTGGTTGTGAATACCAACCCGCTTTATACCTCCAATGAGATGGAACATCAGTTTTGTGATTCCGGTGCCAAGGCGCTGATCATTCACAAAAGCATGGCGCACAAAGCAGAAAAAATATTGCAGAACACCGCCATTGAACATCTGATCGTGACGCAGGTGGGAGACCTGCATGATTTCATTAAGCGTAATCTGCTTAATGCAGCCGTTAAATATCTCAAGAAAATGGAGCCGGATTACAACCTTCCTCAGGCCGTGCCACTGCGTAAGGCTTTAATGCAGTATGTGGGTGAATCACCCGAAGCAGTTGAGGTAAAAACGGCGGATGTTGCCGTGTTGCAGTACACCGGGGGTACAACTGGCGTGTCCAAGGGTGCGGTACTCACTCATGCAAACCTGATTTCCAATATGCTGCAAGCTGAAGAGCGATTGGTGATGCCGGGTGTGAACTGGGCTGAAACCGTTATTTCACCGCTGCCTCTTTATCATATCTATGCCTTTACGGTTGCCCAGGTGGTCTCCCTGTTGGGTGGTCACAGCGTACTTATTCCAAATCCGCGTGATATTCCGGGTTTTGTTAAGGAGATGGGCAAGTGGAATATGAGTACCTTTGTGGGCTTGAACACTTTGTTTGTTGCACTCTGCAATAACGAGGATTTTCCAAATCTGGATTTCAGCAGCCTTAAATTCACCGCATCCGGTGGCATGGCCCTGAATCCATCAACCGCAGCTTTGTGGAAAGAAAAAACCGGCTGCGAAATCATTGAAGGATACGGTCTGACCGAAACTTCTCCAGCCGTATGCTTCAACGATCCAAACCAGACTCATTTGGGCACTATTGGTAAACCAATGGTACATACCGATCTGCGTCTGATTGGCACAGATGGCGAGGATGTGCCAAATGGTGAAGCGGGTGAACTTTGCGTCAAAGGGCCGCAGGTAATGCGTGGTTACTGGCAACGTGAACGCGAAACCAGCTCCGCATTCACAGATGATGGTTACTTCATTACTGGTGATATCGCGACCCGGGATGATGAAGGCTATATCCGCATTGTGGATCGTGCCAAAGATATGATTCTGGTATCCGGCTTCAATGTTTATCCAAACGAAGTTGAAGATACTCTGACCCTGCACCCGGATATCGTTGAGTGTGCCGCCATTGGTGTACCAGATGATATCTCAGGAGAAGTAGTGAAAGTCTTTGTTGTATCCAGTAATCCATCTCTTACCGCAGAAGAAGTGCGCGGATGGTGTAAGGATAAGCTGACCCGCTACAAGGTCCCTAAACAGGTTAAGTTTGCACAGGAACTGCCCAAATCCAATGTAGGCAAAGTTCTGCGTCGAATGCTGAGAACACCTGAAACTAAATCTGATGCTGCCTGAATAGCGAGAACATTGCTTATGCCGCTCTCAAAACCCGTTCGTCGTAAAAAGCATCATAATCGTAATGTGATGTGTAATGGCTTCGAACGTGATGATCAGCTATGGGATATTGAAGCAAGAATGACCGATATCAAAGCCTATGATATCGATAACCTTGAGCGGGACGGTTATGTCTCTGCAGGTGAAAACTACCATGATATGAGCATCCGGGTAACTATGGATCGCCGGTTCTTAATTTATGAAGTGGAAGCCTGTATCGACAGCAGCCCCTTTCGCATGTGCCCCAGAATTGCGGATGCCTTTCGTAAGTTAGAAGGTACCCGTATTGGTCCTGGGTGGCTAAGGCAGGTAAAAGAGAAGTTGGGTGGCGTTTTAGGCTGTACCCATATGAATGAGCTGTTGCCAGTGGTAGCGACCACCGCCGTACAGACTCTATGGCCTGTGAGCAAAGAGGATGTTCTGGAAACCGGAGCTAAGCTCATGCTCAATAGTTGCCATACCTGGGGGCAGAGCAGTGAGATGGTAAAGACCTACGCGCCGCAATTTTACCAACCGGAAAGTGAAGTGAACGGATGACGGACCTGGTTCTATACACGGTGGACGATGGTGTCGCTGAGATTGCGCTGAATCGACCGGATAAAAAAAACGCGATTACCCTGAATATGTACGAACAGGCCGTATCCTATCTGGAGCAGGCCGCTACGGATGAAAATGTCAGAGTGGTCCTGTTGCGGGGAGAGGGACAAAGCTTCTGTGCCGGAAATGATATTCAGGATTTCGTTTCAGGTATGGGTTCCCGCGAAAATCTGAAAGGCGTGGTCAGTTTTCTGCATCATATAGCCACCTATAATAAACCTCTCATGGCGGCTGTTCAGGGCAATGCGGTTGGTATTGGAACCACCATGATGATGCACTGTGATCTGGTGATCGCCTCTGAGGATCTCAAATGCCAGATGCCTTTTGTACATCTGGGTTTGGTTCCTGAAGCCGGAGCGACTTTGATCATCCCTTCGATGTTAGGCCAGAGGCAGGCTTTTGAACTCCTGGTTGAAGGCCGCCCGTTTGGTGCACAAAAAGCACAACAGAGCGGTTTAGTAAATGTGATAGCCGAAGTTGAAACCTATCTCGAGGTTGCCAGAGAAAGAGCACAAGCGCTGGCTCGTTTACCCAAAGAGGCGGTTCTGGAATCCAAGCGTCTGATGAAAAAGCAGTATCAGGAAAACCTGCTTGCTGTGATTGATGAAGAGCTTGAGGTATTTTACGAGAGACTGTTTTCGGACGAAGCGTGTCAGGCGTTTATGGCTTTTTTACAGAAATCATAAAGGGGCAACAGCCCCTTTTCTGTTTCCCTAACTTATTTATTTTTCAATGAAAATTTCCGTTTATAAGGCGCTTTATGTCGCTAAGGATAACGGCCGAAACCGCTACGCTATTGCCAGCTATAGCGATAAAGATAGCAACCAACAGCCCTCGTTTTTCTGACTTTTCATACTTTATCTGCCAGCAGCAGATGTTGCTGTGCAGACCTTTCTGCCTTTTTTGGTGTTTTTTGATTGTTTTTGTTTGTTTGTAAACGCCTCTGTAAGCCACTATTTACGAGGCTTTGTTGCTTAATGCCATTTTTTGTCAGTTATGTAGCTGCTTTTTGTCATTGTTGAATTTTGGTCCGCAACTAGTATTTAAA
Organism: Marinobacterium sp. xm-a-152; assembly: GCF_013282965.1. NCBI lineage: Bacteria > Pseudomonadati > Pseudomonadota > Gammaproteobacteria > Oceanospirillales > Oceanospirillaceae > Marinobacterium > Marinobacterium sp. xm-a-152. The sequence continues at coordinate 139,867 of NZ_WBYI01000007.1, read as the reverse complement.
CATAACTAAAAACAACAGCCGGAAAGAAATAGAAGAGGCAGTTATGAAAGTACTGGTCGCTGTAAAGCGTGTCATAGATTACAACGTCAAAGTGCGCGTTAAAGCAGATAGCAGTGATGTTGATCTGGCCAATGTAAAAATGGCCCTGAACCCTTTCTGTGAAATCGCAGTGGAAGAAGCAGTACGTCTTAAAGAGGCGGGCACTGCGGATGAAGTTGTTGTGGTTTCTATTGGTAGCAAAAGCTGTGAAGAGCAGATTCGAACTGCACTGGCACTGGGTGCTGACCGCGGTATTCGTATCGAGACTGAAGATGCACCGGATTCACTTTCCGTTGCCAAGCTCTTGGAAAAAGTCGTTGAGAAAGAAGCACCAGGTCTGGTGATTCTGGGTAAACAGGCGATCGATTCAGACAATAACCAGACCGGTCAGATGCTGGCTGCGCTTCTGGATCGTCCACAAGGTACGTTCGCCTCTGAAGTTAACGTATCGGGTGACAGTGTTCAGGTAACCCGTGAAGTCGATGGCGGCCTGCAAACGGTTGAACTGGCTATGCCAGCCATTGTGACTACAGATCTGCGCCTTAACGAGCCTCGTTATGCAGCCCTGCCAAATATTATGAAAGCGAAACGTAAACCTCTGGAAGTATTGAGCCCGGATGATCTGGGTGTCAGTGTCGGCAGTAATCTCACTCTACTTCGCGTAGAGCCACCTGCAGAACGTCAGGCAGGCATTAAGGTCGGCTCGGTGGATGAGCTGGTCGAGAAACTGCGCAACGAAGCAAAAGTGATTTAAGGAGGTTGAGTGATGACTACGTTGGTAATAGCTGAACACGATAACAAAGAACTTAAACCAGTTACCTTAAATACACTGGCGGCAGCACAAGCAATTGGCGGTGACGTGCACCTACTGGTGGCGGGTAGCGGTTGTGGTGCTGTGGCAGATACAGCGGCACAGATTCCTGCAGTAAGTAAAGTACTCACTGCGGATAGCCCGGCATATGAACATCAGCTGGCAGAAAATGTCAGCAAACTGGTTCTGAGCATTGCTGCGGATTACAGCCACATTCTCGCGTCTGCGACCACAACCGGTAAGAACTTCCTGCCACGGGTTGCTGCGCTGCTGGATGTAAACCAGATCTCAGACATCATCTCTGTAGAGGCGGATGATACGTTCAAACGTCCAATCTATGCAGGTAACGCAATTGCCACTGTGCAGTCGGCTGATGCTGTCAAAGTCATTACCGTGCGCGGTACCGCTTTTGATGCGATTGAAAACAGCGGCGGCTCAGCTGAAATCTCCACTGTAGGCGAATCCTGTGATGCGGGTATTTCCAGCTTTGTCGGTGAAGAACTGGCGGAAAGTGACCGTCCGGAACTGACTGCAGCATCCGTAGTGGTATCCGGTGGTCGCGGTATGGGCAACGGCGAGAACTTTGACCTGCTTTACAAAGTGGCAGACAAACTCGGCGCTGCAGTGGGTGCATCCCGAGCCGCAGTTGATGCAGGTTTTGTCCCTAACGATATGCAGGTAGGCCAGACCGGCAAGATGGTTGCACCGGATCTGTACATCGCGGTGGGTATATCCGGTGCCATTCAGCATCTGGCAGGCATGAAGGACTCCAAAATCATTGTTGCGATCAACAAAGATGAAGAAGCCCCAATCTTCCAGGTGGCAGATTATGGTCTGGTGGCAGACCTCTTTGAGGCAGTACCCGAGTTAGAGGGCAAGTTGTAAGCCCTCAATGAATTCCAAAGTGCCTCGTGAAAACGGGGCCAAAAATAAAAATTAGACGGAGCAACTTAGATGCTTTTCGAAGGAAAATCGATTCAGGTTCAGCCGGTCGAAAACGGAATCTACGAAGTGGTTTTTGACCGCAAAGATGATGCTGTTAACAAACTCGACCGTGCCACCACTGCAGAACTGCATGAAGCCGTAGCTGTCGTGCAGGCGATTGATGACCTGCAGGGCGTTATTTTTACCAGCGCTAAAGAGAGTTTTATTGTCGGTGCCGACATCACCGAGTTCATGGGCTTCTTCACACAGGAAGACGATGTACTGATTGCCGGTTTAATGGAGACCCACGGTCTGTTAAATCAGATCGAAGACCTAAAAGCCCCCACCGTTACAGCAATTAACGGACTTTGCCTCGGTGGTGGGTTTGAGGTCGCCCTGGCGACAGATTACAGAGTACTGGGTGATCAGGCCAAAGTGGGCCTGCCTGAAGTAAAACTGGGTATCTTCCCCGGTTGGGGCGGCACCATTCGTCTGCCTCGTCTGATCGGTGTTGATAACGCGAATGAGTGGATCTGCGCAGGTGTTGAAAAACGTGCCGATGCAGCGCTTAAAGATGGCGCGGTTGATGCGGTAGTGACCACAGCACAGGTACGTGAAGCCGCGCTGGATCTGTTGAAAGGCTGTATTTCCGGCAAGTTTGATTATCAGGCCCGTCGTGATGAGAAGAAGAGCCCGATCAAACTGAATCAGGTTGAGCAGATGATGGCGTTTGAATCCGCTAAAGGTGTCATCGGTGGTAAGGCGGGTCCTCACTATCCAGCACCTATGGCAGCTCTGAAAACGGTTCAGAAGCATGCCAACCTGCCACGTGAAAAAGCCAACGAAGTGGAAGCGAAAAATTTCGTCAAAGTGGCTAAAACAGATGTCTGCGCATCACTGGTGGGCCTGTTCCTTAAAGATCAGTATGTGAAAAAAGTCAGCAAAAGCTTTGAGAAACAAGCAGAACCTGTTGCCAAGGCTGCCGTACTGGGTGCCGGTATTATGGGCGGCGGTGTTGCGTATCAATCCGCGGTTAAAGGCACGCCAATCCTGATGAAGGATATTAACGAGGGTGCCCTGCAACTGGGTCTGGATGAAGCCACTAAACTGCTGAACAAACGTGTATCCCGCGGTCGTATGGATGCCATGAAAATGGCAGGCGTACTGAACAAGATCACCCCAACACTGAACTACGGTGATTTCGGTAACGTTGATCTGGTGGTTGAAGCGGTAGTTGAACATCCTAAGGTTAAAAAAGCGGTTCTCGCAGAAGTTGAAGAACAGCTACAGGAAGGCGCGATCCTGACCTCCAACACATCAACGATCTCGATTACAGAGCTGGCTACGGCTCTGAAAAAACCTGAAAACTTCTGCGGTATGCACTTCTTTAACCCCGTGCATCAGATGCCGCTGGTTGAGGTTATCCGCGGTGAGAAATCTTCGGAAGCAGCCGTTGCGCGTACCGTCGCTTATGCAAAAGCGATGGGTAAAACCCCAATTGTTGTGAATGACTGCCCAGGCTTCCTGGTTAACCGAATTCTGTTCCCGTATTTCGGTGGCTTTACGGCCCTGATGGAAGATGGCGCAGACTTCAGGCAGATCGACAAAGTGATGGAAGGGTACGGCTGGCCAATGGGCCCAGCGTATTTGCTCGACGTTGTTGGCATCGATACCGCACACCACGCCGATGCGGTGATGGCGGTAGGTTATCCAGATCGCATGAGCCATGAAGGCGAAAACGTGATCGACCGTATGTTCAAACTGGAGCGTTTCGGCCAGAAGAACAACAAAGGTTTCTACCAGTACGAGCTGGACCGCAAAGGTAAACCGAAGAAAATTGTTGATGAAGACGTCCCCGCACTGCTGGAAGGCATTGCCAAAGAAAGCCGCGAATTCAGCGATGAAGAGATCGTTGAACGTATGATGATTCCACTGTGCATCGAAACGGTACGTTGCCTCGAAGATGGCATCGTAGACAGCCCGGCAGAAGCCGATATGGGCCTGATCTACGGTATCGGTTTCCCTCCATTCCGTGGCGGTGTATTCCACTACCTGGACCAGCTTGGCCTGGATAACTTCTGTGCCCTGGCAGCGAAATACGAATCTCTGGGGCCGTTGTATCAGCCAACAGAGAAAATGAAAAAGATGGCCGCCGCAGGCGAGACATATCTACCAGCAACTGCACAGGCTTAAGGGGTAAGACAAATGAACTTAAAACCAAATGACGTAGTAATCGTTGACGGTGTTCGTACCCCGATGGGTAAATCGAAAAACGGCTCGTTCCGTAACGTCCGTGCCGAAGCATTGTCAGCAGCTGTAATGAAAGGCCTGCTGGAACGTAACCCAGCGGTAAAAGCCGGCGAAATCGAAGATATCATGTGGGGTTGTGTAAACCAGACTAAAGAACAGGGCTTCAACATTGGCCGTAACGCTGCTGTTCTGGCAGGCATTCCTCACACGGTAGCAGCGCAGACCATCAACCGATTGTGTGGTTCTTCCATGGCAGCGTTGCATGCAGCAGCACAGGCGATCATGACTGGCAACGGAGACATCTTTATCGCCGGTGGTGTGGAGCATATGGGTCACGTATCCATCATGCACGGTGTGGATATCAACCCGGAAATGTCTAAGCAGGTGGCAAAAGCGGCCATGATGATGGGCGTAACCGCAGAAATGCTGGGCAAGATGAACGGGATCAGCCGTGAGATGCAGGATGAGTTCGGGGCACGTTCCCATCGTCTGGCGCACGAAGCTCATCTTAAAGGCCTGTGGGACAGCGAAATCATCCCGGTAGAAGGTCATGATGAAAACGGCTTTAAATCCCTGCTGGAAGCGGACGAAGTAATCCGTCCGGAAACCACAGTAGAAACTCTGAGTGCCCTCAAGCCAGTGTTCGTGCCTAAAGTGGGAACCGTTACTGCTGGTACATCCTCTGCTTTCTCCGATGGCGCATCAGCACTGCTGGTGATGTCAGCAGCCAAAGCAGAAGAGCTGGGCCTGACGCCACGTGCCCGCATTGTGAGCATGGCAGTCGCAGGGTGTGATCCATCCATTATGGGTTACGGCCCGGTACCGGCCACTCAGAAAGCACTGAAACGTGCAGGTCTCTCCATCGACGATATCGACTATGTCGAGCTCAACGAAGCGTTTGCAGCACAAGGCCTCTCTGTCCTAAAAGGTCTGAAATTGCTCGATAAGATGGAAGACAAAGTAAACCTCAAAGGTGGTGCAATTGCACTGGGTCACCCTCTGGGCTGCTCCGGTTCCCGTATCACCAACACGCTGATGAACGTACTGGAACAGAACGATGGCACATTAGGTCTGGCGACCATGTGTATTGGTATGGGCCAGGGTATTTCCACCATCATAGAGCGTGTTTAACCCAGCCCTAACTCTTTCTTGCAACACTCGCTTTTCGCTATTTGCCCCGCATTTGCGGGGCTTTTCATTTAATATTGCCTAAAATCAGGCGATAGAATCAGAAAGCAATTTTAACCAACTCACACTCATGTAAGGATTACCCACAGTATCCAAGAGGAAGGCTAATGGCGCTCTACATTATCCCAGTTCATCGCCACTAGTTTGCTAGACACCTCTCAGCCATAGAAAATGGCTTTTAAAGAGGTGCTTATGAGCAACAAACGTTATCCCGAAGAGTTCAAAATCGAAGCGGTTAAACAGGTCACTGACCGAGGCTACAGCATTGCAGATGTGGCTAATCGGCTCGATGTTACAACCCACAGCCTTTATGCCTGGGTCAAGAAGTACGGCCCCGATTCAGCCGAGTATAAAGCGAAGTCAGATGAGCAGTTAGAGATACGCCGCCTCAAGAAAGAACTGAAGCGAGTCACTGAAGAGCGAGATATATTAAAAAAAGCGGTGTACTTCGCCAACCAGTCCGATTGAGGTAAACCTTTATCCGTGATCATCATAAGGATTGGCCCGTACGCCAGCTCTATTCATTACTGGATGTGCATCCTAGTGGGTATTACGCATGGCGTAAGCAGCCTTCTTCCAGGCGCTATGCAGCAGATCAACGGCTCACTGGATTGATCAAGCAGTACTGGCTGGAGTCAGGTGGTTTGTATGGCTATCGGAAGATCCATAGTGATCTGCGCGAGTATGGTGAAACCTGTGGCCCCAATAGAGTTTATCGGCTCATGCGGTTAGCTGGGTTGAAGGTTCATATTGTTACTCCGAACCGACTACAGCAGCAATTCAGTGTCGCTGCCCCTAATAAAGCTTGGGTAACAGATATCACCTATATCAAAACCCATGAGAGGTGGCTGTATTTGGGTGTTGTCGTTGACCTGCTCTCAAGAAGGGTGATTGGATGGTCAATGCAATCCTGTATCACAAAGCAACTGGTGCTAGATGCGTTGCTCATGGCTGTATGGCGACGTAATCCTCAGTCAGAGGTAGTCGTTCATTCTGGTCAGGGAAGTCAGTACACAAGCTATGATTGGCAATCCTTTTTAGAGATACATGGCCTAAAAGGCAGTATGAGCCGACGAGATAACTGCCACGACAATGCCGTTGCTGAGAGCTTTTTCCAACTACTGAATCAGAAAGAATCCGCGGCAAGGTTTATGCAACCAGAGAAGATCCACGCAGTGATATCTTTGAATACATAGAGCTGTTTTACAACAGCAAACGATGTCATGGTTTTAATGATCAGCTATCACCGAAAGAGTATGAAAACCGATATGAAAAACGGCTGCTGAGTGTCTAAAGAACTAGTGGCGATTCAAATTTATATAAAGGGGAGAGCAAAATCATTTGGAGTTTGGTTTTCTATCCAAACTCTATCGTGTTTGATTTTGCTCTTTTCACCAGCCTGCACACCTTTAAACTCTAAATATTCTAAGGCTCTACTTTGTTGCTCGTCTTACCGTAAGGATTTAGCAGGCAGGCAATCGCCGGTAACAGAATCAGCGCACCCAGCATGTTCCAGATAAACATAAAGGTCAGCAGGATACCCATATCCGCCTGGAATTTGATGGGTGAGAGTACCCATAGGACCACACCAATACCTAACGTAAGGCCGGTGAAGGCAACAGATTTACCGGTGCTTTGCAGTGTTTCCAGATAAGCGTTTGGCAGACTATGGCCCTGTTCCAGGTAGGTTTTCATCTTCGAATAGATATAGATGCCGTAGTCGACACCAATACCTACACCCAATGCGATGACGGGCAGAGTAGCGACCTTAACGCCAATACCCAGTTGGGCCATCAATGCCTGACAAAGCACGGATGTCAGTGCCAGTGGCGCGATGATGCAGATCACGGTGCTGATGGAACGGAAGGTCAGCAGGCAGAGAATACTGACGACGGAATATACCCAGATCAGCATCTCGTACTGGGCGTCTTCAATCACTTCATTAGTTGCGGCTTCAAAACCGGCTTTACCCGCGGCCATCAGGAACTCGATGCCTTCAACCTGATGGTTGTCGGTAAAGTCTTCTACGGCAGCGGTGATGGTTTTCAGGGTCTCGGCTTTGTGGTCATCCAGGAAAACGATGACAGGAAGAAGCGAGCAGTTGCTGTTCATCAGACCTGCGGGAACGTAAGCTAGGGAGGCGTTGATTACGAACTGGTTGCGGCTGACAGAACGCCATTTCAGGTTCCATTCGTTAAGGCCCGCAGTTACCCGCTCAGAGACATCAGTTAAGGATATGCTGGATTGCACGCCTTCAATGCCTTGCAGGTAGAACTGGAAGCGGTCAACCAGTGACAGGGTCTGGAAGCTGCTGCACTGTTCCTCTTCAGTTGCGACCATCACCACAAAGACATCGCTGGAAGTGGAGTAGTTGTCGGTGATAAAGGCGTTATCCAGATTGTAACGGGAGTCCAGACGCAGCTCCGGTGCGCCTTTATCCAGATCACCGATCTTCAGATCTTGACTGAAGTACAAACCACCAACCAGCATAAACAGGGCAACGGTAATCGCCATGGTGGCACCTTTAGGTGTGGCGAACACAGAGAACATGCGCCAGTGAGAGTTCTCTTTTGCAATATTGCGTTTTGCCCGCGCGATCGCATTTTTACCCACGCCAACATAGCTCATCAGCAGTGGCAGTAGCATCAGGTTGGTCAGTACGATTACAGCAACACCAATTGATGCAGCGACTGCCAGATCCTGAATCACCTGAATCTGAATTACCATCAGAGTAATAAAACCGATGCCGTCTGAGATCAGGGCTGTGAGTCCGGGAATATAGATGGTTTTAAATGCATGGCGCGATGCCTGAATCTTATCGGCGCCATTGGTCGCGGATTCCAGAGTGATGGTATTTACAATCTGCACACCGTGGCTGACGGCGATGGCAAAGACCAGAAACGGCACCAGCATGGAGTAGGGGTCGATACCATAGCCCAGCATCTTGAGCAGGCCCAACTGCCAGATAACCGCAGCAAGGGAACAGATCAGTGGCACAATCGTACCCATAACACTGCCGGAGTAGAGATAAAGCAGGGCCAGGGTAATCAGGAAAGCCACGGCAAAGAACAGAGCCATTTCAGTCGCACCATCAATCAGATCGCCGACGATTTTGGCAAACCCAGTGATGTGAATATCGACGGCGTCTGAGCTGTATTTGTCACGAATCAGCTCTTCAACCTGTTCCGAAAAGCTCTGGTAGTTAAGGCGTTCACCGGTATCCGGGTGCTTATCAAACAGCGGCACCTGAACCATCGCAGAGCGGAAATCGTTAGCAACCAGAATACCTACCTGACCGGAACGCAGAATGTTAGTCCGTACCTGTTCCAGACTTTGCGCGGAACCATCGTATTTAGCGGGAATAACCGGACCGCCGACAAAACCTTCTTCGGTAACCTCGGTCCAGCGGACGTTAGGGGTCCAGATAGATTTCAGGGCGGAGCGGTCTACACCGGGAATGAAGAACAGCTCATCGGTAACGTTTTTCAACGTTTCCTGAAATTCAGCTGTGAAGATATCCCCATCTTTTGCAGCCACCACCACACGGATACTGTTGCCTAATCCGGCAAGGTCATCGCGGTAGTTGATGTAGTTCTCAACATAAGGGTGCGAGGACGGGATCATCTTGATAAAACTGGCATCCGGGCGGATCTGGCTGGCTTGCCAGCCCAGAATCACAGTAGCAATCAGGAACAGGCCCAGTACCAGTTTGCGATGTGTATAGAGAAAGTATTCGGCCAGGCGTTCACTGGTCTGGATAGGCCACAAAAGCAGAGCGGATAGCTTGTTCATTGTGCAGCCTCCTTACCAATAAGCGATAGGTGCACAATGCCGGTTTCACCGGTAATCACCAGTGAATCAGCCACCTGTGTCAGGGACGTAAATGTTCGTAGCTGACGTTTACCCAGAGGCTCAAATCCAGTGCCTTCCTGACGCAACAGCGTGCCGCCCTGACCGACCATAATAATCTGATCTTCAACCACAATGGCATCGTTGATGGTGGCTGCGACCGGCAGCTGAACTCTTTGCCAGTTCTGGTTTTGATCATCAAAACGGAAGGTGTTGCCGCGTAACCCCATGATGTACAGAGCATCCGATTCTGCTGCTGAGAAGAAGGAACCATCGTAAGGAAAATCAAGGTTTAGCCAGCTTTCTCCTTTATCGTCACTGACGAGCAGAAGCCCGGCTTCACCGAGAATAAGCAAGCGTCCGGATTTAAGTTGATAGATGCGGTTAAGATGGAAACCTTCCGGGTTCGGTAGCATATGTCCGATAAACTGCCAGCTTTGTCCTGCATCTCTGGTTTCGAGCATCGTACCGTAGGCACCGACCAGGAAACCGTGGCTGGAATTCAGAAACAGCATATCCAGCAGGGGTGAAGTTGGTCCTTCTTCCTGTGCGATGACCGCATCATCCAAGGCATATTCGGTATCTTCAATCTGTTCGGGTGTGAAGTTATCGGTCGTCATGGAACCGAGCAGATTCTCAAGAGCCGAGATTCGTAACTGGTTAATGTCGTTACCGCTAAGAACGGATTTCCAACTGGAGCCACTATCGTTGGTTTTAAGCACCAGACCATCGTGACCAATCGCCCAGCCGGTCTGATTATCCGTGAATTTAATACTGGTCAGCAGTGTACTGGCGGGTACTGATGCCTGTTGCCACTTCTTGCCCTGATCATCCGAGTAAACTATGACGCCTTGCTCTCCGGCAGCAACCAGTCTTTTGCCTGTATTAGCGACGGATAACAGCAGTGACTTTTCAGCACCTTCACGGGTGAGGGCTGAAGTAGACAGGCGATCTGGCGTCAGTTGTTCTGAGGCCGAAGATGAAGATAGAGGTGTAAATAGTGAGCAGAGTATCAGTAACGAACTGCCAGTAATTCTTTTGAACATCTGATAACCAGTAATTATTTTTATATTTGGTGGCCTTTCTGGATCTGCCTGAAAGGTTACCTGAATCATGCTTTATTAGGTATAGAATCGCCAATAACAAAAGTCACCAGTTTTTATGACATTATTTTTCAAACCCTGCTTAGGTGCTTGAATTACTGTGAAAATTGATAGGGAAAAAGGTGGCGTTTACGGTCATAAAAAAGGGCAGGGTTGATCAAAACCGCTGCCCTTTATAGATGGAATGGGTGTTTAAATTGTTGCAGCCAACTGCGTGCCCTGATGAATCGCGCGTTTGGCATCCAGCTCCGCAGCCACATCAGCACCGCCGATCAGATGGACCGGCACATCTTTAATCTGGTCAGCCAGATCACGTTTAGGCTCCTGCCCAGCACAGATAATGACATTATCAACTTCCAGTAATTGCGGTTCGCCATCGACCAGCAGGTGTAAGCCCTGATCATCGATCTTCTGGTACTCACATTTGTTGAGCATTTTCACACCTTTCTTGGCGAGATCGGTACGATGTATCCAGCCGGTTGTTTTACCCAGACCGCTGCCGACCTTGCTTTTCTTACGTTGCAGCAGGAACACCTCTCGAGCAGCCGGTTCAAAGACAGGTTTCATGTTCTCTACACCGCCTCGGGCGTTCATGCTCATATCCACTCCCCATTCTTGCATAAAGGCGGAGATGTTCTGGCTGGTGGATTCACCCTGATGCACCAGTACTTCGGAGATATCAAAACCAATACCGCCTGCGCCGATAACCGCGACTTTCTGACCAACCTCAGCACCCTTCATAACATCCAGATAGCTGAGCACTTTCTGGTGGTTAACACCCTCAATATCCGGGGTGCGGGGGCTAATGCCAGTGGCAAGTACAACCTGATCGAATCCGCCTACCTGAAGTGTTTCTGCAGTTACTTTAGTGTTTAGCTGAAGGTTTACTCCCGTAAGCTCAATCTGCTTACCGAAATAACGCAAGGTTTCATAGAACTCCTCTTTGCCTGGAATGCGTTTGGCAATATTAAACTGGCCGCCGATCTCGGATGCTTCATCAAACAGAGAGACTTTGTGGCCACGTTGAGCTGCGGTGGTGGAAAAGGCTAAACCGGCTGGCCCTGCACCGACTACTGCAATGTTCTTAATATCGGTGGCTGGGGTAATCACCAGTTCTGTTTCATGACAGGCACGCGGGTTAACCAGGCAGCTAGTCAGTTTGCCAACGAAAACGTGATCCAGACAAGCCTGATTGCAACCGATGCAGGTGTTGATCTCATCGGCTCTGTTTTCGGCGGCTTTTTGCACGAACTCCGGGTCTGCCAGAAACGGACGGGCCATAGAGACCATATCCGCATCACCACGGGCCAGGACCTCTTCAGCCACATCGGGCATATTGATTCGGTTTGAGGTGATGACCGGAACATTAAGTGCCTTACGCACCTTGGCTGTCACCCAAGTGAATGCAGCACGAGGTACCTTTGTGGCAATAGTGGGAATGCGGGCTTCATGCCAGCCGATGCCGGTATTGATGATGGTGGCACCGGCTTGTTCAATCGCCAGTCCAAGTTGAACGATCTCTTCGTAGCTGCTACCGCCTTCAACCAGATCCAGCATGGAAAGGCGGTAGATAATGATAAAGTCAGTACCGACGGCTTCACGCACCCTTCGAACGGTTTCCAGAGCAAAGCGGATACGCTGGTCATATTCACCCCCCCAGCCATCATCGCGCTGGTTGGTGCGTGCGGCAATAAACTGGTTAATCAGATAGCCCTCTGACCCCATAATTTCGACACCGTCATATCCAGCTTCCTTAGCCAGCGAGGCACAGTTCACAAAATCTCTGATCTGTTGCTCAATATCGTCTTCCGAAAGCTCTTTGGGTGGGAATGGGTTGATCGGTGCCTGAATCGCAGAGGGCGCAATTGGCTGAGGGTTGTAGGCATAGCGGCCCGTATGCAGGATCTGCATACAGATCTTGCCACCTTCCTGATGTACCCGATCCGTCACGATGCGGTGGTTTTTTACATCTTCTGATGAAGCCATTTGCGCAGCATGACCATGCACAGCACCTTCCTTGTTTGGACCTATGCCTCCGGTTACGATCAGGGCGACGCCACCACGGGCACGTTCTGCGTAGAACTCAGCCATACGTTCAAATCCATTGGGTGCTTCTTCAAGGCCCAGATGCATAGAACCCATCAGGACACGGTTTTTCAGAGTTGTGAAACCCAGATCCAGGGGCTGTAAAAGATTAGGGTAGGCTGTTGTCGTCATTCTTAGTATCTCTTTATCGTTATTGTTTTAGTCGGCAGCTTGAAGTGGCTGGGTTATTTTGCGTAATGGTTCAAATACAGCGGCTTTTCCAGAAACCTTCGCGCTGAAGCTTTGCATCATGTCATTAGGTTGAAACATGCCGGACTGCCAGGTAGCCATGTAACTGAGGCTGTCATGCAGGCTGTGATCCCGAGCATAGTTGATCATCTGCTTGGTGCCAGTGATTGCCAGAGGGGAGTGGGCAGCAATCTGTTGGGCAATGCCCATTACTGCATCCAGCATCGATGCCTGATCCGGGAAGGTCTGATTTACCAGTCCGGATGTTTGAGCTTCCTGAGCATGCATTTTACGTGCGGTATACGCGAGTTCTCGGGCGAGCCCAGACGGTATAAGGCCTGGTAAACGTTGCAGGGTCCCCAGGTCTGCAGTCATGCCCAGCGCCGTCTCTTTTACGGTGAAATAGGCATCCTCAGTGCAGTAACGCATATCAGTGGCACACACCAGATCCAGAGCGCCGCCTATGCAGCCACCCTGAATCGCGGAGATAACCGGAAAGCGTGCGGTTTCCAACACCATAAAACATTCTTGCAGTTGCATAACCAGACGGCGCACAGATTCTGCTCTGCGACCGGCTTCACCATTGAACAGGCTTTGGTCCGGCTGAGTAAAAACCTCCAGATCCATTCCGGAACAGAAATGTTTGCCCTGAGAACTGATGACCAGTACCCGGGTGTCTCCCTCAATATCCAGCGCTCTGATGGCTTCCGGAAACTCTATCCAGAAGTCCCTGTTCATGGAGTTGCAGGCTTCGGGGCGTTTAAATTCTAGCCGGGCAATGTGGTTCTCAACGTTGAGGTTAAAACAGCTATAGCTCATCTGAAAACAATCCTGTTTAGGTTTTTGTTATTAAACTAGACGGTGTCAAGATAGTGATCTATTTTGACACTGTCAAGATTGGTTGATAGATTGCGTTCATGAACAGTAGAAAAAAACCATATCACCACGGTGATCTCCGGATTACCTTGTTGCAGGCAGCCACGGATCTGATTGCTGAAGGGGGCGTTGAAAGCCTCTCTATCCGCAAACTTGCGGACAAGGCAGGCGTGTCTCGCACTGCGCCTTATCATCACTTCAAAGACAAAAATGAACTGCTTTGCGCAATAGCAGAACAGGGCTTCCATCTTCAGGATCAATTGATTGAAGCCTTGAACGAAAACGCTAAAGAGCTGAATCCTGTAGAGCAGTTTGAGCGCTATGTGATTACCTACATCCGCTTTGCTGATGAGCAACGCGAAACTTATGACCTGATGTATGGCCGCGATATCTGGAAAACCGGAGAACCTACGCAGACATTGCAGGAAGTGTCCCGAAACAGTTTTCGCGTTTTGCTGAACTGGGTTGAAGAGCTGCAAGCCGAGGGCGTTTTTGAACCTTCTTTACCTGCATTGAGGATCGCTCAGTCTGCCTGGGCTTCTATTCATGGTTTGTGTAGGTTGTTTAATGACGGTATCTATGTAAATCGTGAAGATCTGCAGGATATTGCCCGTACATCGGTGCAGTTACTGATTAATCAGAATTACCCGGCAGAGGCAGAAAAGTGATTCAGTTCAGCCATGCTAACGGATTCCCCGGCAGTTGCTATGGCCACTTGTTCAGCTTATTACCTGAGCATGAAGTCAGCTGCGTTGAAAAGATGGGGCACGGGGATTACCCACTGAATGGCAGTCTGCGTAATTACGCGGAGGAACTGATTGCTGAGATCGAACAGCAGCATAATAAGCCCGTAATTGGGGTTGGTCATTCAGCCGGAGCTGTTGTCACCCTGATAGCCGCTGCGTTAAAACCTGAACTTTTTAGACAGGTTATCCTGCTCGATCCGGTGGTATTCAGTAAACGCAAACGTTATGCCTTGAAACTGTGTAAGGCCCTGGGCCTTATGGATCGGATTACTCCTGCCGGAAGAGCCGCTAAAAGGCGGGCTCAGTTTGCCAGTCGTGAAGAAGCGGAAGCTTATTTTGCAGGTAAAAGCCTGTTCAAAGATTTTCATCCTGCATGTTTTGCTGACTATATCAAACACGGTTTAACCGAAAACGAGCAGGGTGTTGAGCTGAGCATCTCAGCAGATATCGAAGCGGATGTTTTTCGCAATGTCTTACTGGATGTACCCCGGTGCCTTAAGCGTGTACGCGGTACTGTCATCTACGGTCGTAAGAGTCATTTGTTTAACCGTCATGATAAACGCTGGTGGCAACGCAACTTTCCTGAAATGAATCTGGTTGCTGTTGATGGCGGCCACCTTTTCCCTCTTGAATCCCCGGAAATCACAGCTGAACTTATTAATTCAGCGCTTTCAAAATAAGCCTGCCCTCGATTCTCCAGTCACCTGTTTATCAGTCATCAGCTATCAGCCATTTGGACTTTGGTAGAGAGTGGTTCTAATTAGGAAAAACTCCTAAAGAAAGTTCTGACACAGCGTCTACTATTATTAGATCACGTCAGTAGGAGTGGGTTGATGAAAGCGAGTGTGGATATCCCGGTTGAATGTAACCAGTGTTTAGAGGAAGTCATGCAAGATGCGATGGCAAAAAAAGAACTCGACTGGGAACGTTATGGTCGTGAAATGCCTCAATGCAAGGAATGTTTACAAGCCCTGAAAGAGGATATGGAAAAACCATTGGAACAGGATTGAGTTTTAACCCAAGTGAGCAAAGAAGTTAGCAAAGACTGCTGTAACAGCTAATACACTTCAGAATTCAAATGGAAAGCCCTCCATATGAGAGGGCTTTTTGTTGTTACCTTGCTGGAGATAACTTGTTATTTTCCCAGTCGACGGATCGCCTGTGGAGTAAAATCTTTATGTTCAAAGCGCTGGGTGAAGTCGAAGCCTTCCCCCTCTTCGTTGGTTAAACTACCTACCAGATATCGACCAGACTGCAGATCATATAACGCTTCCGCAGTTAACCAGGGTACGTTGGCATCACGATACTGGAACTGATGCGCTTCACCTACGCGCCATAGCTCGCCACGGCCATCGTAATGGTCCACTACGGCGATCTGCCAGCTGTCTTCGTCAATATAGAAAGTACGTTTTGCGTAGATGTGGCGCTCGCCTTCTTTCAAAGTCGCTTCGACTTTCCATACACGGTGTAATTCATAACGTGTGAGTTCAGAATTCAGGTGTCCTGGTTTGAGAATGTCTTCGTACTTAAGACCTCGGTCTGCAAGCTTAAAGCTGTTGTATGGGATATACAGCTCCTGTTTGCCAACCAGATTCCAGTTGTAGCGATCAGGTGCGCCGTTAAACAGGTCCAGATTGTCGGTTGTGCGCTGACCATCGCTTGCTGTACCGGGTGCATCATAGGCGATCTGAGGAGCCCGACGCACTCTGCGCTGACCTGCATTGTAGGTCCATGCCTGTCGTGGCTGTGTAACCTGGTTCATGGTTTCATGGACCAGGAGTACGTTACCGGTCAGACGGGCAGGGGCTTTTACCTGCTGAACAAAGTAGAACAGGATGTTCGCATCTTTTTCCGGGTTTGTGCCGCCTTTGAGGTGAGTTGGCCAGGACATCTTCTCGTTGATTTTAACCGGTGTGAAGCTACCGTTGGCCTGAACCGGAACCTGCACAAAGGTACGTTCCAAAGCACCGCCGCGATAGCGGGTCATATGGTTCCAGATTACTTCCAAACCATCGTTCGGAACAGGGAATGGAATGGCAGTGTTAAACCCCTGAAGGCCATTACCACCATCAGTGAGCTGTGCTGTTGTCGCATTGGATTTAGCCGCGTCATAAACTTCCTGAGGCATCGCCGCAGTTCGGTGAGTTGGATACACTGGGATGCTGAAGGTAGGGTATTTATTCAGCATCGCCAGCTGTCCCGGAGTCAGCTTGTCTTTGTATTGTTCTGCATTGGCAGCGGTAATCGTGAACAGTGGTTGTTCGTCGGCAAACGGATTGTTGTAGCGATCAGAGCTGCCAGCCAATCCACCGTTCCAGGCCGGAATCGTGCCAGCCGCATTACCTGCTTTTTCTGCACCTATAGGCGTGAGTGAAGCACCCAGCTCAGCTGCTTGTTCAGCGGTGGTAGCCGCTAAAAGTGAGCTGGAACTTAATAATAATGCAGTGCTCAGCAGTAATTTTTTAGTGTTATACATTGATGATCTCTCCATCTGTCTGCTGATAATTAGAATGAAACGCTTGCGCTAAGCGAGATAAAGTCACGATCTTCGATGGAGTTGAAATTACCACCGAAGTAATCAGTGTAAGACAGTGAAACGCTGTATTTATTCAGGTAGTCAGCTGTCAGACTCAGGCCCAGTGTTTTTTCATCTTCATTAAAAGCAGGGCCAGGCTGTGGGCCGTAACCATCAATACCGTGTCTGAAACTGATCTGTGGTGACAGGTTTACACCGGCAAACACGTTTGGATAGGTCAGGTTTGCACGAACGGCATAACCAAAGGAATCCTGAGTTACAAAACCGTCGGTATCGCCCGCCGTGTAACCGTACGCACCGTTTCGACCATATTTGAGTGCATTTGCTCCTTCATCAAGGCCGTGTACATGTGTCCATCCAAGTTCTCCAATCAGCGCTAAGCGGCTAGCGCCAAGTACTTGATCATAGAATTTTATAAAGCTGGTTTGAACTTGGGTAATATCGAATTCTGAGTACCCCTGAATTTCTCCACCTAAGCCCGCGTTTGAAACTAAAGCGTCTGCTGCTGCATTGCCTGATGCTTGTGCTCCTAGTGCAGGCGTATGCTGGCGTAATATCGCGGCTACCAAAAGTGGTCCGTTGATTTGCACGGGGACATCACGTTTATGACTAATTTCGCCAGACCAAGCTATATCACCAATATTGGTGTTGAAGCTCATACCAACCATTTTTATATCTTCGGGGTATTCTGTGAAGTAAGTAGTATCAACCAATGTTCCTGTTGCTACTACTGATGCTTGTTCCTGTGAAGCATCACCATCGATTGCAGCACCGAAAGTAGCGGCATAAGTGGCTGCATCAGTGTTGGTATTTACAGCGCTCGTAACAGGTAAGCGGCTATGGTATTTTGCGAAATAGAAGCCAAACTCAGTATTGTTGAGCTCTTCTGAAAAATAGCGTGCTGAGAATCCAAACTGCCCATTATCATCCGCTTCACGCCGACCATTGGCATTACGATAAATCACTGGGTCATAACGGAAAACGGCAGTTGCTGCGGTTGGATTAAAGTAGGTGGCATCTCCAACTGGAAGGGGTATACGGATACCATTACAGCCTTCTGCTGCGAAGTCGATGTTAGAAAAGTATGTGCCGCATCCGTCAATAGCTGTTGGCTCCCATTCTATCTGATAGAAACCTTCAACACTTAGATTATCAGTAATACCCAGAGAGGCGAAGGCCATGTTTACGGGTAGTAGGCCTTCTTTTACTTCAGCGCCGGGGCGGCGGAAAGCATTAACGTCAAATGGGTTTATGGAGTTGAGGCCGCCTTGAACAAAGGTACTTTCACCCCAGTTCACAACCTGTCGCCCTAATCTTACATCTAGTGGTTTATCCCCTATGTCAAAGCCACCAAATACATATGCATCGAGGACTTCGAAACCAGAAAACTTGGAGAAATCATTGAAATCGGAGTCATCAAGCTCTTCTCCGGCACTGTAGCTATTTGGTGAGTGGCCATGGGCTCTTGTGCCATCTTCTAGTTCGGCATCGTACCAGTACTTAGCTCGGCCAAAAAAACCAATGTTATCTTTTCTTAGTTCTAGGTCGTGCACGCCTTTTACAATTTGGGAAAAGGTTTCACCCTTTTTAAAGTTTTGGTTGCCGTCATCATAGCTTCCTGATCCGGAGCTACTTCCGCCATTTGGCGATGAGATCAGGCTGCTTTTTGGATCATCCATACGCCAGCTTGCACCGACAGAGATTTGAGAGTCAAAACGTCCTTCAATCTCTCCCAGATTAAATTCAATCGCCTGAGCTTGGCTCATGAAAACTACACTGCCTATGAGGGTAGGCAGAAGACGGCGGGAGAATGCCGGGGATTGGTTTTTGCTGCGCTGCAAAATCCGGTTTTTTATTGCCATTTCGTTCACCTGACTTCTTATTTTTTTAAAAGGTTCTGACTATATATTTATAGATTTTAGTCAAAACATCCAAAAATACTGAATAAATAGAGGGTTAAAGCTCTATATGCAGGTTTTTGGATGTTAGTAATCATTGTCGGTCTTAAAACAGTTCTCAATGACAATTGCCGCCAAGCTTAGTAACAAATTTGTTCTTTAGGGTTGAAAAAAATGACCTTAAGTGCCAAAAATAAAAATGGGAAGTGCGTTTCTGGTTAACAAAAAACAGGTTAGAGAAGCAATGGAACGTAAGATAACGGTTCCTGCTGGCTACGTGCGGCAGTTACTGAAACTGGTTGAAGAGCAGGGTTATAGTGTTGATGAACTGCTGAACTATGTTGGTATCGATTCAAGCATGATTGATACCCAAACAGAGTTTCCGGCGGATAAGTTTGGACTGTTGTATCAGCGAATCTATTACATTGCGCAGGATGAATATTTTGGCATGTTGAGTGGAGGAAAGGTGCCTAATGGTACCTTCCGGATGATGTGCCATTGCCTGATTCACTGTAAAACTCTTGAACACGCCATCTATCGTGCCAGTGATTTCCATGAAATTTGTCGTGGCACACAGGTCAAACCTTTTCTGGTGAGAAAAGGCCGATACGCCAAGGTTTCTTTCACCACTACTGATGCCTCTGGAATGGATCTGGAGGAACTGTTGAAGGATTCTACACCGGAAAAAATTCGGACCTCTTTGTCGATGTGGCATCACTTCTTATGTTGGTTGCTGGGCGCCCGACTGGACTTGAAAGCGGCCTATCTGTCATTTCCGGAACCTGAAGATATCTCCTTATACAAAACCGTTTTCCAGTCTGAAGTTAAATTCGATCAGCACGATAACGCAATTGTTTTCCCAGCAAGATTCCTCGATTACCCCATCGTCCAGACCCCGGATACGTTGCGAAGCTTTCTGAAAACGGCCCCTTATCAGTTGATTGTGATGGTAGATGACGATGCCAGTCTGAAGGCTCAGGTAGTTGCTCTGATTGGTAAGGATTTCAGCCAGGAGTTGCCGAGTGCAGAAGACATTGCCTACAGGCTGCACATGTCATTTTCCACCTTGAGACGGAGATTACTTGAGGAAGATACTTCCTATCAAAAAATTAAGGATGAATGCCGCAAAATGGCAGCTTTGAATTATATGAATTCACCGCAGCTTTCGATTAATGATGTGGCCGGCTTGATGGGCTTTGAGGAGCCATCGGCATTTTTCCGATCCTTCAAAAAATGGACCGGGATGACACCGGGTGAATATCGCCGCAGTGACACCTATTGCCAGCAATTAGAGCAAACATAAACCGCGCTGAGGCCTATAATTGCTGAGTTTTTATAGCGTATGAATTTTTTTGTCAGTAGATAAGGCTTGAATTGTTATTGTTTGGGGCGTGCTCTGAGAAGATCATGAATTAAGCATTTCCCAAATGTAAAAACGCTTTCGAAGAATAATAAAAGCAGGCCGGAATGTATTCAGGCTTGCGAGGAACGGAGCAACATGAGCGATGAGTGAGTATCGTTTTCCTTATCAGGATGCATTGTTTGTATTAAATGACTTGGTGGGTCTTGAACAGATTTGTCATCAGGCAGGGCTTGATGAATTCGCTGAAGGCCTTGGTGAAGCTGTGCTTGATGAAGCGGCTAAGCTGGGCGAAGAGCAACTGGCCCCACTTAACCGGGTAGGCGATCTGAAGGGTGCAACCCTTGCTGATGGTAATGTTCAGCAAACCGAGGGTTTTTCTGAGGCTTACCAGCAGTTTTGTGAGGGTGGCTGGCCATCTCTGGCGGGCAACCCGGAATTTGAAGGGCAGGGGTTGCCTTTATCACTGTCTGTTGCTGTGAATGAAATCTGGCAGTCTGCAAACCTTGGTTGGGCGCTTTGCCCGTTGCTGACTCAGGGGGCAATTGAAGCGATTGAAACCCATGGTAGCGAAGAGTTGCAGAATACCTACCTGCCTAAACTGATCAGCGGTGAGTGGACAGGTACCATGAACCTGACTGAACCCGATGCCGGCACCGATCTGGCCGCTCTGAAAACCAGAGCCGTCCCTGAAGGTGATCATTACCGTATCACCGGACAAAAAATCTTTATCACCTGGGGTGATCATCAGATGACAGACAATATCGCTCATCTGGTATTAGCCCGGTTACCGGATGCGCCAGCAGGCGTGAAGGGTATCTCTCTGTTTGTTGTGCCTAAGTTCATGCTGGATGCAGAGGGTAATATCACTGACCAAAGAAACGATGTGGCCCCTGTTGCTCTGGAGCATAAGCTGGGTATTCATGGCAGCCCGACCTGTGTCATGAGTTTTGGTGATAACGGCGGTGCAGTGGGTTATCTGGTGGGTGCTGAGAACAATGGTCTCGCATGCATGTTTACCATGATGAACGATGCTCGTCAGGCAGTAGGATTACAGGGGTTGGCAATATCTGAGCGCGCATACCAGCATGCGCTGGCGTATGCCAAAGACCGTATCCAGGGAACCCTTCGGGATGGTTCTCGCATCAGCATCATTAAACACCCGGATGTACGTCGTATGTTACTGCAGATGAAATCGGGTACTCAGGCAATGCGGGCCCTTGCATATGTGGCGCGAGCAGAAGCTGATCGCGCTAAAAATGCGCAGGATGAAGAGACAAAAGCGATTCACCATGCACGTACCGAACTCTACACCCCAATTGTAAAGGGTTGGATGACTGAGTTGTCTCAGGAGCTCACCTATCTGGCTGTGCAGGTTCATGGCGGTATGGGTTTTATTGAGGAAACCGGGGTTGCGCAGCATTACCGTGATGCACGTATCCTGACCATTTACGAAGGCACAACAGGCATTCAGGCTCTTGATCTGATTGGCCGTAAGACCCTCATAGATAAAGGTGCGGCGCTATCTGCATTGCTGGAAGAGATTAAAGCTGATCTGGATGGCATCAACTCCGAAGCCATGAGCGCTATTGTAAAAGCGGTAGATTCAGCTCTCGATGATGCTGATGTTGCGCGTAAGTGGGTACTTGATAAAGGAGCTAAAGACCCCGCTGCAGCAGGCGCTGCCAGCGTGAACTTCATGATGTTACTGGGTTACCTATGCGGTGGCTGGTTGATGGCGAAGTCCGCGGCTATTGCAGAAGGCAAGCTAGGGGCACCTGATGCAGATAAAGATTTCCTCGAGAGTAAAATCGTCTGTGCGCGTTTTTATGCTGAACAGTTATTACCAAGAACCGGCGCTCTTCTTAAGGCGATGCAGAGCGGTGGTGAAGCGGTAATGGCG
Organism: Marinobacterium sp. xm-a-152; assembly: GCF_013282965.1. Taxonomy (NCBI): domain Bacteria; kingdom Pseudomonadati; phylum Pseudomonadota; class Gammaproteobacteria; order Oceanospirillales; family Oceanospirillaceae; genus Marinobacterium; species Marinobacterium sp. xm-a-152. The sequence continues at coordinate 118,110 of NZ_WBYI01000007.1, read as the reverse complement.
CTTTCTGAAGATCAGTTTTAAGCAATAACAGCATAAGTGAGGTTTACGATGAGTGAGATAACGCGCGAATCCATGGAGTTTGATGTTGTTATTGTAGGTGCAGGCCCGGCGGGTTTATCCGCCGCCTGCCGACTGATGCAACAGGCAAACGAAGCAGAGCAGGAACTGACTGTCTGTGTAGTAGAAAAAGGGTCTGAAGTGGGCGCCCATATTCTCTCTGGCGCGGTGATTGAAAGCCGTGCTCTGGATGAGCTGTTCCCGGACTGGAAAGAGCTGGGCGCACCGCTCAATACTCTCGTCACAGAAGATCAGATTTTCCTACTGAAAAACGAAGAAAAGTCCGTTCAGGTACCGAATGCGTTTGTACCCAAAACCATGCATAACCATGGTAACTATATTGTCAGCCTGGGTAATGTTTGCCGCTGGTTGGCGGAGCAAGCGGAACAACTTGGCGTAGAAATCTTCCCGGGTTTTGCCGCTGCTGAAGTGCTGTACAACGATGATGGCAGTGTTAAAGGCATTGCCACCGGTGATATGGGCATCAGTGAATCCGGCGAGCAAAAAGACAGCTATATGCCGGGTATGGAACTGCATGCGAAATACACTATCTTCTCAGAAGGCTGTCGTGGTCATCTGGGTAAAGAGCTGATCGAGAAGTTTGAACTGGACTCAGAAGCGGATGCGCAGCATTACGGCATCGGTATTAAAGAACTTTGGGATATTAACCCGGAGAATCACAAGCCAGGTCTGGTTCTGCACGGTTCAGGTTGGCCTTTAAGCGATGGCGCCAGTGGCGGTTTCTTCCTCTATCACACCGAAGGTAATCAGGTGGTAGTGGGTCTGATCATTGATCTGAACTACAGCAACCCCTACCTGAGTCCATTTGATGAGTTCCAGCGCATGAAGCACCATCCAGTACTGAAACAGTACCTGGAAGGTGGAAAGCGCGTTTCTTATGGCGCTCGAGCAATCACCAAAGGTGGTTTCAATGCTCTGCCGAAGATGACCTTCCCGGGTGGTATTGTTGCTGGCTGTAATGCCGGTACGCTCAATTTCTCCAAGATTAAAGGCACGCATACGGCAATGAAATCCGGCATGCTGGCCGCAGAAACGATCTTTGAAGCTCTGATTGAGGGATGTGAAGGCGGTAAAGAACTTAACAGCTTCACCGATAAATTTGAAAGTTCATGGCTCTATGATGAGCTGTTCCGCTCCCGAAACTTTGGCCCTGCATTGCATAAGTTTGGTCCGATTATGGGTGGTGCCTTTAACTTTATCGATCAGAACCTGTTTAGCGGCAAGATCCCGGTCACCCTACACGATGATAAAGAAGACTATGCACAGATACGGCCGGCCAGTGAATGCACACCGATTGACTATCCAAAACCGGATGGTGAGTTGAGCTTTGATAAGCTGGGTTCAGTGTTCCTGTCGAATACTAACCATGAAGAAGATCAGCCTTGTCATTTGCAGCTTAAAGACAGCTCAGTGCCGTTGCAACAAAACCTGCCGAAGTTTGCAGAACCTGCTCAGCGTTATTGCCCTGCGGGGGTGTACGAAGTGGTTGAAGATGATGCCGGACAGCACTTCCAGATTAACGCCCAGAACTGCCTGCATTGCAAAACCTGCGATATCAAAGATCCGGCTCAGAATATACGCTGGGTAACGCCAGAGGGTATGGGCGGACCGAACTATCCGAACATGTGAGGATGTGTAGTGGTCAAGTAAAACTGGCCACCACTTTGTAGTCATTCCAGTATATTTCTTCTGCCAAATTCGGTGGCAACATCCCGTTATGCTGATGCGGCCTTTGCTGGCTGTAATATCCAACGATGTAGTCAGTAATTGAGTTCCTAGCCTCTGTTATTGAGGCGTAACCTATCTCTGGAACCCATTCGGCTTTCAAGCTGCGGAAGAAACGCTCCATTGGAGCATTATCCCAGCAGTTGCCGCGTCGACTCATGCTCTGTTTTATCTTGTGCCGCCACAGTAGCCTACGATACTTCACACTGGTGTACTGGCAGCCCTGATCGGAGTGGAACAGTAGGCCTTCAGGTCTACCCCTTAATTCAAAAGCCATCGTTAGGGCTTTACTTGTCAGGTCACTATCTGGATTAAGAGAAAAAGCCCAACCAACAGGTTTGCGAGCATATAAGTCCAGTACGACTGCCAGATAGGCCCAACGCCGCCCCGTCCAGATATAAGTAATATCGCCACACCATACCTGGTTTGGAGCCGCAGACTTAAATTGTCTTGCCAACAGATTGGGGGCAACGGGATGCTCTTGTGTTGCTTTCCTAATAACGGTGCTTGGGTTGCTGGCAACTAAACAGTTGTAACTCTGACATCAGTTTGCCCGCAACATAACGACTGAGCGGTGTGCCTGAGAGCGTCACCATAGCTGCTACACTTCGTGCACCTGCTGAACCCTCGCTAATGCTGAAGGCCTCTCTGACTTTCTCTTTCAAAAGGATGCGAGCAGGGTTTTCCCCTTTGGCATAATTCCGCCAGTATTTGTAACTGCTACGGTGTACGCCGAATAGATGGCATAGTCGTGTTGCAGAGTAGCTCCCTTGAAGTCGACGTATTACCGCAAACCTTTCAGCTCGTCGGACATCAAGAGAGCTGAAGCCTTTTTTAATATCTCTTTTTCCATCTCAAGCTGCTTTACCTGCTTCTCCAGCTCTCGAATACGACGTTGCTCTTCTGTCATCGGCGTGGCTTTGGGGGATTCTCCTTTACGCTCTGCTCGCAGCTGTCGAACCCACTTATCCATGGTGGATTTACCCACGCCCATTGCTTCAGCAGCCTCTCGTACCTTGTATCCTTGATCGACAACAAGTTGCGCTGATTCTAGACGAAATTCGGGGCTAAAGTTAGGTCGTTTTGGTTTTGTCATAGTGTCACCTGTGTAGTCAGGAGGCGATCATATCACCTCTAATCAGGTGGCCAAATTCACTATGCCACTACAGTCCGGCCATGTAGGATTAAGTGATAAAGCACTTTTAAAACTAGATTTTGAGTTGCCTATAAAGCGTAAAGCATTACTCAGTGATAACAGTGGCTGGAAAAGTTATGACATAAGCATTCAGGCAGAAGTAAGTAGTTCTAGTTTCACTTTTGATCTATCGGTAGGAGTTGATTATTCATCAACATGCCCCTGTTCTGCTTCATTGGCAAGACAGCTTTTGCAGGAAAAATTCTCTGCAGATTTTACTACCAGGGAAACAGTGTCAGTTTCTGAAGTTGAGGGATGGTAATTGAGTGCCAACGGTTCACATGCGACACCGCATAGCCAGAGAAGTAGGGCAACTGTAACCGTGAGACTGGGTAAAAGCTTCGAGCATTTCCCAATTTTTGAGCTGATAAATAAGGTAGAAAAAACCTTGAAAACTCCGGTACAAACTGCGGTTAAACGAGAGGATGAACAAGAGTTTGCGAAAAGGAATGGGCAAAACTTGATGTTCTGCGAGGACGCCGCGCGGAGAATTAAACGCGAGTTAAGTCTGGATCCAGTCTACACGGACTTCAAAATCAAAGTGGAACACTTTGAGAGCTTACATGCGCACGATGCTGTTGCCATGGTGGTAAAAGGGGTTCCTGGCGGTTTGAGCTATTCGTAGATCCTTGAGCATATGCTTTTTGTCGGCAATTTACGGCTGTTCTATCGGAAGTTAATTAACAGTGCATTTGCCAAACATTGTTTGTAGGTTCCAGCAGGTTATTATACGTAAACAGCCACCATGATTTGGACAGGAATTTCTTCTTTTGGACTCTAAGAAGACCTCCTCATAAGTCGGTTTAAAATCTTCATAAGTATGCTCATTTTGAAGCCTTTTGGCTTTTTGTTTTGTTTCAAAAAATTCTTTCTTGCTTATGGCATAAGAGATGTTATCATCCGTGCAATCGTTTCATTCTTGCCCAGACAATCGAGCTAATATGCGCTTGTAAGTAAGATTATATAGTAGTTTGAAACAATGGCTGTTTACTTTACTGAAGATATGCTCTCAAAGCGTTTGTTTACGTGGCTGCTAAGCATTCACATGAAATGAAACATTTCTCTTTGAACTTATTGAAAGACGCTGTAAACAAGTAATATCGGTTATTCCAGGGGCGCGCTTTTGCGCATAAGAGTTTCAGACTCTCCCCACTAAAAAAGCGCATACCTCAGGTTGCGCTTTTTTTAATTCATAGGACACTCAGTCATGTTGCAATCAATGCGTGATAATTCACAAGGGATTATTGCTAAAGTTCTGGTTGGTTTGATCATTGTAGTTTTCGCTCTGTGGGGCGTTGACTCACTTGTCGGCCTAGCTACAGCCGAACCACCTCCCGCTGAAGTCAATGGTAAAGCCATTACTAAGAATGAGCTCTATCGTGGTATCGATCTGCAACGTCGACAAGTTCTAACTCAAATGGGCGACAATGCTGATCCAGCCATGTTAGACGATGTTGTTCTACGCAAAGTGGTTTTGGACAATCTCATAGATCGCAACGTACAGATCAGTGCAGCAGAAGAGCTAGGGCTTTTTGTGTCTGATCAAATGCTGGACCAGATGATCGTTGCAACGCGGGAGTTTCAGGTTGACGGTCGATTCGATCGCAACCAGTTTGAATCCGCTCTACGAGGAGCTGGTTTTACTCCTTTGACGTACCGTGAGCTTCTTAAGAGTGAAGCGCTGATGAATCAGGTGCGCGGTGCTTACGAGCAGTCAGCTTTTTTAACCGCTTCGGAACTTGATCATCTTCTTGCTTTGAATACACAGACGCGTGATATCCGAGTGGCGCGTTTCTCTGTTGACGCTGATTCACAGACAGTGAATGATGCGGATGTGCAAGCTGCTTATGACAGTATGGGCGATCAGCTAATGACCCAAGAGCAGGTCGTTGTTGACTATGTTGTACTGGACCAAGCGGATTTTGTTGACCCAGACAGTGTGACCGAAGCCGAAATTAACTCTGCCTATGATCAGTTAAAAGCCGGTTTTGAAGGTGGTGAAGAGCGTTCTGCTAGTCACATACTCCTTGAGATAAGCGATGCCCAGCCTCTGGATGCAGCGCTGGCAAAGGCTGAAGAGATTCGTACGAAGTTGGCGGCCGGCGAAAGCTTCGCCTCACTAGCTGCTGAGTACTCACAAGATATTGGTTCAGCTAATTCAGGCGGTGATCTAGGTTACCTGACGCCAGGCCTTTTTGAAGGTCCCTTTGATGATGCTCTGTTCTCATTAAATGCCGGCGAGTACTCTGAACCTGTCGAGACCGAGTTTGGTGTGCACATCATCAAGTTAAACGATGTACGTGCTAAAGAGGTGCCAGCACTGAGCGAAGTGCGCGAGGATCTCATCTATGATGTTGCTGAAGCGAATGCAGAAGAGGTTTATGTCAGCGCACTAGAACGTTTAACGGATTTGGCCTTCTCTTCAGGCGACCTTGCCGTGCTTGCTGAGGAGCTGTCACTCGAGATACAAACCTCAGAGCCTTTGACTCGTAATGGTGGGACTGGCGATTTTTCTGACCAGAAACTGGTTCGTGCAGCCTTCTCTGATGTTGTGACCAAAGAGCGTCTAAACTCTGACCCTATTGAGGTGAGCAGTGGTCGTACCTTTGTTCTTAATATGAATGAATTACGACCCGCACGTCAGCTTGAACTTGCTGAAGTGCGTGATGATTTAGTCAGCAGGCTTAAGTCTTCCCAAGCGGCTAAACAGGCCTTTGAACAGGCTCAAAATGCTCTGACTGCTGCACAAGAGGGAAAAGTTGACCTGGAGTGGACTGCAGTGAAATCGATTGCACGCGGTGCAGCCGTTGATCTTGAACCTCAGATTGTAGAAGCAGCTTTTGCTATGGCACGTCCAGAGGGTAGTGCAGACTATAAGGTTGTTCGGCTCTCTGATGGCACAGCGGCATTGATCACTGTCGATGCTGTTGGAACCTCGCAAGAGCAGATTGCTGAAGAGCTTCAGACACAAATTTCAACCATGTTGGCTGCCGGTGAGGGTAGTCAGGCATTTAGAACGCAATTTGAAACACTAAAATCAAACGCTGAAATCGTCATTAATTAAGTCGACTTCAGTGAGATAGCCGCTCTTTAGCGGCTATTTTTTTCAGTTGCACGTCGGTGCGCCTTTAACGTTAAGGTAAAAGAGAATGAAATTGGATCAGGTATTTGGCATTCATGCTGTCACAACGCTGTTAAACCGTGACCCTGAGAGGGTAAAGCGCCTCTTTATTGTTCAGGGACGCGTTGATCCGAAAGTAGAGAAGATTCTAGCCCTAGCTGCCCAGGCCGGTGTTCATGTTGAGACTATCAGCAAACATCGTTTGGATGAGCGTGTCGATGGTGTTCATCAAGGGGTGTTGGCCGAAGCTAAACCTCTACCCATTCTGGGTGATAAAGAGTTGTTTAAGCTGATGGATGAGGTTGACCAAACACCTCTTTTGCTAGTGCTTGATGGTGTTACTGACCCTCACAACCTAGGTGCATGTCTGCGTACCGCTGATGCGGCCGGTGTCGCAGCTGTCATCGCCCCTCGTGATAAATCAGCGCCATTAAATGCGACAGTGATTAAAGTTGCCTGTGGCGCAGCGGATGCAGTGCCCTATTTTCAGGTAACCAATCTAGCGAGAACGCTTAATCAGCTTCAGGAGCGTGGAGTGTGGATCGTCGGAACGGCGGGTGAAGCGAAAGGTTCCATTTACCAAACAGATCTAACCGGTCCATTAGCGCTTGTGATGGGGGCTGAAGGCAAGGGGATGCGCCGCTTGACACGAGAGCAGTGTGATCTGTTGATTAAAATCCCAATGGCGGGGGAAGTCTCCAGTTTGAATGTTTCGGTAGCAACCGGCGTTACCCTGTTTGAGATCGTCAGACAGCGCTCAAACTAACTGCGTCGCGTATTTGGCTAGCATCCACTCCTCATCCGTAGGGACGACCTGCACTCGGACTTTGGATGAATCAGTGGCAATCTCAATTTGGTTGCTCTGATTTAGCTTGTTATCGATCTCTAGGCCTAGCCAAGCCAGTTGAATGCACACCTTTTCTCGAATGAGTGGGGCATGTTCGCCAACGCCAGCAGTGAAAATCACTCGATCTAAACCACCTAATATCGCCGCTAACCGACCAATCTCCTGGGTAATGTGATAGCAGTAGTAATCGACGGTGAACTTCGCTTCCTCTAGATCTGATTCGAGCAGTGTTCGCATATCACTGCATAGACCTGAAAGACCTAGCCAGCCGCTCTGTTTGTAGAGAAGTGTTTCGAGCTGATTTGCATCCATCCCTTCACGCATCAAATGAATCATTACGCCTGGATCTAAGTTTCCGGTACGTGACCCCATGGGTAAGCCGTCGACTGCTGAGAAGCCCATGCTGGAGGCTTTCGACTTGCCGCCCATCATTGCGCAGGCTGAAGAGCCTGCACCCAAGTGCAGCACGATGGTTCTTTCATCCGGATACATGGCTAGCTGCTGTGACTCAGATATATAGGCATATGATAGACCATGAAAACCGTAGCGACGAACACCCATATCGCGAATCGATTTAGGTAGGGCATAGCTGGTTTCAAGCGCTGTTTGGCCTGCGTGAAACATCGTATCGAATGAGACAATATTGAGTGACTCGGGGTGAGCCTCAAGAACCTGTTCAATCAAACGAATATTGAATGGTTGATGCAGCGGAGCGAGGGAGTTGAAACTCTTTAATTGCTCAAGAATTGCATCATCAACCACTTCGGATTTAGAGAATATACCGCCACCATGCACTACGCGGTGTGAAACGACTAATGAGTCATCCTGCAGTTTAAATCGGTTAAAAAGTAGTTCTACAACCTGCGCATGAATCTTTGCGGAGTCTGTGAGATCAACCTTCGAAATATCGATGCTCTCTCCATCTACCTGAAGTGATAGATGTGGAGAGCCAACTCCCGTCAATGATGCACTGGCAAGTTTGCTTAACACGCCATCCTGCGAGTTATAGAGCGCAGCTTTCAAGCTGGATGAGCCTGCGTTGAGGGTGAGGATATTCATGATTAGATCTTACGGCGGTGATGCACCATGTATGATGCCAATGCACAGCTTGCTAAGCGAGCTACTACACCATCGGCACGGCTCGTTAGAATAATGGGAACACGAGCACCTACTGCAATTCCTGCAGACTTAGCACCAGCAAGATAGATGAGCTGTTTAGCGATCATGTTGCCGGCTTCAAGATCAGGTGCTACGAGAATATCTGCCTCCCCGGATACCGGAGAGTTGATATGTTTATCAATGGCCGCTTGGCGAGAAATGGCGTTGTCGAAAGCAAGCGGGCCATCGATAATTCCGCCGGTGATCTGTCCGCGATCTGCCATTTTACAAAGTGCAGCAGCATCCAGCGTGCTCTGCATGTTGGCTTTAACTTTCTCTACTGCAGCAAGCACGGCAACTTTAGGGTTCTCATTACCTAGAGCATGCGCAAAGTCGATTGCGTTTTGTACTATGTCTCGCTTCGTCATTAGATCGGGAGCGATATTAATTGCAGCGTCGGTGATGATCAGTGGCTTGTGATAGCTAGGGACATCAAAAACAAAAATGTGACTTAAACGGCGCTCTGTTCTAAGACCGCTGCGTTTATCGAGGACTGCTGAAAGTAGTTCAGAGCTCCCAAGAGAGCCTTTCATCAAACTATCGCCTTCACACTGCTGTATCAACTGACATGCGACTTCAGCCGCTTCATGACTGTGTTCTGTATCGATAAGGCGAAAAGCCTTGATATCAGCATTGAGCTCCTCAGCGGCAGCTTCAATTTTTGCTTTAGGGCCAACCAGCGTTGGCTCTATCAGACCTTGCTCTGCGGCCTCTAAAGCACCGCCGAGACCATTGCCATCAACCGGATGCACAACCACCGTTCTAATAGGCTTTGCGTGGCGCGCCTGTTCGATAAAGAACTCTAGCTGATTGTTTTGTGGCAGGTCTTTAATCACAGTCATTTTAGATCCTATAGTGGCGTCTTAAGAGTGTCAGTGTATGGTGGCCATCCCATCGCTTTACCACCTAGAAGGTGGAGGTGAATGTGGTACACCGTCTGACCACCATGATCGCGACAATTGATGACAGTTCGATAACCATCTGCAGAAAATCCTTCCTGACGTGCGATTTTTGCAGCCGCAATATTCAGATGGCCAAGAACTTCTGCGTCTTCATCGGTTGCATCATCGAGAGTCGAGATATGTTTGCGTGGAATAACTAGACCATGAAATGGGGCCTGTGGGTTGATATCCATAAACGCGATGACGTGTTCATCTTCGTAAACGCGCTTGGCTGGAATTTCACCAGCGACAATCTTACAAAACAGACAATCCATGCCTAACTCCTTATTAAAGTGTTGCAGTAGACAATACCAGACCGGCCAGTATCAGTGCACTCCCAGATGCCCGATTTAACCAGGCTCTACCTTTTGGATCTTGAACAAACCTGCGCAGACGGGCTGCGATACCCGAGTAACCAGTCATCACTATCCAATCAACTAATACTAGTGTCAGGCCAATAATCCAAAGCTGAGGTGCCTGGGGTTCTGCTGGATTCAGAAATTGTGGCACTAGTGCTAGTAGAAACACCATGCCCTTAGGGTTGGTGATATTAACTAAATAGGCGCGAATAAAGCGCTCTCGCTTCTTAAGAGGCTCAGCGTTATGAAGCTCGAGCTCAGCCTGCGAACGGATAATCTGAAAGCCCAGCCAGATAAGGTAGGCGGCGCCTATGTATTTAATGACTGTGAATAGAATAGGTGAGGTTGCAATGAGTGCCCCTAAGCCAAGTGATACCACCAGCATCTGGGTGCCATAGCCACAAATAAGGCCAAACACAGCTGGTGCTGCACCTCGTAAACCATTTGAGAGCCCAAAACTCACAGCGGTAGCAAAGCCTGCGCCAGGGGATAGCGAGATCATGATGGCTGCGCCTAACAGGGCAAGCCAGAGTTCAAGGGACATAGAATTTGCTCAGTCGTTAGAGCTGATAATTTAGGCTGTCTCGCGACGGTAGTCGAGTACCCTGTCAGTGATCCCAGCACTTAGCCACATAAAGAACAGTGCGACCCAAGCGGTGAGGGCCATTACTGCACCACCAGTAACACCAGCACCAACTGCACACCCGCCCGCAAGCATGCCGCCAAAGCCCATAAGACCGGCTCCAACCAAATAGCGTGAAAGGCCAGTCTCTTCGGTAAAGGTTTGAATTTTGAACTCTTTTGTTATCCAAGAAGCCAAGAATGAGCCCGCAAATACGCCGACAACAATGCCGATATCGAACGACAGAGGCACCTCTGGCTCGTTGATCAGTGCCATTAAAGTATCGGCTGATGGTCCAGTAAAACTGACGCTCTTCACCGCGATAATGTCAAAGGAGTTGCTGGCATGCCAAGAGGTTAGTGCCCAGCCCAGAGCAACACTTAATCCGACCATGACGGCACCAAACTGCCAGTAGATTCTGGGTGAGGTTCTTTTTGCCAAATAGAAAGCGGCGACAAATAGAATAATACCGAATCCTAATGCCCCAAATTCTGGGAGCCAAAGTGACAGATCACGTGATGATCCATCGATTAGCCACCAAGATGAGATCTCATTTCTAGCGGGAGATAGAATACCTCTTAGCGCAGCTTGAGAGACAACGGTGACCACCAGTCCTGCAATGAGTGCTCGTAGATTACCGGTCGCAGATAGAACTAGAAGGCGGCTCGCGCAGCCTCTAGCCATGACCATGCCAATACCAAACATGGATCCACCAATAATGGCTCCAGACATAGAGCCTGTCGTTACCAGCTGCCGAATGCTGCTTTTCTCGAGATTGCCGTTCAGCATCAATAACTGCGTCAAAATAAGCGCTGTCGAGAAGGTAAAGAGCCAAATGGCGAATTTAGGACCAGGCTTGTTGCGCCAGAACTCAATGCAGGCCGCGCGTAGACAGAACCGACTCTGCTGAGCAAAGACACCAAACACCAATCCGGTGATCAAACCTAAAAGAACGGCAACCTCTCCGCTGGAGTAGGCATCTAAAAACTCAGGCATAGTCGTCTCTTATAAAAGGGTAATATCATTATTTTGCCTTGATCAATACTGAAGTGCGAGTAGTTTGGTTGGATCTGTTGACGGACATCAATGCTGATTTTAGGCAATAAAAAAGACCCCGAAGGGTCTTTGATAGGTTAAGTAGAAAATCAACCGTTTTCGCGGGCGATCGCTCGGTAAGCGATGTCAGTGCGGAAATAGGCATCTTTCCAGCTCACTTGCTTTAAAAGTTCGTAAGCACGAGCCTGTGCGTCAGTTACTGTGTCGCCAAGTGCAGTGACACAAAGTACACGACCGCCAGCTGTCACCACATCATCACCATTTAGGGCTGTGCCAGCATGAAATATTTTGCTGTCAGCTGGAAGTGACTCAGGAAGTGAAATCACATCCCCTTTGTTGTAGTCACCAGGGTAGCCGCCTGCAGCCATAACCACACCAATGGATGGGCGTGGATCCCATTTAGCGGTTGTTTTGTCTAGCTCGCCACGAAGGGCTGCTTCGCAGAGTTCAACAATGCTCGACTGAAGACGCATCATGATCGGTTGCGTCTCTGGGTCACCAAAGCGGCAGTTGTACTCAATCACTTTAGGTGTGCCATCGGCAGCAATCATGAGGCCTGCATATAGGAAGCCAGTGTATCGGTTACCTTCTGCAGCCATACCGCGAACGGTTGGGTAGATCACTTCGTCCATGATGCGCTGGTCGATCTCTGGAGTGACCACTGGAGCAGGGGAGTAAGCACCCATACCGCCGGTGTTAAGGCCAGTATCGCCATCACCCACCCGTTTGTGGTCTTGGCTAGTGGCCATTGGCAGAACGTTTTCGCCATCGACCATGACGATAAAAGAGGCTTCCTCGCCATCTAGGAACTCTTCGATAACAACACGGCTACCGGCATCGCCAAAGGCATTTCCGGCAAGCATATCTTTGACAGCGTCTTCAGCCTCTTCATGTGTCATCGCAACGATAACACCTTTGCCAGCTGCCAAACCGTCGGCTTTAACAACGATTGGTGCGCCTTTCTCACGAAGGTATGCCAGTGCTGGCTCGATCTCTGTGAAGTTTTGGTACTCTGCCGTTGGAATCTGCTGGCGTGCTAGGAAGTCTTTAGTAAACGCTTTCGAGCCCTCAAGCTGTGCAGCGCCTGCTGATGGGCCGAAAATTGCTAGACCTTCTGACTGGAAGTAATCCACTACACCATCGACTAGCGGTGCTTCTGGACCTACGATGGTCAAAGCAACGCCGTTATCTTTAGCGAAGTTGGCCAGTGCAACTTTGTCCATGACATCGATCGCAACATTTTCAATACCAGCTTCTATCGCTGTACCTGCATTACCTGGAGCAACAAAGACAGTATTTACACGTGCATCTTTAGCAGCGCTCCAAGCTAGAGCGTGTTCACGGCCACCTGAGCCAATTACTAGAACATTCATATCAATCAATCCTTCTAACGCTTAGTGGCGGAAGTGGCGCATGCCTGTGAATACCATCGCCATGCCGTGCTCATCGGCTGCATCGATCACTTCCTGATCGCGCATCGATCCACCTGGCTGGATAACCGCTTTGATACCCGCTTCTGCTGCAGAGTCAATGCCATCACGGAATGGGAAGAAAGCATCAGATGCCATCACCGAACCAGCAACTTGTAGGCCTTCATCCGCCGCTTTGATACCCGCAATTTTAGCTGAGTAGACACGACTCATCTGGCCTGCACCGATACCGATAGTCTGGCCATCACGAGCGTAGACAATGGCATTCGATTTAACGAATTTAGCCACTTCCCAGCAGAACAGTAGATCGCGGATCTCCTGTTCAGATGGTTGACGCTTAGTGACAATTTGAAGCTCAGATGCGTTCACCATGCCTAGATCACAATCTTGCACCAGTAGGCCACCGTTGACACGTTTGTAATCGAAAGCTGCACCAGGCTGTGCCGCAAATTCACCACACTCAAGTAGACGAACATTGGGTTTAGCGGCAACGATTTCGGATGCCTGAGCGCTCACTTTTGGAGCAATGATCACCTCGACAAATTGACGATCAACGATCGCTTTTGCTGTTTCTGCATCAAGTTCGCGGTTGAATGCGATGATTCCGCCAAATGCTGAGGTTGGGTCTGTCTGGAATGCGCGGTTGTATGCTTCCAGAATGTTGCCGCCAATGGCGACACCACAAGGGTTAGCATGTTTAACGATGACACAGGCAGGCTCTTTGAAAGGCTTAACGCACTCAAGTGCCGCATCAGTATCGGCTACGTTGTTAAACGAGAGCTCTTTACCCTGAAGTTGACGAGCGGTTGAAACGCTGGCTTCAGTTGCGTTCTCTTCAACGTAGAAGGCTGCACGTTGGTGTGGGTTTTCACCGTAGCGCATATCCTGAACTTTAACGAACTGTGTGTTGAAGGTGCGTGGGAAGGTCTCTGGCTCTTCAACGCCAACACGAGCGCCAAGGTAGTTTGCGATCATGCCGTCGTATGCAGCAGTATGTTCAAACGCTTTAACAGCCAGGTCAAAACGGGTGTTGTAGTTAAGACCCTTATTGGTTTTCAGGTCAGCGATGATTGAATCGTAGTCAGAAGCGTTAACGACAATTGCGACATCTTTATGGTTTTTGGCAGCAGATCGAACCATGGTTGGGCCACCGATATCGATGTTTTCAATTGCCATCGGAAGATCACAATCTGGACGTGCGACGGTCTCTGCAAAGGGGTAGAGGTTGACAACCACCATGTCGATTGGGTTGATGCCATGCTCAGTCATTACCGCATCATCAGTACCGCGACGACCCAAGATTCCGCCGTGCACTTTAGGGTGAAGGGTTTTAACGCGGCCTGCCATCATCTCTGGAAAACCCGTGTAGTCTGAGACTTCAACGGCTGCGATGCCTTCATCACAAAGCAATTTGTAAGTGCCGCCAGTTGATAGTATTTCAACGCCTTGAGAAGTCAGTTCACGGGCAAAATCTACGATGCCAGTTTTGTCTGACACGCTGATCAGAGCGCGACGAATAGGAGTGTATGAGTCGTTAGACATGAGGCTTTCCATTTTTCAGAGATTTAAAGAAGATCGTACTGCTTCAACTTTTTGCGAAGCGTGCCGCGGTTCAGGCCAAGAAGCTCTGAAGCACGGGTTTGGTTATCTTTGGTGTAGCGCATAACAGCTTCAAACAGCGGTGCTTCTACTTCAGTCAACACCATTTGATAAACATCACTTGCGGGCTGTCCATCTAACGTCTTGAAGTAGGTCTCAAGTGAAGATTGAACACTCTCACGCAGTGTTGGTGTCTGGGTTTCTGTTGTTATTTCAGAGATATCGAGATGTTGCATTGTATCGTTACTACTCACTACTACGGTTACCTAAAAATTAAGCAGCTTGGGCACGATCAAAGTATTGATCGAGGGCGTTAAGCTGCTCTTCAGCTGTTTCCAACTGATTAAATTCTTTTCTAAAGCCAGTCACATCGCTAACTGATTGCAGATACCAATTAAGGTGTTTTCGGGCGATACGAACGCCCATTAACTCTCCATAAAACTCGTGCAGAGCTTTCAGGTGGCGATTAAAAATAGAGTGTATTTCTGAAAGAGTGGGTGGCGCTATTTTTTCACCATGACGCAGATAATGATCAATCTCTCGCAAAATCCACGGGGTGCCTTGCGCTGCACGACCGATCATGACTGCATCAGCACCGGTGTAATCCAAAACAAAACGCGCTTTTTCTGGGGTGGTGATATCGCCATTAGCAATGACAGGGATGCTGATGTTCTCTTTAACGGATTTAATGGTCTCGTACTCAGCGTCACCAAGGTACTTATCTGACCGGGTTCTTCCATGAACGGTCAGCGCGGCTATACCAGCTTGTTCAGCCATTTTGGCGATGGTGAGTGCGTTGCGATTGTCTGGAGACCAACCAGTCCGAATTTTTAGGGTCACTGGTATATCGACTGCATTGACCACGGCTTCCAATATAGATTCGACCAGAGGTTCATCTTTCAGCAGTGCTGAGCCAGCTGCTTTATTACAGACTTTTTTAGCCGGGCAGCCCATATTGATGTCGATGATTTGTGCGCCACGCTCTGCATTTAACTGAGCAGCTAATGCCATCATCTCTGGATCGCCACCCGCAATCTGTACGGAGCGAGGCTCAGCTTCGCCTTGATGGTTTAGGCGAAATGATGACTTGCGTGTGTGCCACAGATTTGGATCTGACGTCACCATCTCTGACACAACAAGGCCTGCACCCAGTTCGCGACAGAGTTGTCGAAACGGGCGATCTGTCACACCAGCCATTGGGGCTAGAGCAACTTGAGTGTCAAGGCTGTATGGACCAATCTGTAACATCAAAAACCTGCCACAACGAGGGTACCGCTCCAATGAATTGGAGCGGTACCCTCGTTGGTTATGAAGGGCGCATATAATACTCTTCACGGACCGAGGGTCCAAGACGTTTTTGAATAAAAAATGATCAATTTTGGGGTTGACAGGCTAACTAGGGAACCTGCGAACAAGTCCATAATTTCTCAGCGTGATCTGAAACATTCAGATACAAGGCGGATTGTGCAACTAATGGCCATCGCCTTTAGTCAGCGATCCAACGCTGTAGATGGATGTTTCAGGTCGCGCCCTACGGGGCTTACAGTCAAATCCATCCTCTGCGTTCTGTTTTCTCGACTTAGCCCGCTAGGCCTTCAAAAACACGCCTGGATGACAAATTTGACTGTAAGCCTGAGATGTCATGGACTTATTCGTAGGTTCCCTAGCGTTGGTTGAAACGGGCTTCTGAAAGGTTGGCTTCAAAAGAGGCGATCGCTTCATCCGGTTTGGTTAAGGTCAGTTGAATTTGAATGGGGAGTTTTGGGCTTAAGCGCTCAGCGTTGATGCCAAGTTCTAAATACTCATTTGGATCAAATGTGCGGCGGCTGATCAGTTTGCCTTGTAGATCTTTTAGAGAGAGTTCAACCGCCGGATAGGGTTGGTAGAGTGTGGATTGGTTGTTGATTCTCAGTGTCACTTCAAGTGCATTGGAGTAACGAGGATGCTCCCTCACTAGGGTCTGTTCAATCGTCAGTAGAGTCAGCCCCTCTTTAGCGCTTAAATCACAATTTATCTGACTGCACGCAATAATATAGAAGGGTCGTAAGCTGGGGTGTGCATTTAGCCTAGCTCGCTCAAACCAGAGATACTGTAGGGCGCCGAGTACTGCGCATAACAGAAGAATTAGAATCATTAATGCCGTTTTGAAAGGCGACTCGGGTTGAGAATTAAATCGCTCAAGTACGATAGGCTCAGCGTCTAGCTGCGCGAATTGTGCTCCAGTGGATGTCTGTTGAGGCTGTTCAGTTGCTGTAGTGGGTGTTCGATCAGTACGTCCATTTTCGGCATCAAAAATAGAGAGGCAGTTGCCGCAGCGAACGCGACCATTAGCCAGGCGCAGTTGACCATCAGTCACTCTAAACTTGGCTTGGCACTCTGGACACTCTGTTACAAACATCTATCCCTTCTCAACCTTAACGTTTGCGACCCGTTAAACGAACCCACTCCTCTTTGGTTGATGGGGGTTCCATATCAAACCACTCGGAGTAGGTACTAATCAATTCATCCGCTTGTTCTATCAGAAGCCCCGATAGAATTAACTGACCACCTGATTTAACCAATTCGGCTAGTGTAGGAGCAAGCTCTTTCAGTGGTCCGGCGAGTATGTTGGCAATGACTAGATCGACCGGTTCTGAATCAAAGCTCTCTGGGAAGAATACCGGTAAACGTTCTTTATCTAGACCGTTTCTAACAAGATTGTCTTGAGTGGCGGTTAATGCTTGCGGATCAATATCGACGCCTGACACTGCGCTTGCACCCAAAAGAATGGCAGCAATGCCCAAAATGCCACTACCGCAGCCATAATCGATAACCGATCTGTTCTGTAGTGGCTCACTGGCGAGCCACTCTAGGCAGAGTGCAGTGGTTGGATGAGTTCCTGTGCCAAAGGCTAGTCCAGGATCGAGCATCAGATTGACTGCGTTCGCATCAGGTACTTCAATCCAGCTTGGGCAGACCCAAAAATGGCTACCGAACTGCATCGGGTGATAGTGAGTCATCCACTCTCGTTCCCAATCTTTGTCCTCAAGAATTTCTGCCTTGAACTCTATTGTATCGCCACCCTCAACGGAGAGTTTTTGCTCGTTTAGAAAGGCAAGTGTCGACTCTAAATCATGCTCTGCTGCAAACAGACCGGTGATTACGGTTGTACCCCAGAGCGGAGTAGTCCCTAATTCAGGCTCGAAAATAGGTTGATCTTTTGCGTCCTCAAAGGTCACGGCAGCACAGCCCGCTTCAAGAAGTAGATCTTCATAAAACTCTGCAATATCAGGATTTGTAACAACTTTTATCTGTAGCCAAGGCATTCTTTTTAGCTCGTAATTTAAAGACAACAAAGCCCGCAACAGTGCGGGCTTTGATTAGGACGTAAGTTAACTTACAGGCCTAATTTCTTTTCTAAGTAGTGAATGTTAACACCACCCACTTCGAAATGGGTATCACGCATGATTTCATGGTGAAGTGGAATGTTGGTACGAATACCATCAATGACCATCTCATCCAGAGCATTGCGCATGCGCTGCATTGCCACTTCACGATCTTCACCATAAGAGATCAATTTAGCGATCAATGAGTCGTAGTGAGGTGGTACTGTGTAGCCCGCATAGAGGTGCGAATCAACACGGATGCCGTTACCACCTGGCGCATGGAAACCATTAACTTTACCCGGTGAAGGCATAAAGGTTTTTGGATCCTCTGCGTTGATACGGCATTCGAAAGAGTGGCCACGTAACACGACATCTTCCTGTTTGATCGATAGTTTTTCACCAGAAGCGATACGCAGCTGCTCTTTTACAATGTCGACACCGGTAACCATCTCTGTCACAGGGTGTTCAACCTGAACACGAGTGTTCATTTCGATGAAGTAGAAGCCACCATCTTCGTACAGAAATTCAAAGGTGCCTGCACCGCGATAGCCGATCTCAATACAAGCATCGACACATGACTGCAGTACTTTTGCGCGTGATTCTGGGTCTAGGTGAGGTGCTGGTGCCTCCTCAACAACCTTCTGATGGCGGCGCTGTAATGAACAGTCGCGATCGTAAAGGTGAATCGCATTCCCTTGCCCGTCGGCTAATACTTGGATCTCTACGTGGCGTGGGTTCTCAAGGAACTTCTCCATGTAGACAGTATCATCACCAAAGGCCGCCTTTGCTTCAGACTTGGTCACTTGCACGGCGTTAACTAGGTGAGCTTCAGTATGAACAACACGCATACCACGACCACCACCACCGGCAGCGGCTTTGATGATTACAGGGTAGCCAATACGTTTTGCAATTTTATAAAGCGTATCGTTGTCGTTCTCTGGCAGTGGTCCGTCTGAACCAGGTACTGTTGGAACACCCGCTTTCTTCATCGCTTCAATGGCTGACACCTTGTCACCCATTAATCGTATGGTTTCAGCTTTAGGGCCGATAAATGTAAAACCTGACTGCTCTACCTGCTCAGCAAAGCCTGCGTTTTCAGCGAGGAAGCCATAGCCAGGGTGGATAGCCACTGAATCAGTGACTTCTGCCGCTGCAATTAGGGAAGGGATGTTTAGGTAACTTTGAGCAGATTGAGCTGGGCCGATACAGACCGCTTCATCAGCAAGACGGACGTGCATCAAATCACGATCAGCCTGTGAATGAACAGCGACGGTTTTAATGCCTAACTCTTTACAAGCTCGCATGATACGTAGCGCAATTTCGCCACGGTTTGCGATCAGAACTTTATCCAACATGATGGAATATTCCTCTGTTGATTAGAGTTTAGGCAATGACAACGAGTGGTTGATCAAATTCAACCGGCTGACCATCTTCAACAAGGATGGCTTCAATCACGCCGCTCTTGTCTGCTTCGATCTGGTTCATCATCTTCATCGCTTCAACGATACAGATGACGTCACCCGCTTTAACCGTTTTGCCCACTTCGATGAATGCTGGAGCACTAGGCGCTGGTGAACGGTAGAAAGTACCCACCATTGGTGAGTTAACTGTATGACCCGCTGGCGCAGCTGGTGCAGCTTCTGCTGCAGCAGGTGCAGCTTCTGCTGCAGCAGGTGCAGCTACTGGAGCAGCAGCGGAAGCAGGTGCTGCAGCAACGACAGGTGCAGGTGCTGCTACTGGAGCCGCAACGATAGATCCACCACGGCTAATGCGAACAGACTCCTCGCCCTCTTTGATCTCGATTTCATTGATGTTTGACTCTTCGAGAAGTTCGATCAGTTTTTTAACTTTACGAATATCCATGATGTGCTCCTGTAGCGCAGTTTAGTAATAAATTGTTGGGATATGGCTGTTAATTGCATCGAATAGGCAGATATCTATTAACAGAACCCTATAAGGTTAAGTTTGCATGAGACTAAAGGGGGTTGTCCAGCTGAAAGTTGCGAAAATGGTTTGAATTTCGGCAAATTTAACGCTATCTACACGTTAATTGTCTATTATTTGTGCAAAATAGCTTTTGATATTAAAACGAGGTTGTTTTAAGCAACTTATCGATGGATTGACCCAAGGGGCTGTACAGGTCATAGTGCAGTGCAGCATTTGTATTTTTGTGATGCTTATTTACGCAAAAGGTAGTGTATGAAAGGTCTATTTAGAACTCTGTTGGATCTCCTTGATCGTCTTCGGGAACGGCTCGGAGTGAAGCGCTTTTATCTGTTGCTGGCGCCTCTGGCAGCCTACTCATTGGTGGTGGTTGTATTGGGCTTTCTCTGGAGCTGGACTCCAGCTGAATTTGATGTGAAGCAGTTGACTGAAGCTAGCGCTGCCGAGCGAAATGAAACGGTGGTGGTCGGCAGTTACACAACCGCTACACTGATCGAACTGACAGAGTCGCTTCTTAACAAGCCAGGTGGCTACCTCTCCAATGATCGTTTTCCGCCGGGTGTTCTTATGGATAACCTGCCTAATTGGGAATTTGGTGTGCTTGTGCAGATTCGTGACCTGAGTCGAGCAATGCGCAAAACCTTCAGTCGTTCTCAGTCGCAGTCGACTGAACAGAAGGATCTAGCCTCTGCGGAACCCAAATTACACTTTGATAATAACTCTTGGTTGATACCCTCAAGTGAAAGTGAGTATCGAGATGCGTTGGTTTCATTAAGAGCCTATCAAGGCAAACTCTCTAGTCAGGATGAATCACAGGCGCAGTTCTATGCTCGTGCCGATAACCTTCAAGATTGGTTGGGCGACGTTTCAACTCGCCTGGGTAGTATTTCACAGCGCTTAAGTGCCAGCGTTGGGCAGCGCCGTATTAATACCGATCTCGCCGGCAGTCAGGGGGGCGCCCAAGCAACGGCTCAGCCCTCAGAGTTAGAGATACAAACGCCTTGGAGTGAGATTGATGACGTCTTCTATGAAGCGCGTGGAACTGCCTGGGCTCTGATTCATATTTTACGTGCTATCGAGTTGGATTTTGCACAGAGTCTTGAGAAGAAGAGTGCGGTCACCTCGTTGAAGCAGATTGTTCGTGAACTAGAGGCCACACAGGGCACCATCTGGAGTCCCATTATTCTTAACGGCACCGAATTTGGATTTTTAGCCAACCACTCTTTGGTGATGGCTTCATACATTTCCCGTGCTAATGCAGCCATTATTGATTTGAGAGATCTTCTCTCCCAGGGGTAATTTATGCGTCGAGTTATTTTCAACCAGAAAGGTGGCGTTGGTAAGTCGAGTATCGCGGTCAATTTGGCGGCTATCAGTGCAGCTCGCGGACTTAAAACGCTAGTGATCGATTTGGATCCGCAATGTAACTCAACACACTACCTGTTGGGTGATGACTCCGATGCGCCAGAGCTCGATGTACAGAGTTTCTTTGAGTCGGTATTGAGCTTTCAGCTGAACAAAGTGGCCGAAC
Source organism: Marinobacterium sp. xm-a-152 (assembly GCF_013282965.1). Taxonomy (NCBI): domain Bacteria; kingdom Pseudomonadati; phylum Pseudomonadota; class Gammaproteobacteria; order Oceanospirillales; family Oceanospirillaceae; genus Marinobacterium; species Marinobacterium sp. xm-a-152. The sequence goes on along the minus strand of NZ_WBYI01000007.1, from coordinate 97,139 downwards.
AAGATTACTGTTTTGCGACCCCATTCGATCATCTCGATATTATTCCCTGTAACCCGAATTTAGGTGATTTGCAGTCGAAGTTAGAGTCGAAACATAAGATCTATAAGCTTAGAGATCTGTGTGACGCTCTGGATGACCATTACGATGCGATCTACATTGATACGCCGCCAGCGTTTAACTTCTTTTCGCTCTCCGCACTTTGCGCCGCTGAGCGTTGTTTGATCCCCTTTGATTGTGATGAGTTTGCACGCCAAGCTCTTTACAGCCTACTGCATAACATCAACGAAACGCGTGAAGATCATAATGAGCAGTTGGTGTTGGAAGGGATTGTGGTGAATCAGTTTCAGCCACGAGCGTCGCTGCCTAGGCAGATCATTGAATCGCTCGTGGAGCAAGATCTGCCGGTGCTAAACGCCAAGCTACCTGCGTCAGTGAAAATGAAAGAGAGTCATATGCTGGCTAAACCACTGGTTCACATGGCAGCCAAACATAAATTGACTGAGGCATTTAACCTACTGTTTGATGAGATCAATCAGTAGGTTACTAAAGACCTTTGACTGCAAAGATACCGGGTGCGTTGCGCCAGTAGCCTTTGTAATCAAGTCCAAAGCCAAAAATGTAGCGATCCGGTATGGTTAGACCGGTGAAGTCTGCTTTCATCCCAGGCACGGCTTTGCGATCGTGTATTTTGTCGATCAGTACGACCGATGCCACGCTTTTAGCTCCACCCTCTTTGAGGTGATTCATCACTTCGTGAAGTGTGTGTCCCTCATCTAGGATGTCGTCGACCACTAACACATCGCGTCCCTGATAATCGATCATCGGTGGAACCTTCCACTCTAGTTCGTGGCCAGAGGTCGTGTTGCGGTAGCGAGTCGCATGTAGGTAGCCCGCTTCGAGAGGGAACTCTAAGCGAGTCAGTAGCTGACCGCAGATAACAAGACCGCCGTTCATTATCGTGAAGATGACAGGATCGCGATCAGCATATTCGCCGGTGATCTCATCAGCAATCTTGTCGATCGCTTGGTTGACTTCAGAGTTTGAAAAGAGCAAGTCTGATTCAATGTAAACTTGCTTGATTTCGTTAATATCGGGGCGGCTCATGTTAGCTCCAGAGCGGTTAAACTTGACTGAATCGACAAGTTTAACCTGTTACATACAAAAAAGCCCGACCCGCAGAGCGGATCGGGCTTTTTAATTATCTAATTACTTAGCTGCTTCGTAAGCTTCAGCTGATTTGATGATCGCGTCGCGAGCTGCAGCAGCGTCAGACCAACCTTCAACTTTAACCCACTTGCCTTTTTCAAGCTTCTTGTAGTTCTCGAAGAAGTGAGAGATTTGATCTTTCAAAAGTGGCGACAGGTCATCAACGTCATGGATGTCGTTGTAAGCCTGGCTTAGTTTCTCGTGAGGAACAGCAACCAGTTTCGCATCTTCACCCGCTTCGTCGGTCATGTTTAGAATGCCGACTGGACGACAGCGAATAACAGAACCTGTCATGACTGGATGTGGAGTCAGTACAAGTACATCTAGAGGGTCACCATCGTCAGCTAGTGTGTTGTTTACGTAGCCGTAGTTCGCTGGGTAGAACATTGGCGCAGCCATGAAGCGGTCAACAAAGATAGAGTCAGAGTCTTTATCGATCTCGTATTTTACAGGCGAGCTCTCAGCTGGGATCTCGATGATAACGTAGATGTCGTTTGGCAGGTCTTTACCCGCTGGTACTTTTTCAAAGCTCATGTTGTTTCCCTATGAACGTTTCATTAATTTCTGCGGCGCATTATAGGCACCTTGGTAATATAACTAAATGCTACTAAGCGCTATTTTTCACTTTTCTTACGGTGGTAGGCTTTCAACATCTCTACCTCCTGTTTTGAACCTAGCGCGACGGATACACGTTGGTGAATGTGCTCTGGGCTAAGATCCATAATCTCTTCGTAACAGGTCGAAGCGACGCCACCAGCCTGCTCGATAAGGAAACTCATTGGGTTGCCTTCGTACATCAGGCGTAGTTTGCCCGGTTTGCCCGGATCGCGTGAGTCCCATGGGTAGGTGAAGATGCCCCCACGGGTCAGTAGGCGATGCACTTCGGCCACCATAGAGGCCACCCAGCGCATGTTGTAGTTCTTCTCGCGAGGACCCTCTTCGCCAAGCAGTAGATCGTCGATGTACTCTTGCATCTGAGGTTCCCAGTGACGCTTATTCGACATGTTGATCGAAAATTCGCTGGTCTCTTCAGGAATTTTGACCGACTCCTCTGTCAGGATAAAGTCACCGGTATGAGCCAGCGTGAACATGTTAACGCCGCTACCAGTGGTTAGGGCTAATACTGCAGAAGGCCCATAAAGCACGTATCCTGCCGCCACTTGCTTACGTCCTGGCTGGAGGAACTCATTGGTGTCCTGTTTAGCCCAAGGTTTTGGGGCTTCGATGATTGAGAAGATCGTGCCAACCGAGACGTTGATGTCGATGTTTGATGAGCCATCCAGCGGGTCAAAAGTCACAAGGTAGCGACCATCACGAGATCCCCAAACTGGCTCCTCTTCCTCTTCTGAGGCAACGCCACGAACAAGTCGATTATCCAGAAGGACTTTTTTAATGATGTCGTTAGAAACGATATCGAGTTTCTTTTGGGTCTCGCCCTGTACGTTAGTCAGAGTGCTGGTGCCCAAAACGCCGGCCAGAGCGCCTTCGCGAAGCTGCAATGCAACCTCTTTACAGGCGATCATTAAGACTTCGATCACCTCTACAAGGTCTGCATCGGTTTTGTTGTGCTTTAGGAAGGAGCTCAGTAACTGCATTAGAGAATCTCTTAGTCGTGTGAAATATGATGAAAATTATAGGCAAGTTGGTACGCTATTGCATGTGCGAAATGGGTTTTTCGGTTAATTAAAGCCCATCTTTATAATTTTTTGTGGGATACCGCCGGTTTGCATCTTCATTTTCTTGGTATTTGTGGCACCTTTATGGGCTCTTTAGCGATTTTGGCCAAAGAGCTAGGTTATCGTGTCAGCGGTTCGGATCAGAACGTCTATCCGCCAATGAGTACGCAACTTGAAACCTTAGGCATTGAGATTATTCAAGGCTACGATCCCACTCAATTGGACTCCAATCCCGATCTAGTGATAGTCGGTAACGCGATGTCGCGCGGCAATCCTTGTGTTGAGGCGGTGCTTGAGAGAGGGATTCACCACACATCGGGACCACAGTGGTTACATGATCACTTGCTCAAGGATCGTTGGGTATTGGCTGTTTCAGGTACTCACGGTAAAACCACCACAGCGACCATGTTGGCATGGATTCTGGAGTACGCTGGGTTGAAGCCTGGTTTTGTGATTGGTGGCGTTCCGCTCGATTTTGACTGCTCAGCTCGTTTGGGAGAGACCGACTTTTTTGTTATCGAGGCAGATGAGTACGATACCGCTTTTTTTGATAAGCGATCTAAATTTGTCCACTACAACCCAAGAACACTGGTGATTAATAACTTAGAGTTTGATCATGCAGATATCTTTGATGATCTTGCAGCGATTCAGAGGCAGTTTCATCACCTCATGCGTTTGGTGCCTGCTACTGGGCGAGTGATCTACCCCTCGGATATTCCGGCAGTCGAGCAGGTGATAGAGCAGGGGTGTTGGAGTGAGTTAGAGTCAACTTCAATGAATCCTGGTCACTCTGGTGCTGCAATCGGTGAGCAAGAGTCTGGTGGTCAGCGTTTTCAAATTTGCGTCAAAGAGACGGCCCCTGTCTGGGTTGATTGGGAATTGACCGGTGAGCACAATCAACGCAATGCACTGCATGCTTTGTTGGCAGCAAGACACGTTGGCATTACCCCCGAAGTGAGTGCGGAGGCATTAAGCCAATTCAAAAGCGTGAAGCGCCGCATGGAGCTGTTAGGTCAGTTCTCAGGGGTCTCTCTGTATGATGATTTTGCTCACCATCCGACGGCTATTGCGACGACCTTGCAAGGTATGAGAGCGAAAGTGCACGATGAGAAGTTGATTGCCATCATCGAGCCAAGGTCTAATACCATGAAACAAGGCGTATTTAAGAGCCAGTTAGCTGAATCCGCCGCGCAAGCTGATACTGTTTTTTGGTATCAACCGGATTCTCAGGGGTGGTCTTTAGAGAATCAGATTGCTGGCTTTGACGGGCAGGCTGTATTTAATAGCATTGATCTTCTGCTTGAGTCTCTCGAATCAGAGCTACAACACAACAGTCATATCGTAGTGATGTCGAACGGTGGATTCGAAGGCATTCACGAGCGAATTAAACAACTCCTTATTTCGACGACACATTGAGGTGAACCGTGGCAGATTTTGACTCAAGAGTAACCCTAGCCATTACCGGAGCTTCGGGGGTTCAGTACGCACTGCGTTTGATGCACTGCTTGGTTCAGCAGAACGTTCAACTCTTTGTGATGGTCTCCAAAGCGGCTCAAGTTGTTGTCGCGGCTGAAACAGAGCACAGCTTGCCAGGGACTCCTGATGCTCAGCAGCAGTTTTTTACTGATTTCACGGGTGCTAAAGCGGAGCAGATTAAAGTCTTTGGTAAAGAGCAGTGGTTTGCTCCTGTCGCTTCAGGCTCAGGCGCTCCCAGTCAGATGGTGGTCTGTCCCTGTTCAACAGGAACACTGTCAGCCATTGCGACTGGGGCCAGTAATAATCTGATTGAGCGTGCTGCGGATGTTGCCCTAAAAGAGCGTCGATCACTTATTTTGGTGCCGCGAGAGGCTCCCTATTCTGAGATACATCTTGAGAATATGTTGAAGTTGACCCGCATGGGGGCGGTCATACTGCCGGCGTCACCAGGTTTCTATCATAAACCCACCACGGTCGAAGATATGATCGATTTTGTGGTCGCAAGGGTGTTGAGTCAGCTCGGTTATGATCAATCGATCATGCCATCCTGGGGCTCAGATTTAATTTAAGAGTAATATTATGACGAAGGTTCTAGCACTAGATACTTCAACTGATGCCTGTTCAGTCGCCTTACTAAACGGCGAACAGCGCATTTGTCGGTTTGAAGTGGTACCCAGAGGGCATACCCAACTGCTGTTGCCGATGGTTGAAAGTGTTCTTGAAGAGGCCAAGCTATCGGTAAAAGAGCTTGATGCGATCGCTTTTGGGCGCGGGCCAGGGTCATTTGCCGGCATTCGTATAGCAACAGGAGCAACACAGGGGCTAGCAGTCGCCTTTGATACTCCTGTGATCCCTCTATCGACCCTTGAGACCTTGGCTTATCAGGCGCTTGCATTATGCCCAGAGGCTGGCTTTATTCTATCGACTTTGGATGCCCGAATGGATGAGGTCTATTGGGCAGTCTATAAGGTGGAAAATGGCACAATCTTTGCTTTGACTGAGGAGCAGGTGACGGCACCCTCAGCCGTTGTTCTGCCTGAAAAGGTTTCTCAATGCGTAGCAATTGGCCCAGGCCTTAACTACTTGGATCAGTTGAATTCATTAGTTCAAAACGGTTTGGGTAGGGTGTTGTCTGATCAGTACCCTCAGGCTGAGAGTATGCTCAATATGGCAGTGTCAGCTCTAGAAAGGGGTGATCAAGTGCCGCCTGAAGAGGCTTTACCCGTTTATGTTCGAGAGGGCACTTGGAAAAAAAGGAGTGAGCAGTGACGCTCAGTGATTGGATACATACTCTGATATTGGCCCTGATACAGGGGTTAACTGAATTCCTACCGATCTCAAGTTCTGCACATTTGATTCTACCCTCCCAGCTGTTTGGTTGGAGTGATCAGGGATTAGCATTTGATGTTGGTGTTCATGTTGGCACGCTGACGGCTGTCATCATCTATTTTCGGCGCGAAGTGGTGTCGATTGTGGCAGCGTCAACATTAACTCTGGCTGGTAGAACCTCGGATGATGGGAAACTTGGTTGGTTTGTAGCATTTGCGACGATCCCAGCTGTCATAGCAGGCCTGCTGTTGGGCGACTGGATTGATACCTATGGTCGATCCATTTTGGTTATTGCTGGCACCACCATTCTATTTGGCCTTGCACTCGGTTGGGCAGACGCTACCAATAAGGCGACGCGTATTATGAAAGAGCTCGGCTTTAAGGATGCTATTGTGATTGGTGTAGCTCAGGCCATCGCTCTCATTCCTGGAACCTCTCGATCGGGTATCACCATTACAGCAGCGCTTATGTTGGGATTTGATCGTCAAAGTGCCGCCCGTTTCTCATTCTTGCTCTCAATCCCAGTTATTCTGGGGGCAGGGTTATTGAAGGGTAAAGAGCTTATCGATATCGGCGCAGACGCGCATTGGCAGATGATTGGTGTTGGTGCACTCGTAGCGGCCCTCAGCGCTTGGGCGTGTATTCATCTGTTTCTGAAGCTGCTTGATCAAATCGGCATGCGTCCTTTTGTAATCTATCGTTTGATTCTAGGTGTTACTTTGATCGCAGTTTGGGCTTTGACTCGCTGATGATTGGTCTTTCCGTTGAGTCTCATGAACTGCTTCCGGAAGCCGAAAAGCTTAGCAATGGCTTAAATCTTCCCTTGGTAAAAAGTGGTCAATCAGGTTCTGAGTTCGACTATCTACTTCAGGTGGGATTTGATGGTCTGTCGCTGGTCCAGCTTGGCCCTAAAGCGCCCGGTCCTATTCGAGTAGACTTTGAATCGGGTGCGGTGGCTCATCGTCGTCGTTTTGGTGGCGGTAAAGGGCAACAGATTGCTAAGGCTTGTGGCGTATCCTCTGCATTTACCCCTTACATAGCCGATCTGACCGCTGGGCTGGGTCGTGATAGTTTTGTGCTGGCGACCTTAGGTTGTCGTGTGGATATGGTGGAGCGGGTGCCAGTAGTTCATGCGTTGTTGAGAGATGGGTTGCACAGAGCTCAGTTCTCATCCGATCCAGAGTTGCAGGAGATTCTGGCCAGACTCTCATTAAGTCACCTCCAAGCGGTTGAGTTCCTTCAAACGACCTCTAATCAGTACGACGTGATCTATCTCGATCCGATGTTCCCTCACACGGATAAGTCGGCTCAGGTGAAAAAAGAGATGCTAGCCTTTCGCTCGCTTGTGGGTGCCGATCAGGACAGTGCAGAGTTGCTAGACGCCGCTTTGCAACATGACCCAGCAAGGGTTGTTGTGAAGCGACCAAGAAAGGCGCCTATTATTGAAGGACCGAAGCCTAGCTATGCATTAGAGGGTAAGTCTGGGCGTTTTGATATCTATGCGAGACGCAAGTTAGGCAGTTAGTTTGTTAACCGCTAAATGAGTCGATTAATAGTGTGGTGGTGGCACATCCGCCGCTGGTGAAAAGCCACTATTATCAGCGTTCTTAACACGGTCGTTCAGAATCATAATCATGCGTCGCAGTTCATCCAGCTCTTTCGCTTGGCGAATGGTGATTTCACTCAGTTGATCGATCGCTTCCTCTTGAAACGCTATTCGACTCTCCAGATCATCTAAACGACTGTTCGATTCACTCATAATTTCGTGTTCTTCTTACTCTTTGGGTTAATTTATCCGCCGTAAACCCCTAAGTTGTTGAAAAAATATAACTAATACGTTATATCTCACTTTCTGTGCGGGTTTTTTAATGTCGTACAGAGTAATTTGTTTGTTCCAAAAAATACAAAGAAATATTTCCAATGGGTGGTTAATCAGTGATTAAAAATATCATTATCAGCGTAATTGCAGCCTGTGTTATCGCAGCTGCTGGTCACTTCTTTAAAGCGGAATCGCACTACTTACCAGTGCTTGCCGTTTCGTTTGTGGCTGTTTTCATCAGTACTCTTGTGGCTAGCTCTGGCTCCGCATCAGCATCTCAATCTTCACGTCGTGTAAACGGTGCGGATGAAGAGGATGACATCGATGATGGTCGTGAAGTCGGTACTGTTAAGTGGTTCAATGTTTCTAAAGGTTTCGGTTTTATTACTCGTGCCAATGGAGATGATGTTTTCGTTCATTTCCGTAACATTCGTGGCCGTGGACACCGTTCATTAAACGAAGGCCAACGTGTTCGTTTTAATGTGCACGACAGCGATAAAGGTCTTCAAGCTGAGGATGTTTCAATCATCCGTGAGTGATGAATAAGACGTCTAACACAAGGGTAGCTCAAGCTACCCTTTTTTATGTCCAGGACGGACGGTATACAGCGATTCCATGGATGGAAATGAGCTGTGAATGTCCAGGACGGACGGTATGCAGCGATTCCACGGATGGAAAGGAGCTGTGAATGCCCAGAATGGTATGCGTATTCATTTTCTACTCAGTTAAGTGGGTTAGAATAAATTTTATGAAAATCTATCCTCTACTTTTTTTGTTCCTCAGCTCTTTGGCGTCGGCAGACACTCAATGTATGCAGAATTATTTTGCATCCAGAGTCGGCGAGACTCTTGAGTATCGTGTTGAAATTGATGGTATTCGGGCGAAAGGGGCTCGAGCGATCTCTCAATCAGATTCAGGTCAGTTCACATTGCTTCAGTCTGTCTCTGTTCTACTGGCTTCGCTAGAGGAGGAGAGCCATTTTATTGTTGATGAGCAAGGCATCGTTCCGATTAATTACCTCTTTGAACAGCAAGGGCTTGGGGCGCGTAAAACGACCATTCAGTTCAATGGCGCAACGGCTGAAGTGAATAGAAAAGGTAAGACGTCTCAGTTGGAGCTTCCGCAGGGTTTTCAGGATCCTTTGACCTTCATCCTTCAGCTTCAAGCAGCGACTAGTTGCGGTGAATCTATTGAAACGCTGAAGATACCTCTTGTGAAGTCGAAAGGGGTTTCGGAGGTTGTTTTTGTTAAAGGTGAGGACTCTTTAATTAAGAGCCGTGATAAGGATTTGGTTCTGGAAACTTGGCAAAGGGTCGATGGTGATAAAATTGAAAAGGTCGGCTTAATTCCTGAATTAAATAACCTTCTGTACTCATTTGAGCAACGAGAAGGAGAGAAGATCAATCGCCTTCAGTTGATTGATCTTCCTTAGTCTCTGCTGATTTTTGTGCTGCCTGCTGCTTTTGCCATGCGGCTCTATCTGCATAGTAGATATCCCAAACGCAGGGTTCACAACCACTTTCGCAGCAGTCGTAATCCCCTGGTGGAATCGGTTCCTGAAGAGAGTCTATCGAGCTCATCAGCCAATAATCTTCCCAGGGTTTAGAATCCCTTTAGGATCCAGAGCGGCTTTAATACTGCGCATGACGGCGAGTTCAGCTTCACTTCGGCTTAGCTGGATATAGGGCTTTTTACTCAGTCCAATGCCGTGTTCTGCCGAAACAGAGCCTTTGTATTTCTCTAGGATCTTATAGACTACCGTGTCGATCGCTTTTTTATCGCTGACCGGACCTACACAGAAGTGAATGTTGCCATCGCCAAGGTGCCCAAAGGTCAGGCAGGTCGATTCAGGGAACTGTTCTGACAGTGCCTCTTTGACTTCGTTTGTGTAGGCTTCCATATGACGCAACGGTAGGCTGATATCGTAAGGAATCAGAGGACTGAAGGCTTGAACCATCGCCTCAATGTCATCTCGAACTGCCCAGAGTGCCGCTGACTGCTGCTGACTTTCGGCAATCACAGCATCGACAATGACCTCTTGTTCTAGAAGTTCGCCAAGCACCTCAATGAACTGCTCTTTTCCGCGAGTGTCATCGACACACTCTGACTCTACTAGGATGTAGTAGGGTAGGGAGTCATCAATAAACTTTTGATGATTACCGGTTTCGTTAACCATAAAGCTATAGAAACTGTTCCACATCGCTTCAAATGCCGAGAGCTTACCTTCGAGTTTCTGTTTCAGCGTGTTAAGCAGTAAGAGTGCGTTATCAAAACTCTCGACGCCGACCAGTGCGGTTTGACGTGCTGGCGCTGAAGGCCAAAGTCTCAAAACGGCGCGTGTGATAATACCTAGAGTTCCTTCTGAGCCGACAAACAGCTGTTTTAGGTCGTATCCGGTATTATCTTTCAGTGTCTCTTTAAGATTGGTTAGGACGGTGCCATCGGCTAGCACCACCTCTAGACCGAGAACTTGATCACGTGCCATACCGTAGCGAATAACCTTATTGCCACCGGCGTTGGCTGCAAGCATTCCTGCAACCTGTGCTGAACCCCGAGCACCCCAATCTACTGCAAAAAGGAGGTCGTGCTCGGCTGCTGCATTTTGAAGATCCTCAACAACCACACCGGCTTGAACGAGCACAGTGGCACCTTGGGTATCTAACTGCTCAATGGAACGCATGCGCTCAAGGCTTAGAACAAAATCCCCTTCAGTCGCTTTGGTCGCGTCCGCTAAGCCGGTCATGCCGGCTTGTGGAATGATGGTCTGATTTGCCTCGTGACACAGGGCGAGCACTTTTGAGACCTCTTCCGTCGACGCGGGTCGAATCACCGCTTTCGCCGGACAGCTGCCTTTACTCCAACTCTCATTAGGTCGTTGAGCAACACGCTCGTCGGTGATGAGACCTTTATCACCTACAATGGCGTGGATTGCATTCAGTAGTTCAGACATAGTGTTTACCTGTTAGTCGCAAAGAGCATCCAGTTTAGATTTAAGTATGCCGGTGACCGCACCTGGGTTGGCTTTGCCGCCGGATGCTTTCATGACCTGGCCCATAAAGAAACCAAGCATTTTGCCCCGTTTCTCTGGTTCAGCAGCTTTATACTGTTCAACCTGTGCTGTTGCATTGGCAATGACCTCGTCGATCATGGTCTCTATTGCACCGGTGTCGGTGACTTGCTTCAACCCTTTGGCTTCAATCACTTCGTCAGCTGTACCGCCTTCGTTCCATTGGATTTCAAAGACTTTCTTAGCAATGTTGCCAGAGATGGTGTTGTCCTTGATGCGAACTAGAAGACCGCCTAACTGCTCTGCGCTAACGGGGCTGTTATCAATGCTCAGATCGGCTGCGTTTAAGTTTTTGGCCAACTCTCCCATCACCCAGTTGGCAGCCAGTTTGGCATCACCACAACACTCAACCACTGACTCAAAGTAGTCCGCTTGGTTGCGATAAGCTGACAGAACACCAGCGTCGTATTCAGATAGAGCCAGTTCACTGATGAAACGCTCTTTTCGTGCGTCCGGCAGTTCTGGAAGCGTTAGACGAATGGCTTCTACATAGGCATCATCGACCACGACAGGAAGTAGATCTGGGCAAGGGAAGTAACGGTAGTCGTTAGCATCCTCTTTCGAGCGCATGCTTCGAGTCTCGTTTTTGTCTGGATCGTAAAGACGAGTCTCTTGTACTACTGTGCCGCCATCTTCTATTAGGTCGATTTGACGCTCTACCTCGGTGTCGATTGCACGCTCAATGAAGCGGAACGAGTTGATGTTCTTCAGCTCGGTGCGAGTACCTAGGGTGTCACTGCCTTTAGGGCGAATGGAGACGTTACAGTCACAACGCATTGAGCCCTCGGCCATGTTACCGTCACAGATGCCCAGATTAGTTACTATCGCATGGATCTTTCGAGCGTAAGCAGCGGCCTCTTTAGAGGTGCGCATATCGGGTTCAGAGACAATTTCGACTAGAGGTGTACCGGCTCGGTTAAGGTCGATACCGGATTGGCCGTGAAAATCTTCGTGTAAGGATTTTCCGGCATCTTCCTCTAGGTGAGCGTGATGAATACGAACACGACGTTCGCCATCTTCCGTTTCAATATCGACGTAACCTTCGCCAACAATAGGTGCTTCTAGTTGGGTTGTCTGGTAACCCTTGGGAAGATCTGGATAGAAGTAATTTTTGCGCTCAAAAACGGCACGTTTACCGATTTCGGCATTAATCGCTAAGCCAAACATGATGGCCATTTTCTGTGCGCCATCGTTGAATACCGGCAGTGTGCCCGGCAATGCCAGATCAACGGCGCACGCTTGTGTATTGGGTTCGGCACCGAAGGCAGTGCTAGCACCTGAAAATATTTTCGTATTGGTCGCGAGCTGAACGTGGATCTCTAGACCGATAACTGTTTCCCATTCCATATCGATCTCCTTATGCCGTAACCGGTGACAGGGTGTGCCACTCTGTATTTTGTTGGTATTGGTGAGCTACGTTCAATAGGCGAGCTTCGTCAAAGTAGTTCCCTATCAACTGAAGGCCAACAGGCAAGCCGTTTACCTGTCCACAAGGTACGGACATACCGGGAAGACCAGCCAGGTTTAACGACAGTGTGAAGATGTCCTCCATGTACATTGCGACAGGGTCATTCACTTTTTCACCAATGGTAAACGCAGGGCTTGGTGTTGTCGGCCCAACAATGACATCGACCTCTTCAAAGATGCGCATGAAATCTTGTTGGATTAAACGGCGAATCTGTTGAGCTTTGTTGTAGTAGGCGTCGTAGTAGCCGGCACAGAGGGCGTAGGTTCCAACCATGATGCGGCGTTTAACTTCAGAGCCAAAGCCTTCGCCACGAGTCCGTTTATAGAGGTCTTCCAAATCTTGTGGGTTCTCGCAACGGTAGCCATAACGTACGCCATCAAAACGTGACAAGTTTGACGATGCCTCCGCCGGAGCAATGATGTAGTAAGCCGGAATCGACATGCGTGTATTCGGAAGGCTAACCTCTTTGATTGTGGCGCCCAGCGATTCAAGCTGTTTGATCGCTGTCTCAATCTGAGCCGCCATTGCACTGTCTAAATCGGCACTCATAAACTCTTTCGGAACTCCGATTTTTAGGCCTTGAAGCGAGTTGTTGAGCGACGCAGTGTAATCCTCAGTCGGTTGTGCCGATGAGGTTGAGTCCATTGAGTCCTGTCCCGCCATGACGTTCAGCATAAGAGCACAATCCTCAGCACTGCGAGCCATTGGACCGCCCTGATCAAGCGAAGAGGCGTAGGCAACCATGCCGTAACGAGAGACGCGTCCATAAGTTGGCTTGATGCCGGTAATGCCACAGAACGCTGCCGGTTGGCGAATCGAACCACCTGTATCTGAACCTGTTGCTGCAGGTGTTAGTCGTGCTGCGATTGCAGCAGCAGAACCACCTGAAGAGCCTCCTGGTACACGGCTTGTATCCCAAGGATTTTTACAAGCACCATAGAAAGAGCTCTCGTTGGTTGATCCCATCGCAAACTCATCCATATTGGTTTTACCCAACATAACGGCGCCCGCTGACTTAAACTTTGCTACTACGGTAGCGTCATAGGGGGACTCAAAGTTATCCAACATTTTGGAGCCACAACTGGTTTTGACCCCCTCGGTGCAAAACAGATCTTTGTGCGCGATCGGAAGTCCTGTGAAGGTGCCCGCTGTGCCCGCTGCAATACTCTCATCAGCTGCTTTTGCTTGCTGCAGAGCCAGTTCAGGGGTGGTGGTGATGAACGAGTTGTACTCGCTGTCACAACGGTTGATGCGATCGATAAACGCTTGGGTAAGCTCAACACTGCTCACAGTGCCATTGCGAAGGTCTTGAGCCAGTTCGCTCAGTGTTTTTTCAAACATATCTCTAATCCGAATCCTGTTACTCAATGACTTTAGGGACAAGGAAAAGCCCCTCTTCAACAGCTGGTGCAACCGCTTGAAGTTTATCTCGTTGATTCAGCTCGGTAACTTCATCAGCACGCAAGCGTTGGACTGCATCCAGTGGGTGTGCCAATGGCTCCACACCGTCTGTATTAATCTGCTGCATCTCATCAATAAGATTTAAAATGCTGCTTAGGTTTTCGGTGTAGGCCGGAATATCCTGCTCGTTCAACTCTAAACGGGCAAGATGGGCAATACGTTCAACATCGGAGCGATCGATGGACATGCTTAACCTTCTTTCTTTAAATGGTGTGATTGAAACTATTTTGCGGCTGTAAGAAGTGGAAAATAGTTTCGTAAAAACATTGTGATGGCGCGTAATCTATCACATTTGCGCCTTGCCCAAAATCCCCGTCGTTGCTAACATTCTTTGATTAATGAATTGGCTTCTAAAGTCATCGCTTATAAGGTTTTAAATCCAATGTTTAAAAAGATTCGTGGTCTCTTTTCTAGCGACCTTTCCATCGACCTGGGAACTGCCAATACGCTGATTTATCTTCGAGATAGTGAGATCGTGCTAGATGAGCCATCTGTAGTGGCTATCCGCCAGCAAGGCAACCAGAAGACCGTAGCGGCTGTCGGTACCGATGCAAAAAGAATGTTGGGTAGAACGCCAGGCAATATTACCGCTATTCGTCCATTGAAAGATGGTGTCATTGCTGATTTCCACGTGACTGAAAAGATGCTTCAGTACTTCATCAGTAAAGTTCACAACAACAGTTTCCTTCGTCCATCGCCTCGCGTTCTGATTTGTGTACCTTGTAAGTCAACTCAGGTTGAGCGTCGAGCAATCAAAGAGTCTGCAGTAGGTGCAGGTGCTCGAGAGGTCTACCTAATCGAAGAGCCAATGGCGGCTGCGATCGGTGCTGGTCTCCCAGTTGATGAGGCAACTGGTTCGATGGTTGTCGATATCGGTGGCGGTACCACTGAGATTGCGGTGATCTCGTTGAGCGGTATCGTCTACTCTGAATCTGTTCGTGTCGGCGGTGACCGATTTGACGAGGCGATTGTTACTTACGTTCGTCGGAATTATGGAAGCTTGATTGGTGAAGCGACAGCCGAGCGAATCAAACAAGAGATAGGTACAGCCTACCCAGCACCTGAAGTGCTAGAGATTGATGTGCGTGGTCGTAACCTTGCTGAAGGTATCCCACGTATGTTCACGCTTAACTCGAACGAGATTCTTGAAGCCCTTCAAGAGCCTCTCCAGTCGATTGTTCAAGCCGTTAAAGGTGCACTAGAACAGTGTCCACCTGAATTGGCAGCGGACGTTGCTGAGCACGGTATTGTTTTGACAGGCGGTGGTGCACTGCTAAGAAATCTTGATCGCCTTCTGACGGAAGAGACCGGCCTTCCAGTGATTGTGGCAGAAGATCCATTGACCTGTGTGGCTCGTGGTGGCGGTAAAGCACTTGAGATACTGGATAAACAGGGTTTTGAGTTACTGTCACGTGACTGATCTTTAATAACGGCAACGCGAAGGGTTTAAAGTCATGATCTTTAAAAGTGGTCCGTCGCGTTTGCTGTTTACTCTTCTCATAATCGTAGCGCTCTCTATCGTTGCGCTCGATCTTACCTCCAATAAATTTCGTGAAGGCAAAGCCTATCTAAACCTTGTTGCTACCCCCTTGCAGTGGTTGGTGGATTTGCCAGTCAAAATGGCAGGTGGCGTTTCAGATGTGGTGGTCAGTCGAGCCACACTGATTGCAGAGAATGATGAGTTGCGAACAGAAGCCATTCTGCTAGAACAAAAAGTGCTACAAAACGCGACTCTTGCCAGTGAAAATCGCCGTTTAAGAACTTTGCTGAATGCTCGCCAAAAGGTGGAGGAAGAGGTTCAGATGGCAGAGTTGATAGGCGTTAGCTCTGACCCTTTTCAGCATGAAATATTGATTAACCGCGGTGAACAGGATGGAGTTGTTATTGGGCAACCTGCACTGGACTCCGGCGGTATCATGGGTCTTGTCGTTGATCTTGCGCCCGTCACCAGTCGAGTCATGTTGGTGACTGACTCTAGATCCTCTGTGCCTGTTCAACTCTTACGTACGGGTTTCCGTACCCTTGCGCTCGGTAGTGGATCCACTACTGAGCTCAAACTGGACCACATCCCCAATACTGAAGATATTCGTATTGGTGACCTACTTGTTACCTCTGGGTTGGGCGGCGTCTTTCCAATGGGTTACCCCGTCGCTGAGATAACCGAATTTAGACAGGAGCCTGGTCGCTCCTTTGCAGTGGTCAGAGCAAGGCCAACGGCAACGCTTGATAAGAGCCGCTATCTGCTTTTGGTTCAGCAGGTGAATGGATTAAAGAGGTTGGAGAGTGAGTGATCAAGCCTCTGGTGGTGGCTTTTTTGTCACACTGGCTACTTTTCTGCTAGCAATAACGCTGAGTCAATTTCCTTTGGACAGCTCTCTGCAGTGGTTCCGGCCAGACTTCGTTCTGTTGGTTCTTTTCTTTTGGCTTATTTGGGCCCCCAATCGTGTTGGCTTAGTCTATGCGTTTTTTATTGGGCTATTACTGGATTTAATGCGAGGCTCAGTGCTCGGTTTAGGTGCTCTATCTCTGACTCTGATTGCCTTCATTACACAGTTACTGCACAGTCGGTTAAGAGTGTTTCCAATGCTTCAGCAGTCCTTTGTGTTGCTGCTGTTGGTGGGGCTGAATCAATTGATCTACTATTGGATGCAAGGTCTGGTTGGAAATTCTGCTGATACACTGCTGTTTCTTTTGCCGGCTTTGACCAGTGCGCTTCTCTGGCCATTCGTGTTTATGACTTTGCGTCGCTTGGCACGATCCTTGGATTTGAACTAATGAACGTGGTTTTGGCCTCTCAGTCACCTAGACGACTGGAGTTATTAAAACAGATAGGGATCTCTCCAGAAGTGCATCCGGCTCATATCGATGAGACACCGTTGAGCGAGGAAACACCTGAGGATTATGTAAACCGCCTGGCACGTAATAAAGCCGAAGCCGTTGCACAACACTACCCAGGGGCTCTGGTAATAGGGTCCGATACCAGTGTAGTGATCGATAATCAGATATTAGGGAAGCCTGAAAGTCCTGATCACTTCTTTACTATGTTTAAACGCCTGTCGGGTGCCCAACATCAGGTTATGACCGCAGTGGCTATTTCTGATGGTCAACAGACTCGCAGCGAAGTGGTGATTACTCAGGTCAGCTTCTATCCTGTAAATAAGAGAGAGATGGAGCGCTATTGGCTCAGCGGAGAACCTCAGGATAAAGCGGGTGGCTATGGCATTCAGGGCATGGGTGCACTGTTTGTCAAAGAGATTAAGGGAAGTTACAGCGCAGTCGTGGGTTTGCCGATCGCTGAAACTGGAAAGATTTTAGAAAAATTTGGATTCTCAGCGTGGACCCAAGGGTCTGTTGAGTAAGGAGTAAGGTTTTGGGTGAAGAGATACTGATTAACTTCACACCGATGGAGACTCGAGTCGCAGTCATTGAAAATGGCATGCCGCAAGAGATCTATGTTGAGCGTGCAAAACGTCGCGGGATTTTAGGCAATATCTATTTAGGACGAGTGGTACGAGTACTTCCAGGCATGCAGGCTGCATTTGTCGATGTGGGACTTGAGCGAGCTGCTTTCATACACGTTGATGAAGTCGTTGATCAATCTCTGACACCGGATGAGCGTGCTGCTCTCTCCATTGCTCAGGTGTTGCGTGAAGGCGAATCGTTGCTAGTACAAGTCACTAAAGACCCTATTGGCAGTAAAGGGGCCCGATTGACGACTCATATATCTCTGCCATCACGCTATCTGGTCTTAATGCCCGATGCCTCTCATATTGGGGTCTCTCAACGAATTGAGGATGAAGAGGAACGAGATCGCTTAAAGCAGATTCTCAGATCTGAGTTGATCCACCCTGACGATGATACAGCTGAGCCTGAGTATGGTTACATTCTGAGAACTGTGGCTGAAGGCGTGACAGAATTGGAATTAAAAGCCGATATCAGTTTCTTACATCGCTTGTGGGAGAGTATTCAGAACCGAGTCAAAGGGGCGAAAGCGCCGGCAACCGTCTATGAGGACCTGCCGCTAAATATGCGAGCACTCAGAGACATGACTCACTCTGAGATTGAACGTATCAGAATTGATTCTAAAGAGACCTTTCAGCGTGCACAAAGTTTCGCTCGAACACTAGTCCCTGAAATTGAATCAAAGCTGGAATACTACCCAGGCGAACGTCCCATTTTTGACCTCTTTAACGTTGAAGAGGAGATGGAGAAGGCACTGGGTCGCAAAGTTGAGCTTAAGTCGGGCGGCTACCTGATCTTTGACCAAACCGAAGCGATGACTACGATTGATATCAATACCGGTGCTTTTGTCGGCCATCGCAATTTGGAAGAGACGATATTTAAAACCAATTTGGAGGCTGCGACGGCGATTGGTCGCCAACTGAGGCTTCGTAATTTGGGTGGCATTATTATTATCGATTTTATCGATATGGAAGACCCAGAACACCAACGGCAAGTTTTACGCACTCTGCAGCGACAGCTAGATAAAGATCACGCTAAATGCAAAGTGACCGGCGTATCCGAGTTGGGGCTGGTTGAGATGACGCGTAAGCGTACTCGAGAGAGTTTAGAACAGGTTCTGTGTGAAACCTGTGAGACCTGTTCAGGTCGAGGCATGATTCGTACGCCTGAGACGGTGTGCTATCAAATCTTTCGAGAGATCTTGCGTCAACATAGGGCCTACGATACCGACTCCTATTTGGTCATTGCGGCTAAAGCCGTGGTTGATTATTTGCTGGATGATGCATCAGACCATGTCGCTGAACTGGAGTCGTTTATTGGGAAAACGATTCGATTCCAGAGTGACACTCACTACAACCCAGAACACTTTGATGTGGTTCTGAGGTAGCGGGGAATTCATGGTTCGGCATACGCTTTGGGTCAGTTGGTGGGTTTTGATGGTAGCAGCACTGTTAGCCATCTTGCTAACGGCTGTGCGCTTAGCCTTCCCTTTGCTGGGCGATTACCGAACCGATATTGCGGCTCAGCTTAGTCAATATCTTGGCGTTGAAGTCTCGATAGGTGAGCTTGAGACTGGCTGGCGCGGCCCCTATCCAACTTTTGAGTTTAAAGAGATCCATTCGGATATCGACTACCTCAAACCAAAGCAGATCGAGTTTCACCTCCAAAACATCTCGTTTGAATTGGATCCATGGCGTTCATTGATTGATGCTGCACCTATTTTTCAACGGGTCACGGCAAAGGGGTTGAACGTAAAATGGCGTCAGTCTGAAGGGCGGTGGTTAGCTGACTCGAATCAATCAAAGACGGATAATCGCGCAATCGATACGTTGATTGCTATTCTATTTGAACAGCCTTCCATCGAATTTTCTGAATCACAACTTCATCTGATTCCAGAATCAGGTCGCTCTCGTTTCATCAATCTGGACAATATGTCTCTTGAAAGCAGTGAAACAGAGCATCAATTGAGCGGTAGTTTTTGGATGCCAGTGTTGGGTCAAGATAGTCGCATGCGTTTTGCGATTCAGCACCAAGGTCAATCCACAAACGGTCAGCTACTATTACCTTTCTATGTTGAACTCGATAACATTGGCTCAGAGTTGGCCGATCTTGCAGGGGTCGAACAGCGCTTCTCTATTAGTGCGAATGCGCGGCTATGGGGGCAGTTGCGTGGCGCCAGTCTGGATTATCTTGTCGGTAATTTATCAGCCAATAGCTTGCAACTTGTACTGCCCGATGAGCTTGGTGAGCTGGCACTAGAGCAGCTTTCAACAAATTTCTCTGTTCAGTCGGTTGATCGTGATTATCAGCTGCAACTTCAAGACTTTTCAACCCTCTATCAAGGCAGTGAATTCTCACTGCCACCGACTGCGATCGATTTAAGTACTGGCGTCAATGGTTGGATGGCTAATCGAATTCAACTGGCTGAGCTTAATCTATCAGACCTGTCGGCTCTTGCGCTTAACCAGCCTTTGGGTGATCAAAGCAGAGAGGTGATTAAATCGCTCTCTCCCGGTGGTTTAGTCAAAGGGTTAACCGTTGATCTTAGCCAGGGATTTGAAAACCTCTCTGTGGTCGGTGAGTTGTCAGATGTGTCGGTCAAATCCTGGAAAGGTTCACCTGCTGCATCACAGTTGAATGGTTCGTTTTATGTTTCAAGTGACCGCGGCTGGGTAGATATTGACAGTCAGCAGCTTGTCATGGAATTCCCAACGGTCTACGACTGGGCATTGCCGTTTAATTTTGCGCAAGGACGTGTTAACTGGCAGCTCCACAGTGATTATGTGGCCGTTGGATCTGATCTATTAGAGCTGGGGTTGAATAACATCCGAACACGAGGCCAGTTCTCGATTGATCTACCCTATGATAAAGAGCAACAAGCGCTACTTAATCTATCGATGGGGCTTAAGGGCGCAATAGCCCGAGAGGCTCTACTGCTAACTCCGCCTAAGGTTGTCGGTGAAGGGCTTTATAGCTGGTTAAACAGAGCGCTGATTCAAGGTGATGTCAAAGAGGCCGGTTTAGTTCTGGTGACTCCGACTAGGCTTGTGGCTGATAGACCTAAGCCATTGAGCGAGCTCTACGTAGCGGTAGAGAATACAACACTAGATTATCAATCACCCTGGCCCGTGTTGAACCGGGCCGAAGCCATCATTCATGCTCGAGATGGGGCAGCTCGTGTTCAGTTAGAGCAGGGCAGTGCTGCAGGTACTGAGATCGGTTTTGCAGATCTTTGGATGGAGAGTGGCTCTGGGGAACTCAAGACCTTGTTAGCGATTGAGGGTTCTGCTTTTGATTTGAACAGCCTATTTCACAGTGAGGCGTTGGCCAACAGTGTTGGCAATAAGCTAGGAGATTGGCAGATCTCTGGTAGTCATAAATCATTAGTGGATTTACAAGTTCCTCTCAAAGGAGGTTCCCCTAAACTGCAGGTTCAATCTGAGCTGAATCGTGGTGTTTTCATCTCCGAAACCCAACGGGTTGCCGTAACGGATATAGACGGTACTATTGATTTTGATTTAGAGAGCGGACTGTCGGCTGAGGGTTTGAAAGCAAGCTTCTTAGGTCGAACTTTTGATGTGGATATCTCAAGTGATTTAACCGCTACTGATATTCAGATTGCTGGTCGAATTGATTCTCAAAGTTTGATGCAATGGGCTGGTATTCCTTTGTCAGGTGTCATCTCGGGTGAAATTCCACTCAACTCGACATTAAAGCTCTGTACTAAACAGTGTCAATCGACTCTAAAAGTGGAGTCTCAATTAACCGGTACCCGAGTAGATGCTCCAGACTATTTGGCACATCAATCTTCCGATATTAGCCGTTTGAGCCTTTTGATGACCTTGCAGTCATCACCAACATTACAGCTTAATTATGCGGATCGTTTAAAGGCTCACCTAAATTTAGATTCACCCTTAACCGGTAATATTCGTCTGGGTGGCAATCAGGCGAGCTATAAAATATCTGATCGCCTTCACATTGATGGATCCCTTCCTTCAATTGAAGTTGAGGAGCTACTTGGCTTTATTGATGCTCTATCAGGGCCTCAATCTGGAACTAAAGAAAGGCTTTCCGTTACGACAGCCATCGAGATCGGACAGCTGAATATTGGATCTCTAAAATTTGAGTCAATCCTTGCTGAAGCTAGTAATTCTAATGATTTGTGGTCTATTGCACTGGATGGTCGTGATATTCAGGGTGTTATAGATTACAAGCTTGCAGATTCCAGCTTGGACTTAAATCTTCGCCACCTTCACCTGCGCACACCAGAGAGCGATCCATCGATAATAGAACCAGAAGTTCCATTGCCTGATCCGACACCCATCGAGGTGATTAGCAAAGTACCTTCAACCAACCTTCTGATTGAAAATCTTGTGTGGAATGATGATCAATGGGGTCGTTGGACAACCCATCTACTTCCATCTGGCAACAGTCTCTTGATCGATCAATTGGAGGCCGATGTCGCAGGTATCAGCTTAACTGGACAGGGTATCTGGTCAGTCGGTAAGGGCGAGCAGAGTCGCATTGCCCTGAGCGCAAAAGGGAGTAACCTTGCAGACTATCTTGAGTCGATGGGTGATCCAAGGGCGATAGAGACGAAAAGTCTCGCCGCTGAGTTTGCACTGAGCTGGCCTGGTGCACCTTGGTCATTCAGTCGTTATCGCCTAGGAGGTGATCTGCAATTTGACCTTCGTGATGGACAGATTACTGAAGCTAAAGGTAACTCAGCACTTCTTCGATTGTTTGGAATACTCGATTTTAACAATCTATTTAAACGACTCCGCCTCGATTTTAGTGACCTTTATAAATCCGGTATCACCTTTGATAAGCTGGTCGGTAAGTACCATTTAGAGGATGGGGTTGCAAAGACTCAAGAGCCACTCATTATGAGAGGCGCTTCGGCCGATTTGACTGCAGAAGGCTCTTTAAATCTTATCAATAGAACAGTGGATAAACGGGTCGATGTGATTTTGCCACTGACAGGTAATTCACCACTGGCCGCAGTCCTACTTGGGGCCCCTCAGGTGGCAGGAGCCCTGTTTCTTATCGACAAGTTGATTGGTGATAAGATCAATGAAGCGACTAAACTGAGCTATTCAATGACAGGCCCTTGGCGAGAACCTGTGCTTGAAATCATTAATAAGAAATAACGTTAAGAATCGTCATCTAAGTCACGAAGGTACTGAAATATCTTTCTGAAGTTGGCCGGTGGCTTGTTCTCTTTGCGCTCTTTTTGAGCATTTCGAATCAAAGCTCGTAGATGCTGCATATCACAGTGTTCAAACTTCTCCATCACTTCAGAAAGCGCTGACTTGTCTCCGGCTATCAATCGTTCACGCAACTGCTCAAGTGCATGAAATTTTTGGTTATGAGCAGCGCTAGCTGAGTCGAATTGGTCAATGGCGACACGAATCGCATCGGCATCCTCTGTACGCATCAATTTGCCGATGTACTGAAGTTGACGTTTTTTCGCACCATGAGAGGTGATTCTTGTCATCTCTGCACAGGCCTCTGCTAGGCGTTCAGACATGGGGACTTTCGCTTGTTGATCAAGTCGTAACTCAGTGATGCGACCACCCAGTTTTTGAAGCTCTTCAGCTTCTCGTTTAACCTGGCTGCGGCTGACGAGTTCGATCTCTTGATCACTCTCTTTTGAAAAATCTTTACTGCTCATAATTAACCGTAGAAAAAGGTGGCTAGTCCGAGGAAGGCAAAAAAACCTACCACGTCTGTAATGGTGGTGAGTAATACACCCCCGGCTAGTGCTGGATCGATTCCCGCTTGCTTAAGGGTCAGTGGCAGAAGGCTGCCTGCCATAGCGCCCGCGACTAGATTGATCACGATGGCCATTGCGATCACTATACCGATGGTCATATCTTGGAACCAGAGGACAGCAATGGCGGCCACTACAACAGCCCAGAGTGACCCGTTGATGATGCTAACGATTAACTCACGGTTAAACAGCCAGCCAATATTGTGTCTTTCAATGTGTCCAAGTGCTTGGCCACGAATGACAAGAGTGAGGGTTTGACTGCCGGCGATACCACCCATTGAGGCGACGATTGGCATCAGTACTGCCAAGGCTACAACCTGATCGATGGTGGCTTCGAATAGGCCAATGACGGCCGAGGCCAAAAAAGCAGTAATAAGGTTAATTCCCAGCCAGACTGCACGACGGCGACTGGTTTTTAGTACCGGAGCAAAGGTGTCTTCATCCTCGTCCAGACCGGCCATGCTCATCAGTGAGTGATCGGCGTCTTCTCGAATGACGTCGACTACGTCATCGATGGTGATACGACCTAGAAGCTGTCGATCCTCATTGATAACAGGGGCCGAGATCAAGTCGCGCTGTTCGAAGATTCGAGCTACCTCTCGTTCAGGAAGATCGGCAGGGATTGCATGGTCATTCTCGGTCTTCATGATTTCACGAACCAGCATCTGTGGGTCTGAAATAAGAAGTCGAGTAATAGGAAGTACACCGATTAGTGCGTTGCGTTTGCGACTCACCACGAAAATACTGTCGGTACTGTCAGGTATCTCACTGTGTCGACGTAGATAACGAAGCGCCGTCTCAACCGTGATATCAGGTCGAATGGTTACCGTATCGGTATTCATCAGACCGCCGGCCGTATCATCGGGGTAGGAGAGTACCGCTTCAACCCGTTGGCGATTCTGCAAATCCATGTTTTGCAGCATCTCTTGCATGACCGTGTTAGGAAGTTGCTGAAGAATATCGGCTAAGTCATCGACATCGAGTGACTCTGTCATCGCCAAAATTTCTGCCGCGTCTAAATCGCTGACAATTTCAGCCTGAATATCTTCACCGAGGTGTTGTAGAACCTCACCCTCTATCTCTGGGTTGAGCAGGTTCCATACAATGCGACGTTCGCGAGGAGGGGTTTTCTCTAGAAGGTGAGCAACTTCCACAGGCCGCATGCCCTTGTTGAGCATGTAGCGAATCTGTTTGAGATTATCTGATTGAAGGGCTTCGCTTAACGTATCTAGAGCGATCGGTGCTTCGTCCGTACTCATGCAGCCCTCCTTTACGAGTAGGTTAGTCTCTACTCATCTTCGTCAAAACGGTTATTTATGATCTCAATCACGGCATCCATCGCGGCGGATTCATCAGCGCCATCCGTTTGTATGATTAGATCTGTTCCTTGGGATGCAGCCAACATCATAATGGCCATAATGCTTTTAGCATCGACTGTTTTGCCATCTTTTGTGATTTTGATGTCACAACCAAACTTACCTGTTACGCCAATAAGTTTAGCCGCTGCACGCGCGTGTAGTCCCAATTTGTTGATTATAGTAACGTTTTTTTCAATCATTGCGAAACTTATTCTGATAATTCTCGATGGCGTACTTGGATGTTATCCATTCTGTCAGCAAAGCGAGATGCAAGGCTCTCCGCAATGTATACAGAGCGATGTTGGCCGCCCGTGCAACCAATGCCAACAGTAACATAGCTTCGATTATTTGTTTTGAAATGGGGAATCCACTTCACAATGAACTGCTCTATGTCATTAATCATTTCATTCACTTCATCGGAAGCGTTGAGAAATTTTTTAACCGGTTCATCTTTCCCAGAGAGAGGGCGCAACTCTACAAACCAGTAGGGGTTAGGAAGCACCCTGACGTCAAAGCTGAAATCAACATCTAATGGAACGCCGTGCTTGAAGCCAAAGGATTCAAACTGCAAAGAGAGCGCTTGCTCTTTACGCTGTGCTACCCTCAATTTAATGGTGTCACGCAGTTCATAGAGTGAAAGCCGAGTGGTATCAACTCTCATGTCTGCAGAACTTGCGATGGGTTCAAGCAGATCTCGTTCTAAGGCTATTGCCTCTTCCAGTCCAATATCTTGGTTGCTCAGCGGGTGTTTTCTTCGAGTGGCGCTGTACCGTTTCAATAGGGTCGCTTCTGATGCGTCAAGATAAGTGATCTCGATGCCTATATCTTCTCTAGCCCTCAAGGATTCCATGATCTCTGGGAAGGCTTTTAGGTCGGTATGCTGGTTGCGGGCATCAATGCTCACAGCAATCAGGGGTGCGGTATTCTGGTCGTTAAGCATCTGCTCGACCAACGCTGGCAATAGCGTCGCTGGTAGGTTGTCTATGCAATAGAACCCAACATCTTCAAGTGCTTGCAAGGCGGTACTCTTCCCTGAACCACTGCGACCCGAGATAACAACGACTCTCATGATTAGACCTTTGATAGCTCAGTTGCTTTATTGAGTAGGGCCTCAGAATTCGTGCAGTCTCTAAGTGAATTAAGGGCTTCGGGCTTGCTGAACAGCTCGGCTAAACCAGCCAGTGTCTTAAGGTGCTCATCATTTCCATCATCGGGCACGATCAGTGCGCAGACAAGATCGACCGGCGCTGAATCGATTGAATCAAAATCGACACCGTCATCAAGTGTGATTAAGCAGGCGGATGCTGTTGAGCAACCTGGGATCCGACAGTGTGGTATACCCACGCCAGAACCTATTCCTGTACTGCCTAACCGTTCACGATTGAGAAGGCCTGTAAAAATTTCATCTTCTGTCACGCCATCAACTGAAGAGGCCAGCTTTTCGCTGGCCACTTGTAGAAGGCGTTTTTTACTGGCGACTGACTCCCGGCAGGCGGTTGTTTCAGTCGTCAGTAGGTCACCTAGTTGCATGTTGTCGTTCGTTTATTTGTGAGATTTCATTTTTTCTTTATGCTTGATGATTTGGCGATCAAGCTTATCCACTAAGCCATCAATCGCTGCATACATGTCATCATGCTCATCAGAAGCTACCACTTGGCCACCGGCTAAGTGAACATCAGCCTCGGCTTTTTTACCCTGCTTTTCGACACTGAGAGTAACTTGTACATTCTGAATGTTGTCGAAGTGACGTTCTAGCTTATCGAACTTGTTACGTACGTATTCACTTAGAGCTTCAGTCAGGTCCACGTGATGACCAGTAATATTTATCTGCATATGACTTCTCCTCGTCTTAGGCGGAGTGAAAAAATGAGGCCGCCCACCTCAATTAAACCAAACGCTTTCTCTCATTTGAAGGTGGAATGTTGAGAACTTCGCGATATTTAGCAATGGTTCGTCTTGCAACATTCACCCCCTCTTTATCTAGTAGTGTAGCAAGCTTACTGTCACTTAGTGGCTTGCGAGGGTCTTCTTCTGAAATTAATTTTTTAATGATTGCTCGAATCGCAGTTGATGATGCACCACTGCCGTCACTGGTAGCCACCTGACTCGAAAAGAAATATTTCAATTCAAAGACACCGCGCGGGGTGTGCATGTATTTTCGAGTTGTAACACGGGAGATGGTGGATTCATGTAGATCAACGGCTTCAGCAATGTCGTGAAGAATAAGAGGCTTCATCGCCTGTTCACCCTGTTCAAGAAAACCGATCTGTCTGGAAACGATCTCCGTTGAGACCTTTAAGAGGGTCTCGTTGCGGCTTTGTAAACTCTTTATGAACCAGCGTGCATCCTGGAGATGGTCTTTTAAAAATTGGTTCTCCGCGGAGTTGTCTGCACGTTTAATCATGCCTGAGTAGACATCATTGATACGTAACTCAGGAACTACGTCGTTATTTAAAGTGAGTGTCCACTCCCCAGCGCGTTTACGCACGATCACGTCCGGTACGATGTAATCAGTATCACCCAGATCTAAAGAGTCTCCTGGTGTTGGGTTAAGTGATTGAATCAACCTAACCACCTCTGACAGTTGCTCCTCTTTGAGCCTCATACGGCGCATCAAAGATTTAAAATCTCGACTGCCCAACAGGTTTAAATAGTCGGTCGCTAGGCGCAGTGACTCTGCGCGCCAAGGTGTCTCTATGGGTAGCTGTCTTAACTGGATTTTCAAACACTCTGCAAGATCACGGGCACCGACACCGGGTGGGTCAAACTGTTGAATGCGGTGAAGTACTGTCTCCACCTCATCCATTTCCACTTCAAAAAAGAGTTCAGGTAGTTCCTCTTGGCAGTTAAGAAGAATGTCCTGCAGATCGGTGATCAGATAGCCACGATCATCGATAGAGTCGATAATCATCTCAGCAATGTATCGATCAACATCGCTGAAATTAACCAGATTCAGTTGCCAGTTAAGGTGGTCTTGGATGGTTTCAACCGCAGCGTCATTATCACCTGGCATCCAATCATCATCACGATTGGAATTTGAAGAGCTTTGGTAAGTATCGTCCCATTGACTGTCGGTTGAAAGCTGTTCAGGGATGTCATCAGTAGACCAGCTATCTTCCGGCTGAGACGATTCGAACGTCTCTTCGATCTCTGAATTAGATTGGGTCTCATCTAAGGTTGATGACTCTTTTTGCTCAATGCTTTGAGAGTTCTCTTCACTCTGATCTTCTTCATCGGCTACCTCCAGTAGTGGGTTACTATCGAGTGCCTCTTGAATCTCTGTCTGTAGCTCTAAGGAGGAGAGTTGCAGCAATTTGATCGCTTGCTGCAATTGTGGGGTCATGGACAGGTTCTGTCCGACTTTGAGCTGTAAAGAGTGCTTCATTAAAATGATAATTACTTAAAAGTGTGAGAGTTACAAGCGAAAATCATTGCCCAGATAAGCCTCTTTAACGGCTTGATTCATCATGATCTGCTCAGGCTCACCCTCTGCAAGAATGTTACCCTCACTAACGATGTAAGCCCGTTCGCAAATGTCGAGAGTCTCTCTGACATTGTGATCGGTTATCAGGACGCCAATACCTCGATCTTTAAGGTGCCTGATGGTCTGTTTGATGTCGCTGACAGAGATGGGGTCTACACCAGCAAAAGGCTCGTCCAGTAGGATGAAGTCAGGGTCGTTTGCTAGGGCTCTTGCAATCTCAACTCGGCGTCTCTCACCCCCAGATAGGACCATCCCTTTGGACTCTTTGATGTGAGTGATATGGAACTCTTCTAGTAGAGATTGAGCTTTCTCGTGTTGTTGATCTTTGGTCAGGTCTTTTCTCTGCTCCAGTATGGCCATCAGGTTATCGTAGACACTCAGCTTTCTGAATACAGAGGCCTCTTGCGGAAGATAGCCTAAGCCGCGTTTTGCGCGCTCATGAATAGGCATTCTAGTGACGTCGTCGCCATTGAGACGAATGTTGCCTCGATCCGCTCTGACCAGACCTACAATCATATAGAAGCAGGTTGTCTTACCCGCACCGTTGGGCCCAAGCAATCCGATAATCTCACCAGGCTCAACAGTGACGGACACATCTTGAATAACAGAGCGTCCTTTGTAGCTTTTGGCTAGGTGAAGGGCTTCGAGTGAACTCATGGTTAATTATCTTTTTTAGGCTGAAGAACCATTTTGACACGCTGGCTTCCGCTCTCACTGCTAAAGGCTTTTACTTTAGAGTTCGCCATGTCGTAATTAATTTTGGCGCCAGTGAACTCGTCACCACCCTGAGTCACTCTGGCGTTCCCCGTAATTAACAGCAGTTGAGAGCTTACTGTGTAATCTAGAGTTGAGCCCGTTGCATAGGTAATCTCTTGGTCCAGTTGAGGGCGTTGTTCGAAGTAGGCTGGAGCACCTTTTGAGATAATCTGATTGATGGTGTCATCATTACCACGTAACAGATCGACGGTTTCACCTTTAAGCACCATTGATCCCTGGGTGATGATGACGTTGCCTGTGTATCGAGTGACTCCTTTGGCCTCATCAATATTAGCTGAGTCTGCCTCTACGTAGATGGGTTCGTCTCGATCGGTTGGCAGCGCTAAAGCTGATCCACTAAGAACAACTGTAAAGGCTAGAAATAGGTTACTGGTCAGTGCTCGAAGCGACATAGGCCCCCCTCACGGTTGAATGAAGATCTAAGGTGTTTAATTCCGTATTCAGTGTCATGCCAACCCCTTTGGTTGAACCCTGGTTGTTCAGAAATTCGACGGCTACATCACTGGTCGCCAGATTCTGTTCTGGAAAGTAGCTCAACTGCTCTGTGAAGAGTGCAGTGTCTTTCTCAGAATCTGGATTATGGTGAAGCTCTACACTGCCTTCAAGGTCTAGTTGACTGTTGTCGTCAGCAAAAAAGCCCAGATCAGCATTGATGGTGTGTTCAGTCGTGCCATCTTGGCGATAGCCTACTGAGAAAGGTGTTGTTAACTTCATCTGTTCTGAGTTAACTAAATGCTCTGCTCGCGGAGTGTGGGTGACAGAGCTTAGATTGCCCGCTTCAGACCAACGAGTAAGAGTGGCGTCTATTACAAAAAAATCAATTCTGTTCGGGTTCTCTTTTAGGAGTACGCCCTCTTCAATATCGCCTTGATTCAATAACAGTGTGAAGATCAAAAAAAGAGCAATCAACGTCGACGCAATGGCTAATCGAATTTTCGCTCTGAGATTAGTGATCACTTAAACCGCTCCAACGCGCCGTCTAAGGTTCCTTGGCAAGCCATAATCAATTCACACAACTCACGTGCAGCTCCGCGACCGCCTGATTGAGTCGTAATATGATCGGCGTTCTCTTTAACGAGCCAGTGACCATTCGGAACGGTGACGCCAAAGCGAACCGCTTTTATGGCCGATAAGTCAGGCAAGTCATCGCCGATGTAGGCCGTGTTTGAAGCGTTAAATCCGGTGTTTTTCCAAAGCTCTTGAAGTGCGGTTAATTTATCTTCTCGGCCTTGCTGTATGTAATTAATACCCAGTGACTCAGCGCGTTGGATGACTTGATTAGATTGTCTACCGGTAATGATGGCGGTTTTTACGCCGGATTCCGTTAACAGCTTTATGCCAAGGCCGTCCAGTATATTGAAGCTCTTAATCTCACTGCCATCGGCTAGGAAGCTAAGATTGCCCTCGGTCAGTATGCCATCAACATCCATCACCAGTAGTTTAATGGGTTTGATTAGTGCTATCTGTTCTTCTGTTGGATTGGGACGCATTAGATGACCCCTGCTTTTAACATATCATGCATGTTCAATGCCCCAGCAACTCTCCCTGTCTCATCTAAAGCAATGAGTGCATTAATTTTTTTATCTTGCATGATCTGTAAAGCTTCGGCGGCTAACATCTCAGGCGTCACCGTTGTGAAACTCTTTGTCATGACAGAGTCGATTGAGGCTTGATTCAGATTAACGCCCTGGTCAATGGCACGGCGGAGGTCCCCGTCGGTAAAAATGCCAAGAGGTTGGAGTTCTTCATCCACAACGGTTGTCATTCCCAGGCGTTTTTGGGTGATCTCCAAAAGCGCTTCTTGAATGGGAGTGCCTGGTGCAACTGAGGGAACTTCGTCTCCAGAGTGCATTAAATCACTCACTTTCAACAGCAGTCGACGACCCAGCGCACCGCCGGGGTGTGAAAAGGCAAAATCTTCTGCACTAAATCCTCTCGCCTCTAAAAGAGCCGTTGCGATCGCATCGCCAAGCACCAGTTGTGCGGTTGTACTGGAGGTGGGGGCAAGATTAAGTGGGCAAGCTTCGCGTTCGATAGGGGTCACAAGGCTGATATCAGCACTGGTTGCCAACGCTGAATGGGGTTTAGAGGTGATTGAAATGAGCGTAATCCCTTTGCGTTTAAGCAGAGGTAAAATAGTAACGACTTCGTTGGATTCACCTGAGTTGGATAGGGCAATGACAACATCTTCTTTCGTGAACATGCCCAGATCGCCATGACTCGCCTCGCCTGGGTGCACAAAAAACGCGGGTGTTCCGGTGCTTGCTAGAGTTGCTGCTATTTTGGTGCCAATGTGCCCTGATTTGCCCATGCCAGTCACGATGACACGTCCTTTGCAGTTCAAAAGAGAGTGACAAGCTTGGTTGAACGCCTCTCCAAGAGAGTCATTTAGGGCTTGTATAGCCTCTTGCTCAATCGAGATGGTCTGTTTGCCTGCGCTCACGTAATCGAATCGAGTGGTATTGGAGTCGGACAAGGGTCGAGATCCTTAAGTTCGCGTTAATACTGTTTAATTTACAGTATATTACTGTTTTTATAAGTGACTGTCCGGTAAAGAGTCTCGATATTTTTCTCTTAATCTAAAGGTCTGCTTGATAAGCTATGTTTTTAGACTAGAATTCTACCAATATTTTCTATTTATTCATCGATAGGCACTGATGGCTCAATTAAATGACACACATATCGAAGTGAGTAATCTCAGCTTTTGGCGTGGTGAACGAAAGATCTTTGATGATCTATCGTTAACCATTCCTCGCGGCAAGATCACAGCGATCATGGGGCCCTCAGGAACGGGAAAAACGACCCTTCTTAAATTGATTGGGGGACAGCTTAGGCCTGATCAGGGCTCAATTAAAGTCGACGGTGACAATGTTCACTCACTTTCACGTCGCCGTCTCTTCGAGTTACGGGCAAAAATGGGGATGCTGTTTCAAAGCGGTGCTCTATTTACGGATATGACAGTAGCTGAAAATGTCGCCTTTCCTTTGAGAGTTCATACAGATTTGCCTGAAAGCGTTATTCGAGATCTGGTTTTGATGAAGTTGAACGCTGTCGGCTTGCGAGGTGCCGGTGAACTAAAGCCAGCTGAGTTATCAGGCGGTATGGCAAGGCGAGCCGCATTGGCTAGGGCAATAGCCCTTGATCCGGATTTCTTGATGTATGACGAGCCCTTTGCAGGACAGGACCCTATTGCCATGGGCGTTCTAATTAATTTGATTTCTCGTTTGAACAGGGCGCTTGGTCATACATCCGTCATAGTTTCGCACGATATCCAAGAGACCTTGAGCATTGCAGACTACGTCTATCTTATCTCTGATGGTAAGGTGCTGGCTCAAGGTGCACCTGATCAACTCAATGGTTCTCAAGATCCGCGCGTTGAACAGTTCATGAAAGGTCGACCAGATGGCCCCGTTCCTTTCCATTACCCGGCGCCCTCTTTTGAAGGTCAGTTGTTTGGTGGCTCACAATGATTCAGTTCCTGCAACAATTGGGTGCTAAAACCCTTAATCGCGTGGCTGCAGTGGGTCGTGCAGGGCAGCTATTGAGTCAATCTCTGATTGCCAAGCCGGCTCCTATGATGATGTTGCCGCTGTTGGTTCGCCAGCTCTATTTTATTGGTGTGCTATCGCTGGTTATTATCATCGTTTCGGGTCTATTTATCGGAATGGTACTCGGTTTGCAGGGCTACACTATTCTGGTTGATTATGGTTCAGAACAGGCTGTTGGTCAGATGGTGGCGCTGTCACTGGTTCGTGAGTTGGCCCCTGTGGTTACAGCACTGCTATTTGCTGGACGAGCAGGTTCCGCAGTCACAGCTGAAATTGGTTTGATGAAGGCGACCGAGCAGTTAGCCAGTTACGAGATGATCGGTGTCGATCCTATGCGACGCATTATTGCTCCGCGTCTTTGGGCAGGATTTATCAGTATGCCATTACTGTCTATGATCTTTGCAATCGTGGGTATCTGGGGTGGATCTTTAGTCGCTGTTGACTGGCTAGGTATTTTTTCTGGGAGTTTCTGGGCCAATATGCAGGCTTCAGTCAGCTTCTCTGAAGATGTTTTAAATGGTGTAATCAAATCGTTGGTATTTGGTTTTGTAGTGATCTGGATAGCTGTTTTTCAGGGTAATGATTGTGTGCCAACGTCAGAAGGCATTTCGCAGGCGACCACCCGAACAGTTGTCTACTCTTCGCTGGCTATATTAGGGTTGGACTTTCTTCTAACCGCAATGATGTTTGGAGATTTTTAATGCGTATTCGTGC
Source organism: Marinobacterium sp. xm-a-152 (assembly GCF_013282965.1). Classification (NCBI taxonomy): domain Bacteria; kingdom Pseudomonadati; phylum Pseudomonadota; class Gammaproteobacteria; order Oceanospirillales; family Oceanospirillaceae; genus Marinobacterium; species Marinobacterium sp. xm-a-152. The sequence goes on along the minus strand of NZ_WBYI01000007.1, from coordinate 64,521 downwards.
CCTCGAAATCAGTGTTGGCGCACTTATCCTCGCCGGTATGTTGGCTCTTGTCGCTCTGGCAATTAATGTCAGCGGTTTAAACCTCTCTCAGAAGGGGGGTGGCTACACCGTCTATGCTCGCTTTGACAATATTGGTGGTCTAACTGAGCGTGCAAAAGTCTCCATGAGTGGTGTTCAAATTGGTCAGGTTTCAGCTATTCGCATTGATCCTAAGCGTCTGATGGCCGAAGTGGAGTTGCAGATCTTTGATGATGTTGACTACCTCAGCATTGATAGCTCAGCGCAAATTCTAACGGCAGGTCTTTTAGGGGAGAAGTACATCGGTATTACCCCTGGATTTGAAGATGATCTGTTGGAACATGGTATGACTATTGAGGATACGCAGTCAGCATTAGTGCTTGAAGAGATTGTAGGTAAGTTTCTGTTTAATAAGGTGAGTGAGTAACATGTTAGGTCGTTTTATTTTTCTGACCGCGCTTTGGTTGGGGGTGTTATCTCCTGCACAGGCTAATTGGGACTCTGCCAGTCAGGTCATGGAGACAGCGACTGCGGATATGCTCGCCTTGGTTAATGATGAGCGCCTTCGACAGCCAGAGAATATTGATGAGTTGATGAGCGAGATCGATAAGCTGGTCGGTGAGTCGGTTGATTTTGAGTACATTGCGAAATCGATCATGGGTAAATATTACCGCCGCGCCAGTGACAGAGAGGTCGCTGATTTTTCGGTCGTTGTGAAAAGCACTCTGCTTAGGACTTATGCCAAAGCAGTCGTTGGTTTCAACTTCAAAGGGTTTGAAATCATTCCTCCAGTTGAGCAGAGCCCAGATCCCGATAAACAGATTGTTAATGTGAATGTCTCTGCGGAAGATGGAACTGTTTACTCGCTTCTTTACTACATGGTTTACAAAGATGACCGTTGGTTATTGGTCAATGTGGTTGTCGATGGAATTAATCTGAGAATCACCTTCCGTAACCAATTTGCTGGCTTGATGGAGCAGCATGGAAAAATTGCTAAAGTGATCGAGCAGTGGTCCGAAGCGATGTCTGATAAAGTGTCAGGTGCCTAATGGATCCGGTGTTTAAGATTCAAGGTGAGTTGACTCGTAACACCTACAACCAAGTTGTTGAACAGGTTTGCTCTGCTATTGCTGAAGGAGCAAGCGCGATCGATCTATCTAATGTAACGAAAGTCGATAGTTGTGCGGTTGCGTTGTGGGTAGAGATCAAACGAAATAACGCCAATATTCAGTGGGCTAATCTTCCAACTCAGATGGAGACCATTGCGGATCTAGTGGGCGTGGATATTCAATAATCTCTTGAGTTCGTTTCTAATGCATTTACAGGGTCTTGATAGATGATATCAAGGCCCTTTTTCGTTATCATACGCGGCTAAATTTAAGGATTATCTGGAGATTACTATGCACGCCGATGAAGTGAAGCAACTGGTTGAGAGTCAGCTTGAGGGTTGTACGGTCCATACGGCGGGCGAAGGCTGTGATTTCCAGGTAACGGTTGTTGGTGAAATGTTCTCCGGAATGAGTCCGGTTAAGAAGCAGCAAGCGGTATACGCTTGTTTGACTGATCAAATTGCATCAGGTGCTATCCATGCTGTTTCCATTAAAACGTTTACTCCAGATCAGTGGGAGTCACAGCAGTAATTAATCTGCTTAGGTAATCAGATGGATAAATTAATCATTGAAGGTGGCGCTCGTTTAGACGGCGAAGTGTGGATCTCTGGTGCAAAGAACTCTGCGCTACCGATTCTTGCTGCAACCTTAGTCGCCAGTGAGCCGGTCACTATATGCAATCTGCCGCATTTGCATGACATCACCACCATGCTTGAGCTGCTGCGTCGTATGGGCGTTGAGCTTACCGTGGGTGAGAAGATGAGTGTTGAGCTTGATCCCACTACGATCACCGAATTCACAGCACCTTATGAGTTGGTGAAAACTATGCGTGCTTCAATTCTCGTATTGGGCCCTCTGTTAGCGCGACATGGTCGTGCACAGGTTTCCCTGCCTGGTGGTTGTGCCATTGGTAGTCGTCCGGTCGATCTTCACCTGCGTGGATTGGAAGCGATGGGGGCTCAGATTGAAGTCATGGATGGCTACATTGATGCTCGTGTTGATGGCCGCTTAAAAGGGGCTACGGTCTTTTTTGATACTGTGACGGTAACCGGTACTGAAAACATCCTATCAGCTGCAGTTTTAGCTGAAGGTGAAACGATCATTGAAAACGCGGCACGTGAACCCGAAGTGGTCGATCTAGCCAACTGCCTTATCGCTATGGGCGCTAAAATTTCAGGTGCTGGTACAGATACGATTCGTGTTCAGGGTGTAGAGACTCTTAAAGGGTGTACTCACTCAGTTATGCCGGATCGCATTGAGACCGGTACTTACCTAGTCGCTGGCGCTATCACTTCTGGTCGAGTGCGTACCCGTAATACTCGCGGTGATATTCTTGAAGCGGTTTTGAAAAAGCTTGAAGAGGCTGGTGCCAAGATTACACAAGGTGATGACTGGATCGAGCTGGATATGGAGGGCCGCCGTCCGAAAGCGGTCAGTGTTACTACAGCTCCATACCCGGCGTTTCCGACCGATATGCAAGCTCAATTTGCAGCGCTTAACAGCATTGCTGATGGTGTGGGTCGCATCAAAGAGACTGTCTTTGAAAACCGCTTTATGCACATTCAAGAGATGATTCGTCTTGGAATGAAAGTAGTTATTGATGGTAATACCGCCACGATTGAAGGGGTCGAAAAACTTAAAGCGGCACCGGTTATGGCGACAGATCTACGAGCATCAGCAAGTCTTGTACTTACAGGGTTAGTTGCAGAAGGCGAGACTCCAGTGGAGCGCATCTACCACATTGACCGTGGATACGAGTGTATCGAAGAGAAGATGCAGTCCTTAGGCGCTAAAATTCGCCGTGTTCCTGCTTAATAATTGGATTAGTGATGAAAGAGCAATTAACCATAGCGTTGTCTAAAGGTCGAATTCTTGAAGAGACCCTACCGCTTTTTGCTGCAGCGGGCATAGAGCCGACTGAAGATATTTTTAAAAGCCGAAAGCTCATCTTTGATACTAATCACGAGAACATCAAGCTAGTGGTGATTCGTGCGACCGATGTTCCAACCTACGTTGAGTACGGTGGTGCTGACATGGGTGTTGCCGGGAAAGATGTTTTAATGGAGCACGGCGGGGCCGGACTCTACGAACCTTTAGATTTAGAGATCTCAACCTGCCAACTACGCGTAGCAGGAATGAAAGATGCTGAAGCGGTTGAAGGTCGCATGCGTGTCGCTACCAAGTTTGTCAACGTGACTCGTGAATACTTTGCCCGTCAAGGACGTCAGGTTGACATTATTAAGTTATACGGCGCGATGGAGTTGGCTCCTATCATGGGTTTGGCCGATCGTATTGTAGACATCGTCGATACCGGTAACACATTACGTGCCAATGGCTTAGAAGCGATGGATCACATAGCGGACATCAGCTCTCGTCTCGTAGTAGGGCAGCCCTCTATGAAGATGAAGTACGATCTGATTCAACCAATTCTTGATCAACTAACACAAGCGGTTATTGATAAACGTGGAAAGTAATATGACTTCTCAAGTTAAACGTCTAAAAAGTTCACAAGCCGATTTCGATCAGCAACTTGATGCGATGTTGGCTTGGGAGAGTGTCTCAGATAAAGCCGTCAATGAGCGTGTTGATGACATCATTGCGCAGGTTCGAGCTAGGGGTGATGAGGCGGTAGTTGAGTTAACCAATCGTTTTGATCGCACGTCTGTATCTGAGATCTCTCAGTTAGAGATGTCAAAAGCTCGTTTGCAGCAGGCACTTGAGGCTATTTCGCCAGAACAGCGTAATGCACTTGAAGTGGCTGCTGATCGTGTGCGTTCATACCACGAACGACAGCTCTCTCACTCTTGGCAGTACGAAGAGGCTGACGGCACGTTGTTAGGCCAGAAAGTAACCCCTATGGATCGCGTAGGTATCTACGTTCCTGGTGGTAAGGCGGCATACCCCTCTTCAGTTTTGATGAACGCAATGCCTGCGAAAGTAGCCGGTGTTGAAGAGATTATCATGGTTGTGCCGACACCGGATGGTGTTATCAATGAGATGGTTTTAGCCGCCGCAGCGATTGCTGGCGTCGATCGTGTCTTTACAATCGGTGGCGCACAAGCCGTTGCTGCTCTCGCTTATGGAACACAGACAGTGCCTCGAGTCGATAAAATAGTTGGTCCAGGTAACATCTATGTTGCTACAGCTAAGCGTGCGGTCTTTGGTGCTGTTGGTATCGATATGATTGCAGGACCTTCGGAAATTCTTGTGATTTGCGATGGCAAAACGGACCCAGATTGGGTTGCGATGGATCTCTTCTCTCAAGCGGAGCATGATGAAGACGCTCAGCCTATTTTGATCGCAACCGATGCCGCTTACATTGATCGTGTTGAACAGAGTATTGCCAAATTACTGCCTACTCTTGAGCGTGAGCAGATTATTTCAGCATCTTTAGCAGATCGTGCTCTATTGATTGAAGTTGCTGATTTGGATGAAGCGGCTGCACTCTCTAATAGAATTGCGCCAGAGCACCTTGAACTCTCTGTTGAAGACCCTGTCGCCTTGACTGAGAAGATTAAGCACGCTGGTGCCATCTTTATGGGTCGCTATACGGCAGAGGCTCTAGGTGATTATTGTGCGGGTCCGAACCACGTTCTGCCTACTTCAGGTACTGCGCGATTCAGTTCACCATTGGGAGTCTACGATTTCCAGAAACGCTCTTCACTGATCATGTTCTCTGCTGAGGGTGCATCAGAGATGGGCAAGGTTGCTTCTGTTCTAGCGCGAGGAGAGGGGCTAACAGCTCACGCTCGCTCTGCTGAGTACCGAATTAAGGACAACACTTAACTTAGTCTCCAAGCTGATGGTTATCGGCTTGGAGGTCTCTCACTGGTTGTCACCTCAAGTACCAACTCTTTGTTGTCCCTAAAGATCTTCATCTCTGTTACATCACCCGGTTTAACGCGAGCAATCTGATTCATTGATGCGACTCCGGAACCTTTAACGGGTTCACCGTTGATCGCTAATAAAACGTCACCCGGTTGTAGGCCTGCCAGCTCCGCAGGACTATTGCGATAGATGCCGGTTAACAACAAACCTTTGATGTCTCGTCTCAGACCAGAGGCCTCCGCCTCATTTGGAAGCATCGGACGAGCTTCCACGCCTACCCAGCCGCGAATGACTCGGCCATAACGGACTAGATTGGATAGAACATCTATGACTTGTTCAGTTGGAATGGCAAAGCCAATGCCCTGTGAGCCACCTGACTTTGAAAAAATGGCAGTATTGATGCCAACCAGATCGCCGGTGGCCGTGATCAGTGCACCACCGGAGTTGCCTGGATTAATAGCAGCATCGGTCTGAATAAAGTCCTCGTAGGTATTCAGCCCTAAACTGTGTCTGTCCATGCCAGAGATAATTCCTTGGGTAACGGTTTGCCCAACACCGAAAGGGTTCCCTATGGCCAGCACAACATCACCGATCGCTACACTGCTGGTTGGAAGCAGTGTTATGCCGGGTAGATTCTCCAGGTTTACTTTTAACAGTGCCAAATCTGATTCTGGATCGGTGCCGACAATGGAAGCCACTGCCTCACGTCCATCAATTAACGAAACGATGATCTGTTCAGCAGCAGCTACAACGTGGTTATTGGTCATGACGAAACCATCTTTGCTGATAATAACGCCAGAACCTAAACTTTGAGGGAGTGAAATCTGGTTGTTCTCATTTGTTTCTAAAGAGCGACCATAGATACTGACAACTGATGGCGCTGCCTTCTTCACGGCTTCAGAGTAGCTTGTAATCAATTGCGGCCCAGCTTGATCTGCGGGTGTGTTGATCAGCTTAATTTCGGTACTGTTAGAACCGCTGAGCTGTGGGAAGAATTGAACGATCAATACTGCCGCTAGAATGCCAGCCAGTGTTGGCCAAACCAAGGTGTTCAGATACTTGCCCATGTTAAATTGCTCTTACCAGCTTGTAATGATTACTGATTATAAGGCGATAGCGGGGTAAGATGTAACTTGAACACTATTTTTCTAAGAGGTATTCGGTGTCTGTCGCGTTGAAAGATCTTGTCAGTTACTGCAACGACTATTTATCCGTTGATCGGTTTAAAGACTACTGCCCCAATGGATTGCAAGTTGAGGGTAAGAGAAATGTCTCGAAAATTGTCAGTGGTGTTACAGCAAGCCAAGCGTTGATTGATGCGGCAATTGAAGCCGGTGCTGATCTTCTGTTGGTTCACCATGGTTACTTTTGGAAAGGGGAGTCCGAGCCATTAACCGGTATCAAAGGCAATCGCATTCGTAACCTGATGAAAAACGATATCAGCCTATTGGCTTATCATCTGCCTCTGGATGCGCATCCTGTAGTGGGAAACAATGCTCAGTTGGCTGAGATCATCGGCATGCAGATAGAAGATGGCATGGATCAGGGTAACCCGTTCAGCGTGGGAAATGTCGGGTCAATATCACAACCGATGAGTGCTCAAGCGTTTTCAGATTTAGTCTCCACAAAGCTGAGCCGTCAGGCTGAATTGGTGCTGGGTGACGATCGTTCTGTGCAACGCATTGCCTGGTGCACCGGATCGGCAGAACGCATGATAGAGCGTGCTGATCAGCTTGGGGCTGACCTTTTCATTAGTGGTGAGATCTCTGAGCCAGTGGTTCATTATGCCAGAGAAGCGGGTATTCACTACCTGTCAGCTGGACATCACGCGACGGAGCGTTACGGTGCAAAAGCGCTGGGAGAGCATTTGTCGAATGCTTTTGGTATCGAACATCAATTTATCGATATCGATAACCCCGCCTGATTTTGACTGGCTAATTAGCAATAAAAAAGAGCGCTTAGGCGCTCTTTTCGTCTCGGTTGTAAACCTTGGCGGGGTCCGCTGGGTTCTCAACAATTTCAGAGTGAAGTCCAAAGCTATCTGACAGTGTGCCAGGTTCATCTTCTCTCTTCGGAGCATAGTCTAGTGGCATTGATAGAGTCGGTGGCTCTGCTTGAGTGCTAGAAGCTGTAGACTTGTCTTCCAGTTGGCTGCCTGCACTGCTTTTTAGACTAGCAACCAGTTTTTCATCACGAACCAGTGTTTCAGCACTTTCGGCTAAATGCTGGTGCACTTTTTGGTATTGGTTGGTTAAGCCGTTCACAAGTTCAGCCGTCTTGCTGAAATGTTGGTTAACTTCATCACGGTAGCGCTCTAAATCAAGCTGAGCCTTCTCAAGATCGTTCGCAAGTTGTACTTCGCGTGAACCGTTACTGCCACTGCGGCCAAACAAGAAACCCAATAAAGTACCGATAATAAGCGCAGCGATTGCAATAACCCAAACAGTATTCTGATCCACGTTAACTCCTTTGTGTGACTCGAACTCTATCCGATAAGAATAAATGAAAGTCGCGCTAAAGCCCATGCTAAACTTGAGGCTTAATTCAATTATTGCTCAGTAATAAGTATTAATGAGGCTAGTTTTGCTGCTGCGCTTTCTGATTATTCTACTCATTCCTGCTTCGGCTCTAGCAGACCTTCGGTTGGTGGTGTTGTCGCCGGACCTTACTGAAAATATTTATGCACTGGGAAAAGGGGGTTGGGTTGTTGGTAGGGTATCTGCCGCGGATTACCCTAAAGAGATTTTAGATGTTCAAGTGATAGGGGACTACCAATCGCTCGATGCCGAAGCGATTGTGAAGTTAGATCCCGATTATGTATTGGCTTGGCAGGAGGGTAACCCCGAACGGCAGTTAACTTACCTTGAATCTCTGGGTCTGAATTTGATCAGGATTAAAGGCGATACTCTCACTGAGATACCTGCTCAGTTAACGGAGTTGGGTAGATTGCTCAATGCAGAGGCAGAGGCGAGTAATTTGATTGCCGAGTTTAATCGCCGCTTGGCCAGCAGCGCCGTCAAGGTAAAAGAGCCTAAGAGAGTTTTTTACCAACTATGGTCAGATCCGATGCTCACGCTTAACGCCCAATCGGTTGTTTCAGAAGCTGTGGATCATTGCGGTGGAGTCAATGTATTCAAAGATCGGCCTGAAATGGCACCGCAAGTCAGTATTGAATCGGTCATCGGTATGAATCCAGAGCTGATTTTAGCATCCGATGGTCTTCCCGATGCTTGGCAAGAGGCTTGGCAGCAGTGGCCATTTCTTGATGCGGTTAGGCACCAGAATCTCTATAAAATCAATTCTGATTATCTGCACCGTTTGACGATGAGAACTTTGGATGGAGTGGATGAGGTCTGTGAAATTTTGAGTCGCTTGGATTAACCACTACTCTGTTGCTTCATCTTTAGGTTTGTCGATCATTCCATCGATAAACGATTTGGTGTTTTCCCAAGCCTTTTTACCCAGATCTTTAGCTTGATCAGCCGTAAATCCTTCAATAAAGGATTTTGACTCTTCTAGTGCTTCTTCACCAAACTCTTTCGCTTTACCCGCCCCGATTTTAGCCGAACAGAGAGTTCTTTCAGCAACGCAACGCGAGATACAACCCGCTTTTTCAGCATCATTGGTAATGAAGCGAAGTTTACAGGATGCTTCGCACACATCTTGATCAAAGGCACAGTCTGCATAACTGGTTGTGCTGAACGTAAGAAACATAAGAAGAGCCAGAAAGCGCATGGTTCAGTTCTCGATAGATTAACTTGTAGGTGAACGTTGTTGCCAGAGTATCTCTTCTTGTCCATCGCGTCGAGCTAGGACTCTGCCTAGTACAAACAGCAGATCCGACAGGCGGTTTATATAGGCTATTGCTTGCGGATTGACGCTACTCTTCTGTGCGAGCTCTACCAAGCCGCGTTCAGCTCGTCGGCAGACCGCTCTGGCAAGGTGAGTATGGGCCGCGTCGGGTGTTCCACCTGGAAGAATGAAATTCTCTAGTGATGGTAGCGTGTCGTTGTAGTGATCCAGCACCTCTTCAAGCCAATTAACCATCTCGAGTGAAATAACCACATAGCTGTCATCAGCAATAGCAATCTCACCGCCAAGGTCGAAAAGATCGTTTTGAATTCTGCGAAAGATTGGCGATAGATCATCAGCTTCTGAGAGGTGTGAATCGACCACACCAATCAGACTATTTAACTCATCAACAGTACCCATCGCTTCAACACGCGGATGTGTCTTATGCACTTCTGCACCAGTGGCGAGGCGGGTAGTCCCTTTATCGCCAGTACGTGTATAGATTTTGGTAAGTCGATTAGCCATATTTTTACCATTAAAAGCTGTAAGTTAACGTTGCTTCAAAGTATCTGCCGCGGCCATTGTAATCATAAGCAACCTGATAATCTTCATCTAAAACATTATCCACTTTTAAAGAGACTTTCATTGAATCTGTATAGTTTTTTATCAAGCCTAAATTGATTGTTGTCGAGGCTGGCAAATGACCGTTGCTACCGTATGTTTTTAATCGATTTATCCAATTTAGTGATGAATTAATACTGAAATCACTCGCTATATCTTGGTTGTAGGATAAAACGAAATTATCCATTGGACGCTCATCCAGTTGGTTGCCGTTTGCATCTTTAGTTTGTGTGAATGAGTAAGATGCAGATAAATCAGCCGATGCCCATCTCTGTTTTAGTGAAATCTCTGTGCCTTCGCTGGTCGCTTTGGCTACGTTTTTCATGCCACCAGAAGAGTATTGAATAAGGTTTTTAAAGTCATTTTTAAAAAATACGATTTCAGAAGTGAAGGAGCTGTTAATTAGATTTCTAACCCCAACTTCAGTTGATTTAACCTCTTCTGGTTTAAGGTCCGTATTACCGTAAACTGGATCTAAGTCTGAGAAGGTTGGTGCGGAAAAGGCTGTTTTCATTGAGCCGAAAATAGATGCCATTTCATTTAAATTATAATTAAATCCCGTCGACCAAGTGTTATTGGTTCCCCATTGGTCGTGATTTTCATGGCGAACGGTACCTTCAATAACCAAGTCATCAATCGTGTGCTCAGCACCCAAATAGAAACCTTTGGTTATGTAATCTCCACTACCGTAGGTGCTACTTCCATACTCTCTTCTTAAATCAATCCCTCCATGAAGGTTGGTTGTATCAGAGAGGCTATAATTTACGGAGGTGTTCCACTCATTGGTATCAATTATAGTCTTGCGAGTATCAGCAGGTTTATTTAACCGCTCGTTTTCCGTTCTGCTTAACTTTGAATCAACAGAGAATTGGCTCGTTGTGTGTTTGAACCCAAGGCTTAAATATTTAGTTGTGTATTCAGTTTCATTATTGTATTTGATGTTCCAAGTTGGGTTATCAAAATCAATGTAGTCATACTGGTTTGTGCCCTTCCAAAAACCAGTATCTAAATTGACCGTTGTTGTATTGCTTAATGATTTAGAAAGGTAAACATCAACATTCTGTTTTTTGTAACCATCATCATCGTTATCGCCACGGATTATAGAAGTGTGAGTGTCGAAACCATCGCTTTTTTCATGGGCTACAACAATTTTGCTTTCAAAACTGTCATCGCCACGTTTGAGCTCGATTTTTTCTTTTAAAGTATTTTGAGAGCCCGCAGTTATGCTTACTTTGTTGCTGTTAGTTTCTGCACCAAAATCTTTAGTGAATATCTGGATGACACCGCCAATTGCATCCGCACCGTATTTGCTCGACAACCCACCACGCACTACTTCGATTCGTTCAATTGAATCTAGAGGTATATTTTCTAGTTCGGCACGGCCATCATTTGTCGATGTAAGTCTTCTGCCATCCATAAGAACAATGCTGTGGTTTGATGATGTTCCACGCAAATAAACTTTAGCTTGCGAACCATTCCCACCAAATCGCTGGATATACACTCCAGCCATTGATTCTAGTGCTTCACTCAAAGAGGAGAATTGTCCGCTTTCAAGTTCCTCACTGGTTAAAATAGATATCGCTTGAGGTGTGGTCGCAATAGAAGAAGTTATTCTTTTTGCGGTCACTGTAACTTTTAATGGGTCAATTGATTCAGCAATAGCAAAAGAGGAAGCTGTCGACGCTGCCAGTAATAGGGTCGTAAATAATTTCATGATCTCTCTTGATGCGCCCACCGCGCATAGTTGGATGGTATTGAGAGTGGGCCGGTATCCGGGCTTGGAGGTCTCTATTTCAACGCCTTCCCAGCTGTCGCCAGTGGCATGATGTTGAAATAACCGTCCTTACCGTTGCGGGGGCAGCGTCAGTTTTTCACTGAACTTCCCGTTTAACCCCATTAAAGGGCACCTACTCCGATGAGTGACGCGCATTGTATCAGCGCGACTAGGTTAGGCAACTTGAATCGATTCAAGCGATGTTGAATGGCATTCACTCTGTTAACGTTCAGCAAGCGTTAGGCTTTGGATGGTATTAAGCATCTTTTTGTTACAGGGAACTTCGACTGCGTACTTTTTAGCGAGATCCACAATGGCCCCGTTAATATGCTCAACTTCAGTGCGTCGACCCTTTGTGACATCCTGCAACATGGATGATCGGTTTTTAGAGGTTAATTCAGCAACGCTTCTAACTTCATCAATGAGAGGGGTTTGACGATCAACCCCTATCTTGATCTCAAGCCGCTCAATTTCCTCTGCCAGGTTGGTTGTCACTGTTGCCCGCTCGTCAGTCGAAAATATTTCGCCATTAGTGCATTGATGTATGGCAGTGACAGGATTTATACAGCAGTTTATCGCGACTTTTCGCCATAAGATGGTATCGATATTATCGATCCAGTCGGCTCCAAAAAGCGGTGATACTTTACTATCTACCTTTTTATTAAGGCTTCCGATTAGCGTAGTGCCATCTGCCGCATGAACCGTATGGAAAGGTGCCCGATTAAATGCACCATCGGTCGTACTGGCAAATAGAATGTTGTGATCTGGAAAGGTCTCTTGAATCGTCTGTTGTACGCCGTAGCCATTGATCATAACGACGATGGTGGCATCGCTCGCTAACTGGTTCTTAACCCTGTTAATGGCATCAAGTGCATCAAACGCTTTAGTAGTGATTAGTAAATGTGTAATGGTGTCTGAAAGATCTTCTGCCCAGGTCGCTTTGCATTGAACCACTCTCAACTCTTTATTAGGGCTCTCAACACGAAGTGATTGTTCGTTGTGATTGAAGGCGTCGACCTGCTCAGAGGAGCGGAGTATTAATGTGATCGCTTCGCCTTGTCGATGTAATCGATCAGCCCAAAGGCTGCCAATCGCACCTGCACCAATAATATGCCAAGTCACACGTACCACTCCTAATGAAAAAAGGTATTATATCGACCATTCATTCGTTTTAAGAGAGGAGAGGGCGATGCCATCGTTCGATATTGTTTCTGAAGTAGATTCTCATGAAGTGGCTAATGCGGTCGATCAAGCGAATCGTGAGATCTCAACACGTTTTGACTTTAAGGGCGTGGATGCCAGTTTTGAGCTAGACGGTGAGTCGGTTAAAGCGGTTGCTGAAGCGGACTTTCAGTTAAAGCAGATGATCGATGTGCTTCGAGCAAAATTGGTTAATCGTAAGATCGATCCAAACTGCATGGACATTCAAAAAGCTGAGCAGAATGGTAAACAGGCTCGCCAGACGATTGTTCTTAAGCAAGGTCTAGATCAGGCGGCGAACAAGAAGCTAGGTAAATTGATCAAGGACTCAAAGCTAAAAGTTCAGACTCAAGTGCAAGGCGAACAACTGCGTGTCACCGGTAAGAAACGTGATGACCTTCAAGCGGTCATGGCGCTGCTGCGTGAGTCAGATTTTGAACTGCCTTTACAGTACAAAAACTTCCGCGACTAGAGGTTACGCTCAATAAAAAAGCGACGTCTGAAAAGAGGTCGCTTTTTTGTTTCTTAAGAGTCGTGATCAGCTTTGCTCACGTTGATTCTGTTCTAGAGTCTTAGCTTGAGCTACCTCCAGTTTGTCGCGCAGCATCCACAGCATGACCAGTGATGGAATGACCATCAAGAAGGTGATGATAAAGAACAGTGACCAGTTACCATCAAGGCCATCTACCATGGTGCCACTGAAGCTCGCCAGCGTTGTACGACCGAGGTTACCCAACGACGCGAGTAGGGCGTATTGAGTGGCACTGAACGCTCGTCCTGTCAGTGCTGTTAGGAAGGCTACAAAGGCAACTGTTGAGAAGGCGGTAGTAAAGTTATCGACGATAATAGTTGCTGCAAACAGCCACTCTACTGGCCCAACTTCTGCTATCAGTGCGAACATTAAGTTAGATGCACCCATTGCGATACCACCAATCATAAGCCCTTTAAGCACACCAAAGCGAACGTTGATGGCACTGCCGATGAGTGTGAACACTACCGTCGCGATCCAGCCTAGCATCTTGGTGTATTCACCAATCTGCTCGTTTGTAAAGCCAACCTCTTTATAGAAGACCACTGACATCCGGCCCAAGAAAGCCTCGCCAATCTTAAACATAAAGATAAAGGCGATTAGTGTGATGGCTACCGACAGACCGTTTCGGCGAATAAAATCGGCAAAGGGTTCAATGACCGTAACTGCGAACCAGCTGGCGAAGCGACCTAAACCAAAGCGGTTTTGGTAGTTCTCTTCCAGTTTGCTCTGAAGGTTGGAGCGGCGATCGACTGGCTCACCCACTAACAGAGTAAATACCATTAATAGGCCCATGATCACTGCCATAACACCGTAGACACCATTCCAGCCCATTGAGTCGGCATTAACGAAGGCTAGGTAGCCTGGAAGCGAGTAGCCAGTCCACCAGCCGACAACGGCCATAGCTGAAGCGGGCGGCATCTTCGTGGTTTCATTGATATCAAACTGGTCGATACGGAAAGCGTCAACTGCAATGTCTTGGGTGGCCGATGCAATGGCGATCATCAATGCGATCAGTGAGATGTAGAGCATACCCGGCACTTTGCCAGACTCTGTGGTTGGTTCTCCCATCGCGGAATAGGCACTGCTTGGGTCTGCCTGAGTGATCAGCAGAATCATAAACAGCATGATGCCCTGACATAAAAATATCCAAGAGCGGCGTTGTCCTAAACGGCTTAAAACCGGCAGGCGAACACGATCGACCAAAGGGGCCCATAAAAAGTTAAATGCATAGACGGCAAAGATCGAACCGAAGAAACCGATGGCGGTTCGAGATAGGCCCTCATCTTTGAGCCAACCGCTCATGTTGGAGCCGATTAGAACCCAGGGGAAGCCGGAGCTACACCCCATCAAGAAGACCCAAAGTAGGCGCTTATCTTTATAAACTCGAAGGGTATCGATCCAGTTTGTTAACATTTTTTATAGCATCCTTAAAACTTAAAGTTGATGCTATCAATTCGTGTATGAACGGTAAATGAAGCAATAAAAAAGCCGGCAGAAGCCAGCTTTTTTAGAGAGCGATTCGAATTAGATTCGAAGACCGCCATCAACCTCGAAACAACGACCTGATACATAGTCGTTTTCAAGGATGAAAGAGACTGTGTGAGCGATCTCTTCAGGTTTACCAAGACGTTTAGCCGGGATGCCCGCAGCGATTTTCTCGCGTGCTTCCTCTTTCATCGCCATAACCATCTCAGTACCGATGTAGCCTGGTGCAATCGATGCTGCACGGATACCGTAGCGAGCAAGTTCTTTCGCCCAAGTAACGGCCATCGCTTCAACACCTGCCTTAGTAGCGGTGTAGTTGGTCTGACCCATGTTGCCACTGCGCGAGATAGAAGAGATGTTGATAATGCAGCCCTCTTGCTTGTTTTTGATCATTTGTGCCGCAGCTTCACGGGCACAAAGGAAAGTACCAGTAAGGTTTACATCCATTACTAGGTTCCACTGATCCATGCTCATTTTCGAGACGATTTCGCCATCTTTTACTTTGATGAATAGACCGTCACGTGTGATGCCAGCATTGTTAACAAGACCGTTTAAGCCACCCATATCAGCAACCACCGATTCGAATAGAGCTTCAACTTCAGCCTCTTTAGAGACATTACATACGTAAGTGCGGCCATCGCTGCCAGCAGCTTTTACTTGATTGAGAGTCTCATCAAGGTCTTCTTGGTTAAGGTCTACCAGTGCAAGACGTGCACCTTTGTTTGCTAGCTCAAGTGCCATTGCACGGCCAAGACCACGACCACCACCAGTGATCACTACTACTTTATCTTTTAGATCCATTTCCGGACTCCTACCAACAATCTAATATTTTCAGCGCTTAAGGCTGATTGCTGCCTGTTTTTATTTTGCGGTGCAATTATTTTTGCATTGCAGTTGGGGAACCTGCGAACAAGTCCCGCACTCCTCTGGCTGTCAGGGCAATTCGAGATAGAGGCAGCGAGTACAGGCGGGCTGGTTGCCCGGCGAAAATCGCTAACGAAGAGATCGACTTGCCCTGACAGCCCCGAAGGGCGAAGCCTTAAGTAGGCAATAGCTTTGTCAGACAGCTTGAAAATGACTTGTCATTCTCTGCACTGCCTTTCGCGCTCTTGCCTACTTAAGGCTCCCGCAGAGAAGATGCGATACTTATTCGCAGGTTCCCTGATGCACTGCACAAACTAAGCCTTCTGCAGTGCAAAATCCATAGCTTTTGTGGAGTTTTTTAAAAATTGAAAAGAATTGTTTGCAGAGGTTCGGGTCAAACCCTTTTTTGTGCATTTAAGTAATTGAATTTATTGTTTATTCAAGTTGGTTATACCCGCCATCTAAGGTATTAGACATAGGTAAAAGATCACTGCACAAAAGTGATATTGCGCTGCAAAAGCCCAGTTGTAGTCCGGTTGTGGCTCGAATGTAGCCCATATGTAAATAGTTGCCTGAATGTAAATTTAAGTTAAACAATCAGCTGTTCACTTTAGATTTCTTCGCAGCCTTGATAGCCTTGGTTAAAACAGAGCGAGAACAGCATGCCAATACTCTTTATTATCTTTGTCGTAATCCCCGTTATTGAAATCACCATCCTTATAAAGGTCGGTCAAGCGATTGGTGGCTGGTATACCGTGGGCCTGGTTCTGCTGTCAGCTTTTATCGGGGTAAATATGTTGCGTTATCAGGGTGTGACGACTCTGTTAAAAGCTCGCAGTCGTATTGAGAGTGGAGAGATTCCGCTATCAGAAATGAGAGATGGGATATTGATAGCGATAGGCGGAGCCCTTTTGGTTACTCCTGGGTTTGTGACCGATGTAATTGGTTTCTCCTGCCTGTTGCCATTCACTCGTGGCCTGTTTTTTAATCTTTTCGGACAACGCATAAGTGATGCGTTTACTAAGAGTGGTGGGCAAGCACACTTTTACTCATCGACCCAGAACTCCCAGGATCCCTTCTCTCAAAATAGAAGTGACATCATTGATGGTGATTTTGTTGAGGTGAATGACCCATCAAGCAATAACGACGACAAACGGTTGCACTAATTTACACTGGGTTGTCCATTAATAAGTCCTGCACTTTCTGCTTATGGCTTGCTAAGACCTAAGTTGGAAATTTAAATTTTTTTCAGCTTGGGTGTTGAAATCTTTTCCCCCCTCCCCAATTAAATATTTCACCTAAGAATTGTCGGTGAATTATTGGTTCACTGGCTTTAAACAAAAAACCAACATCGTATTGGATCCTAGATTCAGGAGAAGAACCAGATGAAAATTCGTCCACTTCATGACCGTGTAGTAGTTCGTCGTAGCGAAGAAGAAGCTACTTCGGCTGGCGGTATCGTATTGCCAGGTGCAGCTGCAGAGAAACCAAACCAAGGTGAGGTTGTCGCAGTAGGCGCTGGTCGTGTCACTAATGATGGCCAGGTTGTTGAGCTGTCTGTCAAAGTCGGTGACAAAGTGATCTTTGGTCAGTACGCGGGCACTAACACTATCAAAGTAGATGGTGAAGAGCTGCTGATCATGCAAGAGAGCGAAATTTACGGCGTACTAGAAGCCTAATTCGTTTTACTGGTAAAGAATTGAATAAATTTAAAGGATTCTAAGAAATGTCTGCTAAAGAAGTACTCTTTGGAAATGATGCTCGTCAGGGCATGCTTGCTGGCGTAAACGTTCTAGCAAATGCGGTTAAAACAACTCTAGGCCCTAAAGGTCGTAACGTTGTACTAGAAAAATCATTTGGTGCACCAACAGTGACTAAAGATGGTGTCTCAGTCGCTAAAGAGATCGAACTTAAAGATAAGTTCGAAAACATGGGCGCACAGATGGTTAAAGAAGTAGCCTCTAAAGCTAACGACGTTGCTGGTGACGGTACTACGACTGCAACTGTTCTAGCTCAAGCGATTGTTAATGAAGGTCTTAAGTCTGTTGCAGCGGGAATGAACCCAATGGATCTTAAGCGTGGTATCGATAAAGCGGCTGCTGCTGTAGTTGCTCAGCTTGCTGAAATGGCTGTGCCATGTGCTGATTCTAAAGCGATTGCTCAGGTTGGTACTATCTCTGCAAACTCTGACGCTGAAGTGGGTAACATCATTGCAGAAGCGATGGAGCGTGTAAGCCAAGATGGTGTCATCACTGTTGAAGAAGGTTCTGGTTTCGAAAACGAACTAGACGTTGTTGAAGGTATGCAGTTCGATCGCGGTTACCTATCTCCTTACTTCGTAACTAACCAAGACTCTATGGTTGCTGAACTAGAAGATCCATTCATTCTTCTAGTTGATAAGAAGATCTCTAACATCCGTGAGCTGCTTCCAGCACTTGAAGGTGTTGCTAAATCATCACGTCCACTGCTTATCGTAGCGGAAGACGTTGAAGGTGAAGCGCTAGCGACTCTTGTAGTGAATACTATGCGCGGCATCGTGAAAGTGTGTGCTGTTAAAGCGCCTGGTTTTGGTGATCGTCGTAAAGCAATGCTAGAAGATATCGCTATTCTTACTGGTGGTCAGGTGATCTCTGAAGAGGTGGGTCTGAGCCTAGATGCAGTTGAACTTGAGCAGCTTGGTCAAGCTAAGCGCGTAGAGATTAGCAAAGAGAATACTACCATTGTTGACGGTGCTGGCGCTAAAGCAAACATCGACGCTCGTGTTCAAGCGATCCGTGTACAGATGGAAGATACTACATCTGAATACGACAAAGAGAAGATGCAAGAGCGTGTTGCTAAGCTAGCAGGCGGTGTTGCAGTGATCAAAGTGGGTGCTGCGACTGAAGTTGAGATGAAAGAGAAGAAAGCTCGTGTAGACGATGCACTTCACGCAACTCGTGCAGCCGTTGAAGAGGGTATCGTTCCTGGCGGTGGTGTTGCTCTGATTCGCTCACTTCAGGCTGTCGAGAGCCTAGAGGGTGACAACCATGATCAGACGATCGGTATTCAGCTAGCACTACGTGCAATGGAAGCACCACTTCGTCAAATCGTAGCAAACGCAGGTGGTGAGCCATCAGTGGTTGTCAACGAAGTTCGTAACGGTAAAGGTAACTACGGTTACAACGCGGGTACAGAAGTCTACGGCGATATGCTTGAGATGGGTATCATCGACCCTGTTAAGGTAACTCGTTCGTCACTTCAGGCGGCAGCGTCAATTGCGGGTCTAATGATTACGACTGAAGCGATGGTTGCTGAGATCCCAGAAGATAAGCCAGCTATGGGTGCACCTGATATGGGTGGCATGGGTGGTATGGGCGGCATGATGTAATCATCCCCCCCCCAAATGTGAAGCCCCGAGCGGTCAGCCGCTCGGGGTTTTTTTATGTCTATAATTCAGTAGTTGAAGAGGTTCTTTATACCGCTAAGTTTTTGTATTTACTTTAATATTTTTACTTTGGTTATAGGTTGGTATGAGATTTCATATCTTGAAAGAGTTTTCCTAGTACATTGGTCTAAATCAACCTTTAGTAGGGTAGTCACTCAGTGTTGACTCTAGTAGTTTGCAGTTTCCGATTGTAATAAAAACAAACCCAACAACGGAGTTACAAAGTAATGACTGATAAGACTCAAGGCGTTTCACGCCGTACGGTACTTAAAGGCACTGCAGCTTCTGCAGCGGCTATCGCAGTACCAAGCTTCTACATCCCAACTGCTTCTGCTGCAGGTTCGTTCCGTAACGACCCTAAGGCTTCTGGTAAGTGTGTCCTAGGTTTTAACGTACCTCAATCAGGCGCTTACGCAGATGAGGGTGCAGACGAACTACGCGCATTCAAACTTGCTGTTAAACACCTTAACGGCGAAGGCGATGGCGGCATGATGCAAACCATGAAACCAATGAACCTTAAAGGTAACGGTATTCTTGGTATGAAAGTTGAGTACGTAACTGGTGATACTCAGACTAAGTCTGACGCAGCACGTGCATCGGCTAAACGTATGATCGAGAAAGATGGCGTTATCATGTTCTCTGGTGGTTCATCTTCAGGTGTAGCTATCGCAGTTCAGGCTCTAGCTGAAGAGATGGGTACCATCTTCATGGCAGGTCTAACACACTCAAACGATACAACTGGTAAAGACCGTCGTCGTCACGGTTTCCGCCACATGTTCAACTGTCACCAATCAGCACTAGCGCTACGTCCAGTACTTAAAAACGAGTACGGTACAGATCGTCAGGTTTACCACCTAACAGCTGACTATACTTGGGGCTGGTCTCAGCAGGACTCTATCGAGAAGGGTATGGCTGCTGAAGCAAACTGGAACACAGTTGCTAACGTTAAAACACCAGTAGGTGCAGGTGACTTCTCTCAGTACATCACACCAATCCTAAACTCTGGTGCAGATACTCTTATCCTTAACCACTACGGCGGTGACATGGTTAACTCTTTGACTCAGGCGATTCAGTTCGGCCTGAAAGATAAGCAAGTTAACGGTAAGGACTTCCAGATCATCGTTCCTCTATTCTCTCGTCTAATGGCGAAAGGTGCGGGCGACAACATGAAGGGCATCCTAGGTTCTACAAACTGGAACTGGAAGCTAACTGACGAAGGTTCTAAAGCATTTGTTAAGTCGTTCGGTCAGGAATACGGTTTCCCACCATCACAGGCTGCTCACACTTGTTACGTACAGACTATGCTTTACGCAGATGCTGTTGAGCGTGCTGGTACTTTCGATCCACAAGCAGTTATCGCTGCTCTTGAAGATCACGAGTTCGATGGCATGGGTAACGGTGCTTCTCTATACCGTAAAGCGGACCACCAGGTAATGAAGAATGGCCTAGTGGTACGCGGTAACATGAACCCAACATCTGACTTCGACCGTCTTGAAGTATTGGATGTGGTTTCACGTGAGAAGCTTACTTACGATCCAAACGAAGGCCCATTCGCCGGCGGCGCTCAGTGGTCTTAATCCAAGTGTAATTTTAATTACACCTTGGCACGCGAAGGGGTCCAAGGGACCCCTTCGTTTTTTATTAGCTTTTTTGGAGATTCATAGCTGTGGATGCAATAATCCTCCAGATCTTGAACGGTCTAGATAAGGGTGGTGCTTATGCACTGATTGCCCTAGGTCTAACGTTGATTTTCGGTACCTTAGGTGTCGTGAACTTTGCTCACGGTGCTCTTTTCATGTTGGGTGCTTTCGTCGCAGTTTCAGTTCGCGAAGTACTTACTATTTCAACAAAAGTTAAAGATGAGTCGGTTACTTTCTTTGAAGCATTCAAAGAGATCCCATACCTAGAGCTCTGGCTCGGTGATACGGGTAGAGCCATTATCGACTGGTCTGTTCCAATATCGATTTTAATCGCTATACCTATCATGCTTGTGATTGGCTTGGTGATGGAGCGTGGTCTAATTCGCCACTTCTACCGTCGCGCACATGCTGATCAGATCCTTGTAACTTTCGGTCTTGCGATCGTTATTCAAGAGATCATCAAAGCTATCTACGGTGCAAACCCGATTCCACAGCCAGCACCAGAAATGTTTGAGGGTACAGCGAACATCGGCGCACTCTTGGGCTTAGGTGACAATATCGTCTACCCGAAATGGCGTCTTGTTTATTTAGGCTTTGCTGCGATTGTCATCGCTGCAGTGTTTGCCTTCTTGCAGTTTACAACCTTTGGTATGGTGGTTCGTGCCGGTATGGCGGATCGTCAAACGGTTCAGTTGTTGGGTATCAACATCACCAAACGTTTCAGTATCGTCTTCGGTCTAGCTGCGGTCGTCGCAGGTTTGGCAGGTTTGATGTACACACCAATACTCTCTCCTAACTACCACATGGGTATGGACTTCCTAGTTCTGTCATTCGTGGTTGTAGTAGTGGGTGGTATGGGTTCACTACCGGGTGCGGTAGCGGCAGGTTTCCTACTCGGTATCCTCCAATCGTTCGCATCGATGAACGAAATCAAACAAATCATCCCAGGTATCGACCAGGTAATTATCTACCTAGTTGCAATGATCGTACTGCTCGTTCGTCCACGTGGTCTAATGGGTCGCAAGGGTGTAATGGAGGACTAAGATGCATATTGATAAATTTACACCTAAATCAGACATGATGATGCTGCTGGGCTTTGCAGCAGCCGTCCTGCTAATGCCACTTTGGCTTCAGCCATTCGGTGCAGCCTACCCAGACTTAATGCAGCGTTTCGCTATCTTCGGTCTGTTCGCAATTGGCTTTAACATTCTATTCGGTCAGACAGGTTACCTGTCGTTTGGTCACGCAGCGTTTATCGGTGTGGGGTCTTACACAACGGTTTGGATCTTCAAGCTGTTTACACTGAACATCCTTCCAGCGATGGTTGCCGGTGTTGTGGTGTCAGGTATCTTCGCCCTAGTCATTGGTTTCATCTGTCTTCGTCGAACAGGTATCTACTTCTCGATCCTGACACTGGCTTTAGCTCAGATGAGTTACAACCTTGCTTACTCTGTACTCACACCTATTACCATGGGTGAGACAGGTCTGCAGGTTGAAGCGGCTGACCCACGTGCTTGGGATGCGCCTCTAGCTGAAGGTGCGGTACCTCGTACTAACCTATTCGGCATTGAGATGACAGACTTTGGTGGCCTAGCAGGCTTCTACATCTGTGCAGCATTCTTGATTGTTGGTTTTTATGTCGCTCTACGTATCACTCGTTCACCTTTCGGTTCGATGCTACGTGGCCTTAAAACTAACCAAAACCGTATGTCATACACAGGTTTGAACACTCGCCCATATGCACTGGCAGCGTTTGTAATATCAGGTATGTATGCGGGTCTTGCTGGTAGCTTAATGGCAGCGATGGACCCTCTAGCGGGTGCGGAGCGTATGCAGTGGACTGCATCAGGTGAGGTTGTTCTTATGACAATCCTTGGTGGTGTCGGCACATTGGTTGGCCCGTTCCTTGGTGCGGTAGCTATCAAGTACTTCGAGAACATCTTCTCTGCTATCGATGGTGCAGTTCTGACTAGTGCTCTAGATTTCCTACCAGACTTCTTGGTTTCTGGCCTTGTTCCAGTACTGTCTCTGTTCGTAGGTAAAGGTTGGCACCTAACGCTAGGTCTAATCTTCATGCTGGTCGTTATCTTCCTGCCTGGTGGCATCATGGAAGGTTACCGTCGAATCAAAGCTCGCTTCTCGAAGCAGGGCGAAGAGTAACTCAAGCTAACAGGATATTTATATGTCAGTACTAGAAATCTCTGGCGTAAACAAAACATTCGGTGGCTTGAGAGCACTGGATGACGTCAACTTAAAAATTGAAGAGAAAACCGTTCATGCGGTCATCGGTCCGAATGGTGCCGGTAAATCAACACTGCTGAACGCAGTCATTGGTAAGTTGATTCCAGATAACGGCACGATTTCGTTCTCTGGTAACAGCATGATTGGCCTTAAGCCACATAAGATTAACCAGTTGGGTATTTCACGCGTATTTCAGACTCCTGAGATCTTTGCTGATCTTACGATCATGGAAAACATGATGATCCCACTGTTGGCTCACCGCGATGGCGAATTCAAGCTAAATGCTTGGAAACGTTCTGATCAGGATGCAGACCTGCAAGAGAAGGCTGCTAAATACCTAGAGTATGTGAACATGCTAGGTAAATCTGATACTCACGCGGGCAGCATGAGCCGTGGTGATAAGCGTCGTCTTGAGTTGGCAATGTGTCTCTCTCAAGAGCCAAAACTACTACTTCTTGATGAACCAACCGCGGGTATGGCACGTGCCGATACCAACAACACCATCGATCTGTTGAAGAAGATCAAAGCGGATGGAATGACGATGGTCATCATCGAGCACGATATGCATGTAGTCTTCTCACTCGCTGATAAAGTGAGTGTAATGGCAGCAGGTCACGTGATCGTTGAGGGTTCTCCAGATGAAATTAAAGTGAACCCTAAAGTTCGTGAAGCATACTTGGGAGGAGCGGAAGTATGACCAATACAGTCGCAACTGAAGCCGTTAGAACTCAAAACCTGGGTACACCGGTTACCTACTGTTCTATCCACGATATTCATGGTTACTACGGTGAGTCTTACATCGTTCAGGGTGTGAGTTTCAATATCCATGAGGGTGAGATTCTTGCTCTACTTGGCCGTAACGGTGCCGGTAAAACATCAACGTTGCGTACCATCGCACGTTGTGATGACCCAGTATTAAAAAGCGGTGAGATCTGGTTGGATCACCAAAATATTCACGACATGACAGCGTATGAAGCGTCACAAGCGGGTATTGCACTGGTTCCTGAAGATCGCTGTATCATTCCTGGTTTGACGGTAGAAGAGAACCTGCAGCTGGCTCAAATTGCGCCTCCTAAAGGTTGGAATATCGAACGCATCTACGAGCTATTCCCTCGTCTGGGCGAGCGTCGTAACCAAGAGGGCGTCACTCTGTCAGGTGGTGAGCAGCAGATGCTTGCGATCGGTCGCGCGCTCTGTCGAGACATCAAAGTTCTTCTTCTTGATGAACCTTATGAAGGTCTGGCTCCTGTTATCGTTCAAGAGATTGAGCGTACTCTACGTGAGATCAAAGAGCTGGGTATTACTACCGTGATTGTCGAGCAGAATGCAATTGCTGCACTGAAGCTTGCTGATCGCGCAGTGATCCTTGATACCGGTAACGTTGTATTCGACGGAACCGCTCAAGAAGTTCTTGATAACGAAGCGCTTCGTAACGAGTACCTAGCGATTTAATCGCGCTCTTATCAGTACTCCACCTGTGCCCAGCTTTGCTGGGCACTCTTTTTTGGGGGGGATAAAACTGGTACTGTATCCCTTTCTAATTGAGTAAGAACCCTCTTCAATGTCTGAACGTCGCGAACCAGGATTCAATTTAGATCAACTGGCCGAGCCAGTGCCTACTCTTGAACCTGAAAAGCAAAAACCTCAAGTGCCTAACAACCCCACTAATGCCGCCGTTAAGCCCTCTTCTAAAAGTAGTGGTTTAGCAACGGGTGTTGCTGTTATTGCACTGTTAGTGGCTGTGGCTATGGCTGTATGGAACTACCAACTGACTCAAAAGATGGATCAACAATCCGTTCTTCTGGAACAGATGAACTTATGGCTTGAGAGTACCGATGCAACGCTGACGAAGACAACGACTTCAGCGTCACAATCAGGTGAAACCCTCTCTTCTCGATTAGAGCAGCTTAATGGTCGTGTTGAAGATCGTATTAAGCATTTTGACTCTGAGATCGCTAAGCTTTGGACCGTTTCGTATCAGCGCAATAAGCCTCAGTTGGAGAAGCAGGGCAAGACGATTGAAGCACAAGCTAAACTGATTAAATCTCAGGCTGAATCGATAAAAAGCATTCAGTCAGGTGTGGATCAAGTTCAAGCACAAGCTAAAAAGAGCGAAGGGTCTGTTAATAAACTGTCCAAATCAGTATCAGAATTTGATAGCAGTTTGAAAAAACGTGACCAGCAACTATCAAAACTTAATGACCTAGTTGCCAGTAAAGATAAGCAGATCGCTCAATTAAGTGAACGGGTAGCTCAACTCAACAGTGACCTTGAGTTTCAGCTCTCTATTGAACGGGACGAGAGAGCAAGGCTTTCAGAGCAGCTTGAACAAGTTAAGGCAGGTTCCAATTCCAGTGATCTTGATGGCCGTTTAGCGACCATTGAAGATCGTCTCCGCTCCATTGATTCTAGTCGCCAGTCGGTCAATGCCGAACTATTGAACATCAAACAACAGCTCAATACGCTGCTGCTTGAAGGAGCTATTCGTTAGTTGAATTATTCGCAACTGATCAATACTTGTCCAAATCCTTGCCAATGGGCACAATACGCGCCACATGAAATGGAGCTGAGTTAAGACGTGAAGCTAAGAACCTTTTTTGCTTTACGCATTCCTGATAGAACGGCTCGAGAGCTCGCTAATCTTTCTGATGAGTTGTGTCAGTTTGATTTAGGGCTGGACGCAACCTGGTTTGATTCATCTGGCTATCACCTGACGCTCTGCTTTTTAGGAGATGTCAGCCTAGAACAGATAGAACAGCTCGAGAAACGTGCCACTCAAATAGATTTTGGTAGTCGTTTTACCGTTCAGCTAGATCAGGTCAGTTATTACGCCGTTAATCCGAGACTCTCCCTGATCGCGGCGATGACCGCGCAGAATAGTCAGCTAACGATGCTCCATGAGCAGTTAGTGGCGTTAGCCGAAGAGGTTGGCATTGTTTGTAAAGATCAGAACTTTATGCCCCACGTCACCTTGGCACGCTTGCCAGCGGACAATCGATTTGCTGTCGACAGAGAGTTGCCGCCTATCGATCATAGCCTGCCGGCTGACTCGATTGTGCTTCTTCAGAGCACTGAGGGTGATCATGGCAGTGTCTATAAGCCGCTTTTCGAAGTGCCACTTACACGCTAAACCGTTTAACCAATTTTGAGAACATGATGCGAAAACCCGAGCTATTGTCCCCTGCAGGGACCTTGCGAAATATGAAGTATGCCTTTGCCTATGGTGCTGATGCGGTCTATGCCGGTCAACCGCGCTATAGCCTTCGTGTACGTAACAACGACTTTACTCTTCAGAACCTTGAAGAGGGGATCAATATTGCGCATCAACTGGGTAAAAAGTTTTTTGTCGCCAGTAACATTCTGCCGCACAATTCAAAGTTGGGTACCTACATGAAGGATATTGATCCTGTTGTAGCGATGAATCCTGATGCCATGATCATGTCCGACCCTGGCCTGATTATGATGGTCAAAGATAAGTATCCAGATCTTCCGATTCACCTCTCTGTTCAGTCGAATACTATGAACTGGGCTGCAGTGAAGTTCTGGGAGCGAGCAGGTATTGAGCGAATCATCCTGTCACGTGAACTCTCGCTAGATGAAGTGGCTGAAATACGTCAACAGTGTCCGGATATTGAGCTTGAGGTCTTTGTTCATGGCTCACTCTGTATCGCCTACTCAGGTCGCTGTCTGCTATCGGGTTACATCAACCACCGAGATCCAAACCAGGGTACTTGCACAAATGCTTGTCGTTGGAAATACGATGCTCATGAAGCTCAGGAAGATGAGTCCGGTGATGTGGTTCCCGTTCAGAGCTTTGATCCAAGCGAAGAGAAGCAGCCTGCCCTAGGTGAAGGTAAGCCATCAGATCAGATCTACCTGCTCCAGGAGGAGACTCGCCCTGGAGAGTATATGCCGGCCTTTGAAGATGAGCACGGTACCTACATCATGAACTCAAAAGATCTGCGCGCCATTCAGCACGTGCATCGCTTGACGGAGATGGGCGTCGACTCTCTGAAAATTGAGGGACGCACTAAGTCGCACTACTACGTTGCCAGAACCGCGCAAGCTTACCGTCAAACCATTGACGATGCAGCGGCTGGTCGCCCATTCGACAAGGGGCTAATGGATGTCCTTGAGAATCTTGCAAACCGAGGATACACCGAAGGTTTCTACCGTCGTCATGTTCACGACGAATACCAGAACTATGAAACGGGTAACTCTGTGGGTGTGCATCAGCAATTTGTCGGTGAAGTGGTTGAGCGTGACGCGGACTCTGGCAAGCTTGTTATCGATGTGAAGAACAAATTTGAGGTGGGTGACACACTTGAGTTGATGACCCCTCAGGGTAATCGTCGCTTCAAGCTTGATGAGCTGTATGACAAGAAAGGTGCTCGAGTCCATGTTGCCCCAGGTTCAGGACACCGTGTGACACTACCACTCGATTTTGATACTGATATGGAATACGCGCTACTGATGCGTGATCTTCCAAACGCTCCAGAGAGGGCGTAAATGATAGCCGGCGACTGAGCCGGCTTTTTTGTCTCTATAGGTTCTGCTTAGCCGTTAGACAAAGTGTGGTCATCCCATCTGATTTGGATGATGTATAATCTGGCTGCACTGCAGGGGTGGAGCCCCCTGATCATCACTATAAATGGAGTTTTCCAATGAGCGTTATTCGCCAAGACGACCTTATTGATAGCGTTGCTGATGCGCTACAGTTCATCTCTTACTACCACCCAATCGACTTTATTGAAGGTGTGCACGAAGCCTACCTGAAAGAGGAGAACCCAGCCGCTAAAGATGCGATGGCGCAGATCCTAATCAACTCGCGCATGTGTGCTGAAGGTAAGCGTCCTATCTGTCAGGACACCGGTATCGTTACCGTATTCCTTAAAGTGGGTATGAACGTTCAGTGGGATGCTTCAATGAGCGTCACCGATATGGTCAATGAAGGTGTTCGTCGAGCCTACATGCACCCAGATAACGTCCTACGTGCCTCGATTCTTGCTGACCCTGCTGGCAAACGTCAGAACACCAAGGACAATACTCCTGCTGTTATCCACTACGAAATTGTAGAGGGCGATGAGGTAGAAGTTCATGTGGCTGCTAAAGGTGGTGGTTCAGAGAATAAATCGAAGATGGTGATGTTGAACCCATCTGACAGCATCGTGGATTGGGTGGTTAAAACGGTACCGACTATGGGTGCTGGTTGGTGTCCACCAGGTATGTTGGGTATTGGTATTGGTGGTACTGCCGAGAAGGCAGCAGTCATGGCCAAAGAGTCTTTGATGGACCCTATCGATATTCATGAGCTACGTGAGCGTGGTCCGCAGAACCGTGTCGAAGAGCTACGTTTAGAGATCATGGATGCGGTCAATGAGCTAGGTATTGGTGCACAGGGTCTTGGTGGTCTGACAACGATTCTAGACGTTAAGATCATGGACTACCCAACGCACGCGGCATCTTTGCCAATCTGTATGATCCCTAACTGTGCTGCGACTCGCCATACTCATTTTACTTTGAAAGGTGATGGGCCGGCCGTTCTCACACCGCCAAGCTTGGATCAGTGGCCAGAAGTGACCTTTGAAGTCGGTGCTAATACACGCCGCGTCAATCTAGATGAGATCACACCTGAGTCGGTTAAAGAGTGGAAGGTTGGTGAGACTATTTTGCTTAATGGTAAAATGTTGACCGGTCGTGATGCCGCCCATAAGCGCATGGTAGAGATGCTTAACAACGGTGAAGAGTTGCCAGTTGATCTGAAAGGGCGATTCATCTACTACGTGGGTCCTGTCGACCCTGTCCGTGATGAGGTTGTAGGCCCTGCTGGCCCAACAACGTCAACACGTATGGATAAGTTCACACGTCAGATTCTAGAGTCAACGGGCCTACTGGGCATGATTGGTAAATCAGAGCGTGGTCCAATCGCTATTGATGCGATCAAAGATAACCAAGCGGTCTACCTAATGGCTGTTGGCGGTGCTGCTTACCTTGTCTCTAAAGCGATCACTGACTCAAAAGTGCTAGCCTTCCCAGAGATGGGCATGGAAGCGATCTATGAGTTTGAAGTCAAAGATATGCCGGTGACTGTGGCTGTAGATGTGAATGGTGAGTCTGTTCATACATCTGGTCCAGCTAAATGGCACGACATAATCGTTAAAGCGAAAGGCTAAACGAAAACTCACATTAAGGGCCGCGTTTATCGCGGCTTTTTTGTTTGTGGAATATAGAAGGCTTGCCGTGTGTCACTATTCTCGCTAAAGTCCATTGATTACATGACTGTTTGGTTAAGTTTTAATGTCTCAAGATTCACAACCCGCTACTGCGCTTCGCATGATCGATATTCATAAATCCTACGGATCCCTGAACGTTATCAAAGGGGTCTCACTGGAGGCGAAAGATGGCGATGTGATCTCTATTCTCGGTTCGAGTGGCTCGGGTAAGAGTACGCTACTGCGTTGTATTAACCTGCTTGAAAATCCAAGCAAGGGTGAGATCTATCTTGGGGATGAGAAACTTGAGTTGGTGCCATCTAAGAGTGGCGAGTTGCAGGCTAAAAGTCGAAAGCAGCTTGAAAATATGCGTTCGCGTATCGGTTTTGTATTCCAGAACTTTAATCTCTGGCCGCACCGTACTGTGTTAGAGAATATTACAGAAGCTCCCATTCAAGTTTTAAAACAGTCTAAAGATGAGGCGGTGGGGCAGGCAAAACTGATCCTAGAGCAGGTCGGTCTCGTAGATAAGATTGATGCCTATCCTAGTCATCTTTCAGGTGGCCAGCAGCAGCGTATTGCGATAGCACGTGCTTTAGCGATGGATCCACAGCTGTTATTGTTCGATGAGCCAACTTCAGCGCTTGATCCTGAGTTGGTCAATGAAGTGCTGGCGGTCATGCGGGATCTGGCCTCACAGGGACGCACTATGCTGATAGTAACCCATGAAATGCGCTTCGCACGTGATGTTTCGAGCCAGATTGTCTTTCTTCATGAAGGACATATCGAAGAGCAGGGAACACCAGAGAAACTATTCGAAAATCCTTCATCTGCAAGGGTGAAGGCCTTTATGTCGAGTCATCAATAGGACAGTAGATCCTAATAGGAGAAAATAATGAAATTAAAAAACCTCGTCGTTGGTCTTACTTTGAGTGCTGTTGCAGCCTCTTCAGCTTTCGCAGGCGATAAAATCCGTATCGCTACTGAAGGTGCATACGCGCCTTTCAATATGGTCGATGACAAAGGTCAGCTTCAGGGCTTTGACGTAGATATCGCTAATGCACTTTGTGCTGAAATGAAAGCAGACTGTACGCTAGTGGCACAGGATTGGGACGGTATTATCCCTGGTCTTATGAGCCGTAAGTACGATGCAATCATCGCATCAATGTCGATCACAGAAGAGCGTCTAAAAGTTGTCGACTTCACTAACCCATACTACTCAAACGTTCTCGCTTACGTGGGTCCTAAAGGTCAGTCTATGGGTGACATGAAGGGTAAAACGCTTGGTGCGCAGCGTGCGACTATCGCTGGCCAGTACCTTGAAGACAACATGTCAGGAAGCGCGAGCGTAAAACTGTACGATACTCAAGATAACGCATACTTAGACCTTGCTGCCGGCCGTCTTGATGGCATGCTGTCAGATAAGTTCCCAGCATACGACTGGCTACGAACTGATGACGGCAAAGGCTTTGAGTTCAAAGGCCAGGATATCGACATCGACGATAAGATCGGTATCGCAATTCGTAAAAACGATGCTCTAAAAGAGAAGTTCAACAAAGCACTTCAAGCGATTGTTGATAACGGTACTTACGCGAAAATCAACGCTAAGTACTTCCCATTCTCGATCTACTAATCGGGACAGGCTGTGCCTAAATGGCGCAGCCAATATCTTACTCTATGTTTGATCTTCACGGCTTCGGTCACCTTCTTTGGGAGGGTGCCTGGATAACTATTCAGCTTGCGCTCGCTAGCCTATTTTTTGGCCTTATTATTGGGCTTGCTGGTGCCTCTGCGAAACTATCCTCGATTGCGCCACTTCGCTGGTTAGCAACCGGATACACAACGCTGATTCGTGGAATACCGGAACTGCTTTTAGTGCTCACCATCTACTTTGGTGGCTCGATGCTGTTGATGGCTATCGCAGAGCGTTTTGGTTATACAGATTACATAGAGGTGGGTGCTTTTGCAGCGGGTGTCACGGCGCTCTCTATTGCATTTGGTGCCTACGCTACTGAAGTTTTTCGAGCGGCTATTCAAGCGCTCCCGAAGGGCCAGTGGGAGTCAGCCTATGCTTTGGGCTTGCCTCGCCTGACGACCTTCTATCGAATTATTCTGCCCCAGGTTTGGCGTCTTGCGCTGCCAGGTCTTGGCAACCTTTTCCAAGTACTTCTAAAAGATACCGCACTCGTCTCTGTTGTTGGTTTGAACGACATTATGCGACAGGCCTACGTTGCGACGGGGTCTACAAAAGAGCCGTTCACTTTCTACATGGCAGCCGCACTGATCTATCTTGGTCTCACGGCAATATCTACTTTGATAACTACTTATCTTGAGCGCGCATCAAATCCTGCTGAGAAGAGGGTTGCAGCATGAACTGGTCATGGGATGTGATCTGGGAATATTTTCCACGCCTCTTTGATGGCGTTTGGTTAACACTAGAATTGGTTCTCTATTCAGCCTTAACGGGGCTAGCGATTGCAGTGCCTCTTGCGCTGATGCGTGCCTCTAAAAATCGCTTAGTTTCTGCGCTTCCTTGGGCATACATCTATTTCTTCCGTGGCACGCCGTTATTGGTCCAAATATTTTTGATCTACTATGGCTCAGCTCAGTTTGATCTCATTCGAAATACATCCCTTTGGGAAATTTTCAGTGAACCCTTCTGGTGTGCACTGATAGCGTTAACGCTGAACACTGCAGCGTACAGTGCTGAGCTTGTTCGTGGTGCAATCCAGTCTATTCCAAAGGGGGAGATTGAAGCTGCAGAGGCTTTTGGTATGTCGAAACTGGTTCAGATACGACGTATCGTCCTGCCTCGTGCTTTCGGTATTGTGCTTCCTGCTTACGGGAATGAGTTAATTCTGATGTTGAAGGGTAGTGCGCTCGCCTCAACCATTACTCTGTTGGATCTTACGGGTATGGCGAGAACCATTATTGCTCGTACTTATACCCCGCTGGAGATCTTTTTTGCGGCAGGTATGTTGTATCTTGCTATCGCTGCGCTATTTATTTTGGCGTTCCGGTTTATTGAGCGCTGGCTAAATCGCTATCAATACCCGCGATAACTTTTATCGATTCTGAGCAGATCTTCTAACTGCTCTCACGTATAATTTCACCATACTCATTAGATCTCTGGATTGATCATGCAAGCCACTCCAACAATCACCTCGATTGCTCAGCGTAACGATGCTCCGCACGCACCGTTTTTGCCGCTGTCTAAAGCTGAGATGAAGAAGTTGGGTTGGGACCAGTGTGACATCATTATCGTGACCGGTGATGCCTATGTTGATCATCCATCGTTTGGTATGGCCATCATTGGCCGTCTGCTGGAGTCGCAGGGTTTCAAGGTAGGTATTATTGCTCAGCCAGATTGGCAGAGTGCTGAGGCCTTTAAAGTATTGGGTAAGCCTCGCTTATTCTTTGGTGTTGCGGCGGGTAACATGGATTCTATGATCAACCGTTATACGGCCGATCGTAAAATTCGTTCTGATGATGCCTATACGCCGGGTGGTAAAGCCGGTAGCCGACCTGATCGTGCCAGCATTGTCTACAGCCAGCGCTGTCGAGAAGCTTATAAAGAGGTTCCCATTGTATTGGGAGGTATCGAAGCGTCACTGCGTCGTATTGCTCATTATGACTACTGGCAAGACAAAGTTCGTCGCTCAATACTGCTCGACTCCAGGGCGGATATATTGCTCTACGGTAATGCTGAACGTGCCATTGTTGAAGTGGCTCAGCGAATGTCAGCCGGCGAATCGGTTGGCGACTTGACCGATGTCCGAGGCACCGCTTTTATTCGCACGGATACGCCCGAGGGCTGGATGGAGATAGACTCCACTCGTATCGATAGACCGGGCAAAATTGATCGAATGATCAACCCCTATGTTAACACCCGAGACCTTGAACAGTGTGCGTTGGAAAAGGGTTCTAAAGAGGAGCCTGAGGCTGATGAAGTTCAGGTTCTGCATATTGAACCTAAGGTGCACCTTGATCGCAGTAAAACAGTCATTCGCATTCCCCCATTTGAAAAAGTCTCTAAAGATCCTGTTCTCTACGCTCATGCGAGCAGAGTACTCCACTTAGAGACAAATCCCGGTAATGCTCGCGCGTTAGTCCAACAGCATGGTGATCAAGAGGTGTGGTTGAATCCACCTCCGATTCCATTGACCACTGAAGAGATGGATTTCGTTTTCGGGCTTAACTACGCACGTGTTCCACACCCGATCTATAAAGGGCAAGAGATCCCTGCCTACAAGATGATTCGGTTTTCGGTGAACATCATGCGCGGCTGTTTTGGCGGTTGTACTTTCTGCTCCATTACAGAACACGAAGGGCGCATTATTCAGAATCGCTCTCACGAATCGATTTTAAATGAGATTGAAGAGATCAGAGATAAAGTCCCAGGCTTTACAGGGGTTATCTCAGATTTAGGCGGGCCAACGGCCAATATGTATCGAATTGCCTGTAAGTCACCGGAGATCGAAAAGTCCTGTCGTAAGCTCTCTTGTGTCTACCCGGAGATATGCCACAACTTAAATACTGATCACTCCTCATTGACGGAGCTTTATCGCAAAGCACGCAAAACAAAAGGGGTGAAGAAGGTGATGATTGCGTCAGGTCTTCGCTACGATTTGGCTGTGGAAGACCCTGAATACGTGAAAGAGCTGGTGACCCATCATGTTGGTGGTTATCTAAAGATCGCGCCTGAGCATACTGAACGAGGTCCGCTCGATCATATGATGAAGCCGGGCATTGGTACTTACGATGCGTTTAAGAAGATGTTTGAACGCTTCTCTAAAGAGGCAGGGAAGGATCAGTATCTGATTCCTTACTTCATCGCTGCGCACCCCGGTACCACTGACGAAGATATGATGAATCTCGCTGTCTGGTTAAAGCGCAATGACTTTAAAGCGGATCAGGTGCAGGCGTTTTACCCTTCACCGATGGCGACCGCTACCGCCATGTACCATACCGGTCGTAACCCTCTGAAACGTCAAAGCTACAAAAAGTCTTCAGAGCGGGTTGAGACGGTCAAAGGTGAAAAACAGCGTCGTTTACACAAAGCATTCCTACGCTACCACGACCCTGAAAATTGGCCGCTGTTACGTGAGGCTCTGAAGTCGATGGGACGTGCTGACTTGATAGGCGATGGCCCTAATCATTTGATTCCTTCAAACAATTCAGAGGGTGATCAATATAAGAGTCCGCGCCGTAAGAACGTTAATAAGCAAAGTAAGAGTGTTAAAAAAGGTAGATTATTGACTCAGCATACAGGCTTGCCACCTCGTGGTAAGGCTAAAAAAGGGTCATCTAGCGTTAAAAAGCGGCAAAAAGCGTAACATTGATAAAAAATAGTTGTATTCGGCACTAACTGGATTAAACTTAACTCAGTTGTTTACGTTGTGGCGTTTGAAACGTCCAGAGAAACAAGTTGCACTAGAGCTTAACCCTAGGGTTGGCTGGAACACCGAAAGTAAAACTTCGCATCTGATCTTCTGCTCCTTTTCCACTCTGAACTAAGCACTAATTTTGTTAGTTTTGAGTGTTGTGTCATCGTTTTGTCACTTCATCCTGCTAATAAATAACTGGGTTACAAGATAGGCTTGTAATTTAGTTCGCGGCACAGGTCGCACTCAGGCCAAGTCATTGACTTGGTAGATAACTCCCCTCGGGGATGCACTAAAGTTCCTAAATGGGACAGGATTAAGAGGCAAGAAATGTCAGAGCAGCTAACTGGTACAGTTAAATGGTTTAACGACGAGAAAGGTTTTGGTTTCATTCAGCAGGAGAACGGTCCAGACGTATTCGTTCACTTCCGTGCTATCAACGGTACTGGTCGTCGTACACTAGCTGAAAACCAGCAGGTAACTTTCGAGGTTACTCAGGGCCAGAAAGGTCCTCAAGCTGACAACGTAACTGTTGTAGCATAAGAGTAAGATTCTTAGAAAAAAGCGCCATATGGCGCTTTTTTTGTGCCTGTCAGATTAATTACAGACTTTAACCCGACTATAATCTAACGGTCTTTTTCTGGAGCCTGATATGGATCTCGATCCTCAAGTCGATCAACTGATTGAGTGTTTTAATACTCTCTTTTTGGAATCCCTTAATACCGAACTGGTTCGCGGTGATGGGGAGCCTATCTACTTGCCTGCCGATTCCGATTATCCTCATCATCGAATTATCTTTGCACATGGCTTCTTTGCAAGCGCATTGCACGAGATTGCTCACTGGTGTGTGGCGGGTCCAAAAAGACGACTGCTTGAAGATTTCGGTTACTGGTACAAGCCAGATGGCCGTACAGAAGAAGAGCAAGCCGAGTTTGAGCGAGTGGAGGTATCCCCTCAAGCTTATGAGTGGATTCTAACGGTATCGGCGGGTCGAAAATTTCATTTCAGTGCCGATAACCTCTCTCAAGGGTTAGGAGCTTCAGATAGCTTTAAAGAGGCTGTTCTTAACAGGGTGCATCAACTGCTCGACAATGGAATGAACCCACGCTTGAAAGCGCTCAGCGAAGCTCTGAGAACACTCTATGCTGTGGAGCCTCTGAGTGTCGATCAGTTCCAATTAGAGAGTTATTCGTGCGCCAGTTAAGCATCACTGCAACCGATTGGCTTTTACAGGCCAAAGGCGATGACTGGTCTCTCTTTGCTAGCGTTACTAATCGCTTTAACTATCTAAGATTGACGCTGCCGACAAAAGAGTATCTTTACGCTGAAGGTGAGCAGGAACTGGGTCAATCAGATCGAGGTGTGTGGGTGCTCGGTGTATTTGATCATGTCGAGCAGTTACAGTACTTTCTTGCGTTGCATAACGACAACCCATTAAAAGTGCCGGCGCTGAAAATTGAGCAGAGTTGGCCAGTGGTGGCATACCAAGAGCAATCTCTAATGGATTATCCACACTACTCAGGGGTCTATCGTGTCGGTTTCAAATCCTATCGGGTGACTCAAGAGATAGACGGATATCGGGTGGAGTATATTGACGGTTATAAAGCGGCACTGCTGGGAGTGTTGGAGTCAGAGGTTGATGCCTGTCTAGCACTCTACAGCCACTTCGACAGTCGTACCCGTGGCTGTAAGATGTGCTGATCGATCAATGCTGCATATCGTGCTTCATCTCTTTTTTCATACCAGGCTTTTGAATCATTTTGACGGGCACTTCTAATGCTTGGCTAGTTCCATCACTGAAATTTAATTTCAGATCGATTGTCTGATCGATGGAGAGTGGCTCCTTTAGTCCGATAAACATCACATGTAGGCCGCCTGGTTTCAAATGAGTGGTGCTGTTTGCTGGCAGATCAATGGCAGGAATTTTTCGCATACGCATCACTTCACCATCTTTGATATGAGTATGCAGCTCGACCACTTTAGAGATAGAGGACTCAGCTGAAACCACTTGAAGATCGGCACCACTGTTTTTGATATCCATGAATGCGCCGGTCATTTTCTGGCCCGGTGGAACAGCACGCACACGCGCATCTGAAATCTCGACCTCGGCCTGGGCAAGGGTGCTGGTTAAAAGTGACGCGATTAACAGTTTTTTCATCTTAGTTTCCTACTGCAAGATGGAACGGATTTTCTCAACAAGTTGGTTGGGATTGTTGTGTGAGACGCTTCCTAGAAACTCACCTTGTTGATCGATTAGATAGATTTTAGAAGAGTGGTCGACGGTGTAGCCCATCGCTGAATCAGGCTGCTCGACCATTCGATAGTAAGCCCCGTACAGTTTAATCGCGCTGTCGATCTGCTGACGGCTGCCGGTCATACCAAGAATGAGAGGCGAGAAAAACTGAGAGTAGACCTGTAGCTGTTCCAGTGAATCCCGATCAGGGTCGACGCTGTAAAAAATGGGTTGAATTTGGTTTAGTTGCTCATCATCGAGTTCATTGAAAGCAAACTTCATACTGGTTAAAGAAGTGGGGCATATATCGGGGCAAGAGGTGTAGCCAAAATAGAGCAGCACCAGTTTGCCTCTGAAGTCAGTCAGTGACACATCGCCATCAATACTTTTACCCTGAAACTCACCACCCAGCTGAACCGGTTGGTAACTGTTGTTGGGTTTTAGGTAAACCAGGCTAACAATGACGGCTGCCAAAATCAGCATCACAATAATCAGTAGATTTATGTTGCGTGTCATCATCGTGCATCAAACCTCAATTCAACAATCTCTTGTTTCGAATCCGTTTCAAAAATCACCTTTGCTAGCCAGGTCATCGTCCCTGTGGTGCAGACGGCTAACTGAGTCCGTCCCTGCCAAAGGTGTTCACTCTTTTCCATTTCAAACTGGTTAACGCCCATGTACATATCGGCGCCTTGCAGATCGACCCAAACTCGATTGATCCCAGGTAGATCAGTTTCAGCCGTCAGAGTCATATTGTTCAGAGATCGAGCTGGCATCGGTCCCAGTGTAAAGCGGTACCGAATATCATCGTTAACGACTTCGCATCTGCCGCTGTTGATATCACAATGTGACACCGGTTTCGGTCCCAAAAAGAGTTGAGAAGCCCAAGTTAAAAGTACTATGGAACTGATCAGGAACAGACTGATAACGATTCGCTTAGGTGGATTAGTCACTTAAATTCCTAACTCTATTGTGCGTATGTTTTCATGCTCGAGCCTAACAGTGAACCAACTTTACGTTTATTTACACGGCTTTTTACACCGGATCAGTGGTATCAGTTCAGATCGCACTTTTATCGATAGGCCGTATAATACAGCTCTTCAAAAGGGGTGTTCATGATAAAGCTCAAAAAAGTCATTGTTGCAGATGAGAATATGCCGGCCGTTGAGACATTGTTCTCCTCCTTCGGTGAAGTTCGCCGTGTGGCGGGTCGCTCAATAGAACCCAGTCAGTTGGCTGAAGCTGATACGCTTCTCGTACGTTCTATTACCCAAGTTAATGCACGGTTATTGAGTGAGACTAAACCGTTAGAATTTGTCGGTTCGGCGACCATAGGTATGGATCATATGGATTCTCACTACTTGACTGAGCGCGCAATTCCCTTTTCTAACGCAGCAGGCTGTAACGCCGATTCAGTTGTGGATTATGCGCTAGCAGCTATTTATGAATATGCCGAACAGAGAGCCTTAGATCCACGGAATCTCTCATACGGGGTGGTCGGTGCTGGTAATGTTGGCTCTCGGTTAGTTAGCCGTTTAACTGCGCTGGGGGTTAATGTCCTTGTATCAGATCCCCCTCGTGCTCTTCGGGACCCAACCTTTATAGATACCCCTCTCGCGCAGTTAATGGCCCAGTCGGATGTTGTCTGTTGTCATCTGCCGTTAACCAACAGCGGTGAGCATGCAACCCATCACTTGATTGGCGAGTCGCTTTTGCAGCAGCTGATTCCAGGAGCACTGCTTTTAAATGCAGGACGGGGGCCCACCATCGATGGTGAAGCGCTCTTAAGCTTTGCCAAGCAGAGAACCGACGTCACCTTGGTGATGGATGTGTGGGAAGAGGAGCCGACAGTCGACCGTGAATTGGCCTGTCGTGTGTTGATCGGTACGCCCCATATAGCGGGTTACAGTTTAGAAGGTAAGTTACGCGGAACTTACATGCTTTATGAGCGTTACTGTGAGATTTTAGGTCTTGAGGTTTCTGCGGCTTTCGACGGCCTTTTGACAGATTACCCGACCCCAAAACTTGAATTAACTCAACAGACAACGATTCAACTGGTGATTCAATCTGTCTACTCCATAAAGGAGGATCATCAGCGTTTTATAGACTCTTTGACCCCTGCGGAAAATCAACCTAAAGCCTTTGATCAATTGAGAAAGAGTTACCCGGTGCGTCGAGAGTTTTCATCGCTGAAGCTGACCGGTCAGACGACAGGCGCGATGAAAGTTCAGCTTGCAGCTTTAGGGTTTAAGGTGGATGAGGTGCAGGTATGAAGTTTCGCTTAGGCGTATTGGTCAACCCTTATGCCGGTATTGGTGGCAGTGTTGCATTGAAAGGGAGTGATGGTGAAGCGATCAGAGATGAGGCTTTAAGCCGAGGTGCTCAGCAGCTTGCTCCGGTCAAAATGCGTCACGCCCTTGAGGCCATAAAGAGTGATCAAATTGAGCTGTTTACCTGGGGCGGTGCCATGGGTGAAGAGTCAATTAAAGAGTTAAAGTTAGAGTGCCTTGTCTTAGGTTCACCGCAGCACTGGCCGACCAGTGCAGAGGATACGTTGATCGCTGCTAGAGCAATGGTTGACGAGGGTGTCGATCTCATTCTGTTTGCGGGTGGTGACGGTACGGCACGCAATATTTATGAAGCCATTGGGCAACAGGTGCCTGTCCTTGGCGTTCCGGCGGGTGTGAAGATTCATTCAGGCGTCTATACCCTGACCCCTTCGCTAGCAGGGTCATTAATTACTGATCTTATCGAAGGGCGTCTGGTTCGCATGGAGCAGGCTGAGGTTCGCGATATTGATGAGTCTGAGTTTAGGCAGGGCCGAGTTCGTGCAAAATATTATGGCGAACTGCTTGTGCCTGCAGAGCATCAGTATGTGCAGTCTGTGAAAGAGGGCGGCAAAGAGGTTGAAGAGCTTGTAGTCGCTGATATCGCGGCCGATTTTGTTGAGCAGATGGATCCCGAACTTCTCTATGTGATGGGATCCGGCACAACCGTCGCGGCGATCATGGATGAGTTGGGACTCGAAAATACGCTGTTGGGTACCGATCTTATTAAAGATGGAGAGGTTGTCGCTAGTGATTGTTCAGCACAGCAGTTACTTGAGCTAGTGGGGGATGCGCCTTTCAAGATTGTCATCACACCGATTGGCGGGCAGGGGCATCTTCTTGGTCGCGGTAATCAACAGTTGAGCCCGCAGCTGATTCAAAAGGTAGGTCTACCGGGTCTCTATGTCGTTGCGACACGCTCTAAAATCGTCGGACTTAATGGGCGCCCGCTTATTATTGACAGTGGTGACCCAGAGCTGGATCGAAAACTAACCGGTGTGGTGGCGGTGCACACCGGTTATCGAGACGCAGTTATCTACCGAGTCGGAATTTAACGGCGGTTTTGCAGAGCCTCAATACGAGCTGCTAGAGGAGGGTGGCTCGCAAACATCTCCATAAAGCCCTGCTTCTTGATGCTGCTGATGCCAAAGGCCGTGAGCTGTCCGGATAGCTCTTGCGCTTGACCCGATTCAGCCTGCAGTCTTTGCAAAGCATTAATCATGCCCTGCTTGCTCGCTAGGTCTGCACCCGCTTCATCTGCCCGGAACTCACGGCGACGCGAGAACCAAGCCACAATCATATGAGCAAATACGGCAAAGACCATCTCAGCGATAAAGGTCGCGATGTAAAAGCCTATACCAACACCGCCTGAGTTATCGCCACGGCGCAAGAAGCTATCAACGGCGTAACCGACGATACGAGCTAAGAACATCACAAAGGTATTGATAATCCCTTGAATCAACGACAGAGTCACCATGTCGCCATTCGCAACGTGACCTACCTCGTGTGCTAGCACCGCTTTCACTTCATCGGCTTTGAATCGCGAAAGCAGACCGCTACTGACCGCAACCAGTGCGTTGTTCTTATTCCAGCCAGTCGCAAAGGCATTCGCTGCATTGGATGGGAATACCCCCACTTCTGGCATGCCAATACCGGCTTTTTGAGCCAGTTCTGCCACCGTTTCAACCAGCCATTTCTCCTCGGCATTGCGAGGTTGCTCAATAATTTGAGTGCCCGTTGTTCTCTTCGCCATCCACTTAGAGATAAACAGAGAGATAAATGAGCCGGCAAAACCAAACACTGCACAAAAGGCTAGTAGAGCGCCAAGGTCTAGGCCGTTCGATGTTAGGTATGGACCAACGCCAAGGATGTTAAGCGTCAAGCTGGCCACCAGAATGATGGCAAGGTTGGTCGCTAAGAAAAGGATTATTCTGAGCATTTAGGTTGCTTCCTCAAACAATTTATCTATTAACACAAATTGTGGCGAAGCAACCTAAATTCAACCTTAAAGGTGAACTCTTAAAGGTTAACGACGCGAGCTTCGATAGCGTTACGCAACTCTTGGTAAGAGTCGATGTTCTCTGGTGCGAAATAGAGTTTGTAGTAGACCTTTTCACGCACGCGGTTGATCCCTTCACGACTATCACCGGTCATCGATGCGTAGGTGTGAGCCATTTGCAAGTGAATGACCAGAGTGCCTGCCGGTTGAGTAAATGAGTGTCCCGCTAGGTCAACGCGCTGGCGCGGTTCATGTTGTGAGTAGAAAGAGATCTCACCAATGTGCGCCATGTTGATTAGAAAGTTTGATGTGATGTCCACAACCAGCTTCTTATCCATGCCGTTGTGGTTCATCTTAATACCGCGATCTTTTTTGATCTTTAAAAACATAACTACTCCTGTTAGTTAGTCGCACTATAGTCGCTAATTGTGACAGTGATACGACATGGCTCCATTCCGTAGAGCTCGGGTTACTGTTTGTAGGTTTTCAGGAAGGTGCCAATTCTAGAGATGGCATCTTCCAAGAGTCTTGGTTCCGGTAAAAATACAATCCTAAAGTGCTGAGTATCCGGAAGGTTGAAACCGCTACCATGCACAATTAGCACCTTTTGCTGCTGAAGTAGATCCAGTGCGAATTTCTCATCGTTGCTGATGGGATGGATCTCGGGATCTAACTTCACAAAACAGTACATTGCCCCTTTGGGTTTAACGCAGCTGACACCGGGGATCTCATTTAGCATCTTGTAGGCGATATCTCGCTGATCGCATAGGCGACCACCAGGAACAATCAGTTCATTGATCGATTGGTATCCGCCAAGTGCAGTTTGAATGGCATTCTGCGCCGGTACGTTTGCACACAGACGCATGTTCGCCAGCATCTCTAAGCCTTCGATGTAGTCGGTTGCCGTGTGCTTAGGACCACTTATAAACATCCAACCTGAACGGAAGCCCGCCGCACGGTAAGTCTTGGATAATCCGTTAAACGTACAGACCAACACATCATCTGTCAGTGATGCGATCGAGGTGTGTTTCGCTTCGTCGTAAAGAATTTTATCGTAGATCTCGTCAGCAAAGATGATCAGATTGTGTTCACGCGCTAATTCGATAATCTCTTTAAGGACCGATTCTGGGTACAGCGCACCAGTTGGGTTGTTGGGGTTGATCACTACTATCCCACGGGTGTGCTCAGAAATTTTGCTGCGAATATCCTCTATATTTGGGAACCACTCGCGCTCCTCGTCACACTGATAGTGAACCGGTGTACCCCCTGCTAGGCTGACGGCTGCGGTCCATAGCGGATAGTCTGGTGCAGGGATTAACATCTCGTCGTTATCGTTGAGAAGCCCCTGCATTGCCATCACGATCAGCTCTGAGACACCGTTCCCAATGTAGATATCTTCAATGGTGACATCTTTGATGCCTTTGCGTTGTGACTCCTGCATGACCGCTTTACGAGCTGCAAACAGCCCTTTTGAATCACAATAACCCTGCGCGCTTGGCAAGTTGTAGATTACGTCTTGAACAATCTCGTCAGGGGCATCGAAGCCCCATGGGGCCGGGTTACCGATATTCAGTTTTAAAATTTTGTGGCCATCCTCTTCCAAGCGTTTTGCTTCTTGAAGGACAGGTCCACGAATGTCGTAACATACATTGTTGAGTTTGTTGGACTTTCTAATCTGAGACATCGGTAGAGCTCTTCTCACGGGGAGATTAATTTAAAGGGGATCGATTTGAGTAGAATACGTCGTACTACCAACGTGTTGATAAGCAAACCGTGTTAGTTGTAACTATACGACTTTGCTCGGTTTGGGTATAGAGTTTACCGAGCTCTTAGAGAGGTTTTTCACAATGCAATATGATGATTTAAAAGACGATGAGTACTGGCGAGATAAATTGTCACCTGAAGAGTTCTACATATGTCGCCAGAAAGGGACAGAGCGCGCTTTCACTGGGGCCTATTTTGATGAGAAGCGATCAGGTCTTTATCGCTGTAAATGCTGTGATGCTGAACTCTTTGATAGCTCTCTGAAATATGATTCTGGATGTGGTTGGCCTAGCTTCTTTGATGAGTTGGGTGAGGGTAGGGTGGATCAGCATCCCGACCATTCACATGGTATGGTGCGTACAGAAATCACCTGCAGT
This sequence comes from Marinobacterium sp. xm-a-152, assembly GCF_013282965.1. NCBI lineage: Bacteria > Pseudomonadati > Pseudomonadota > Gammaproteobacteria > Oceanospirillales > Oceanospirillaceae > Marinobacterium > Marinobacterium sp. xm-a-152. The sequence continues at coordinate 21,697 of NZ_WBYI01000007.1, read as the reverse complement.
CAGTGTGGATCTCATTTGGGGCATATATTCCCCGATGGTCCACAGCCAACCGGTGTTCGCTACTGTGTTAACTCTGCATCTCTTAACTTTGAACCGGATCACTGATGAAACCTTTTTCACACCTTCTGCAACAGGCTAAGCATTTTTACCCCGATTGGAGCGATGCCGAGCTGCTGGGTCCACGGGCGGCTAATCGGACAGAACTTATGGCAACACCGGACGATCGTATATTGTCGGCGATGACCTGGCGTATCTTCTGTGCAGGGCTCAAGCGCTCGTTAGTGGACGGTAAGTGGCCCGCTTTTGAGAAAGCATTCTTTGGTTTCGATCCTGAAAAGGTCTCGTTGATGAGTGATGATCACCTTGATGCCTTAATGAAGAACAGGGATCTCATTCGCCACTTTGGAAAAATTAAAGCAACTCGTATCAACGCTTTGATGATTCATGAGGTCAGTCAAAAACAGGGTAGCTTTGGTCAGTTTTTGGCTGATTGGCCGGTCGAGGACACCGTCGTTGGCTTATGGGCCTATCTGAAAAAAGAGGGATCACAGTTGGGTGGTAACTCAGGAGCCTATGCACTTCGAATTGTCGGTCGCGACAGTCCAGTCCTGACAGATGATGTAGTGGTCGCGTTAAAGGCGCAGGGCGTTGTTGATAAGCGTCCCTCGGCTAAACGTGATCTACTTCTGGTTCAAGAAGCATTTAACCAGTGGCGTAGCGAATCTGGCGTTGATCTGTGCCAAATCAGTCGTCTTTTGGCTAGGTCGATTGGTTAATCGATCTCCTAATCAGTTGGGTCACTGGTGATGGATACAATTCACCTGGCTGAGAAAGCTCTCTAGATCTTCAGCAATGACACTGAACTTTTTCTGTCCTGGCTTCTCTAGAAGCACACGACCTGTCTCGCTCTCCACCGAAAGAATCTGATCGCCATCCGGTTCAGTAGTAGCAAAGAAGAAGCTGATGTTTTGTCGCAAGCGTCTTTTGTTCAGAGCATGGCCAATGAGGTTCTCTCTTAAGCGCTCCAGATCCTCAGGGTTCCAGACAAAGATGAGACTTAATTCGCCCTCGGTATGGGTTGCTAAGATGGGTTGTGACCAATAACTGGTGTAGTAATCAATGATCGATTGGGGAATCTCTATCTCTAGAGCTTCTGAAAGTCGCTCAAACATGTCCAGAGTCGAGTTATTGATAGGGCTGGGTAACCACTCAGACTCTTGGTCAACCTCATAGCCTGGCAGCAGTGCAGGGCTCAACCAATCCTCTTCAACCAGAAGTGTTGGATTACCCTGTTGTTTGCATTCGGTTTTGAATTCGTCGAAGAGGCGAGTCAATTGAGCGGTAACGGCGGACATGTCATTTCTCTCTAATTTATCCAGCGCGTAGGTTAACAAATAATCAACCTTCAGTTTGGTTAAAAAAAATCGCTATTTTTTAGAAAAATATCGGATAAAGGTTTGACTCTGATCGAAAAGCCATTAAAATTCGCACCCTGTTCTTGAGCAGCAATGCTCAGTTACTGCTGGAGCGGTAGTTCAGTTGGTTAGAATACCTGCCTGTCACGCAGGGGGTCGCGGGTTCGAGTCCCGTCCGTTCCGCCATTTAAGAACTTACAGGTTAGAATATCTGCCTGTCAGATCTTAAGAACTCAAGGGTCGCTAAGTTCCGTGAGTTTAGTTTTTTATGAGATTGCAGTCCTCTAATTCTGCACTTCTTGTAGGAGCGATCTTGCAAAGGTCGCGATTTTCGCATCGTCTTCGACAATGCTCCTACAGATACGGCGCAAGCCACCGTTATGGGCGAATAGCTCAGTTGGGAGAGCATCTGCCTTACAAGCAGAGGGTCGGGGGTTCGAACCCCTCTTCGCCCACCATAACGGAGCGGTAGTTCAGTTGGTTAGAATACCTGCCTGTCACGCAGGGGGTCGCGGGTTCGAGTCCCGTCCGTTCCGCCATCTTTCATGAATTGGTTTGAAAGATTACGTCGCAAGACAAACCACCGTTATGGGCGAATAGCTCAGTTGGGAGAGCATCTGCCTTACAAGCAGAGGGTCGGGGGTTCGAACCCCTCTTCGCCCACCATAACGGAGCGGTAGTTCAGTTGGTTAGAATACCTGCCTGTCACGCAGGGGGTCGCGGGTTCGAGTCCCGTCCGTTCCGCCATTTACGAGTTCGCAGTTCTCTGATTCTGCAGCTTTTGTTGGAGCGATCTTGAAAAGGTCGCGATTCATCGCATCGTCGATGACAATGCTCCAACGAACTAGCACACGCCTACGATATGGGCGAATAGCTCAGTTGGGAGAGCATCTGCCTTACAAGCAGAGGGTCGGGGGTTCGAACCCCTCTTCGCCCACCATATCGAGTTCTGATTCATGCAGACACCTTCAATCTCTATCGAAACTATAAATCTACCTAACGGCTTTAGTTTTGATTTATTGCGTCTAGATCAAGCTGACCCTCTGATTTCGGGTAATAAGTGGTTCAAGCTGCTCCCTAATCTCACAAATCTCAACCTGGGTGACCTAGTGGCCAGCTTTGGAGGTCCTCACTCCAACCATATTCATGCACTGGCCTACGCGGCACAGAATCTAGAGCTTAAGTCGGTTGGTATTATTCGCGGCGAACCTCAATCCACGCCAACACTTGAGGATGCTAAAGCCTGCGGCATGCAGTTAGTATTCATCGATCGTGACACTTACCGTGAAAAGCCTACTCAGTGGTTAGCAGATCATTATCAGTTAATCGACCCCTGCTGGATACCGGAAGGCGGAAGTAATCTTAGCGCCGTCAAAGGCTGTGCCTCTATCTGGCATCAAGCCTGTTTGCAGGATCGTGAATACGATCAGGTCTATGTGGCGGTGGGATCAGGGGGAACTTTGGCGGGTTTAGTCGCTGGAGCGCCTGATGGAGTCGAGCTGATTGGGTTGTCTGCTCTAGGAAGCCTTGCCGACCTAAATGAACGTGTCATTGAACTGCTAACACAAGCAGGTCATCGTCAAGCGGAGCAATTAGTGCAGTGGTCTATTGAGGTGGCTCTGCAGCAACGCTATGGCAAGGTGACCGCTGAGCTAGCGGCCACGCAGGTTCGAGCTCAGTTTCTAGGTCTACAGCTAGACCCAATCTATACCTTGCGAGTATTCCACTATCTGAATCGTCAGTATCTCAAGCATCGTTTAACAGGCAAGCGTCTACTGATGGTTCATACCGGAGGTTTGCAAGGTCTTAGGGCTCAACAGCAACGTATCCACCGTCTGGCAAATGAGTTTGTCGGCCCACTCCCTTTTTAACGGCTTTTAACACCTAGGTCGGCTAACGTTCTCCCTCTACAAGCTTTATACTGCAGTCTACTTATTCATTGATATCCGCAGGGAAACGCACAGGGTATGTATCAATTTCGCAATATTGGTCTGATAGGCCGCTTAGGAAGCAAAAAAGTCATCGATACCATGAAGCAGCTCATTCGCTTTCTTGAGCAGCGTCATCTGAACATTGTCATTGACGATAAGATTTCAGAGCTAATGCCTGGCCATGGTCTGCAGGTCTCGCCGCAAAAGCTGATGGGCGAAGTGGCTGATCTGGTGATCGTAGTGGGTGGTGACGGAAGTCTGCTTGGGGCTGCGCGCTCATTGGCGTCGTCAAACGTACCTGTGTTGGGTGTTAACCGCGGTAATCTTGGCTTCCTGACGGATATTAAACCTGAAGAGATCGAAGAGATGGTCGATCAGGTATTAGAAGGTCACTACGTAGTTGATAAGCGTTTCTTGCTGGATGTCACCGTGAAGCGCAATGGCGAACCCATTGCCGAGACAACGGCCCTTAACGACTGTGTGTTGCACCCAGGTAAAGCGACTCGCATGATCGAGTTTGAACTCTGGATTGAAGGTCAGTATGTCTACACGCAGCGTTCAGATGGTTTGATCGTCGCAACACCAACAGGCTCTACCGCCTACTCACTGTCAGCCGGTGGTCCTCTGATGCACCCTAAACTGGACGCATTGGTCTTAGTTCCAATGTTCCCGCATACACTATCAAGCCGCCCAATTGTGGTAGACGGTAACTCTGAGCTGAAACTGGTGATCAGTGAAAATAATGAAACATACCCGTCCGTAGCCTGTGATGGCCAAAGTAACATCGCTTTGGCGCCTGGTGATACCGTGACGATCAGTAAGAAGCCACAAAAGCTGCGCCTGCTCCACCCAGAAAACTACGATTTTTACAGCACCTGCCGGACCAAGCTCGGTTGGAGCTCAAAGCTCTGGGATAAGTAGTTTTGCAGAGACAGGGTATAGATTTAATTGGCGATATCCACGGCTGCGGCGAGAGTTTAAAGCTTCTGCTCAACCGCATGGGATACAGGGAAATTGATGGTGCATACCGTCACCCTAACCGCCGCGTTATTTTCCTCGGTGATGTAATCGATCGTGGTCCACGCATTGTTGAGACCTATGAGATCGTTCGGGCCATGGTGGAAAAGTCGGGCGCCGAAATTGTCATGGGTAACCACGAATACAACTACTATTGTTATAAAACGCCTAAGGGTGATGGTAGTGGTGACTTTCTTCGTGAGCACACGCCCAGACACCAACGCATTGTTCAAGAGACTTTAGATCAATTTGCTCATCGTCAATCGGATGAACAAGAGCTGTTGGATTGGATTGAGTCGATTCCACTGTTCATCGAGCATGATGATCTGCGAGTGGTGCATGCCTGTTGGCACTCAACCTTGATCAACCGTTTAAAAGAGCGAGTAGGTTCTGCTCCAGTCGTGGATAAGCAATTTCTTTTGAACTCTGTCAAACCGCACAGTTTTGAGTTCTTGGTCATGGATCGATTGACCCGTGGCACCCATTTGCGACTGCCCAACAATGAAGTGATGATCAGCAAAGATGGATTTAGACGCCACTTCTTCAGAACTCGTTTCTGGGCGCAAGAGCCTAAACGAATGGGGGATGTGGTGTTTCAACCTGATCCTTTGCCGGAGCATATAGCTCGTACCGAGCTAACACCCGCTGATTACGTGGATCTGCAGTTCTATTCGCGCGATGAGCGGCCACTGTTTATCGGCCACTACTGGTGTGAAGGTGAACCTAAACCGGTTGCCGATAACATCGCCTGCCTAGATTACAGTGCGGTTAAATACGGTAAGTTGGTGGCCTACCGATTCGATGGTGAAAAGACGCTCGATAGCAGCAAGTTCATCTGGGTCGATGTCGATGCGGAGTTCCCGCGCTAGTGGTTCCTGTGGTTAAAACCGATCTAACGGTCGATCTAACAGAGTTCACCCAATTTTTATGGGCTAACGCCATTCCTCATCGGGTGGTGGAAGAGGGTGACAGCCAAACACTCTTTGTTGCGGCCCACATTAACCGCGAAAAAGTCCTCGAACTCTTTCAATATTGGCGAGAGGGTGGGGATCTCGCTAGCATCAATGTGCAAGTTCACAACCCTAAAAGCCGATCCCCCTTTAAAATTTCAGAGCTAAAACAACTGCCTGCGACGGCTTTACTGATTTTCCTATCGGCCATCATCACGCTGCTCATCGATTTCGGTGGCAATGCCAGCTGGATGGTGAGATTCAGTTTTGCCGACTTTACACTCAGCTCCAGCCAGATTGAGTATCACACACTGAGTACTATGCTCTCATCGGGAGAGTTGTGGCGGATTTGGACTCCGATGTTTATGCACTTCTCTCTGCTACATATCTTGTTTAACCTGCTTTGGGTCTGGATGATCGGTGGTTCGATAGAGCGCCTTCAGGGGACGACCCACTTCTTGCTGCTGGTGCTTTTCTCGGCAGCTCTCTCTAATCTGGCTCAGTTTTGGGTGACGGGCCCGCTCTTTGGTGGCCTCTCTGGTGTCGTCTTTGCTGTATTGGGTTACACCTGGTTATGGGATCAATTGAGCAGTAGGCCATTGTTTAGGCTCCCTAAAGCGCTGTTTGGGTTCATGATTTTTTGGTTGGCTCTGGGATATACCGGAGCGCTGGAATTCATAGGTTTAGGGGCTATTGCTAATACCGCTCATTTGGCCGGTCTGCTGTCGGGTTTGGCCTTCGCACTGATTAGCCGAGTTTGGCTGCCCAAATCCTCTTAAAAGCCAGTATCAAAAGCCCTCTCAAACGATCCTCTCTATGGTATTCTGAACGCTTGAAATTTGAATGAATGGGTAGCGGTTTGAATTACGAAAAAATGATCGAAACCATGACGCCTGATGTCTATCAGGCGCTCAAAGTGGCCGTTGAAATTGGTAAATGGCCCAATGGTGAAAAACTATCTCCTGAACAGCGTGAGACCAGTATGCGTGCGGTCATTGCCTATGAGGTGGCGCGTGATATTCCAGAGGATCAGCGTGTAGGTTTCATCGATCGTACTCGTCCTGATGGAAAACAGCATGGTTCGGATCCAATGCAGCCTGACGTGTTGAGAATCCTAACCGATGACTAATGACGCTTTATCGCTGCGAGCAGAGGGTATATTGGAGAAGATGCGAGTGCATCTCGACTCTCCTGTCCGTTATGAGCTATCCCTGAACGGCGAGGCTGGTCCGTTAGTGAATGATTTTATTGGCCAACCCATTCGCCTTGAATACATCGGACAAATCAACTGCCTCTCCTGTGGTCGTAAATCCAATAAAAGTTTCAATCAAGGTTTCTGTTACCCCTGTTTCAAAAAACTTCCGGGCTGTGATACCTGTATCGTTAAGCCTGAAACCTGTCACTTTGCCGAAGGAACCTGTCGTGATGAAAGCTGGGGTTTGAAGAACTGTTTTGCCCCACACATCGTCTATCTAGCCAACTCTTCGGGGCTCAAGGTGGGAATTACTCGCAAAACCCAGATCCCGACTCGCTGGATTGATCAGGGTGCTGTGCAAGCACTTCCGATTATGGAGGTCGATAACCGCCTGCAGTCAGGTCTTGTTGAAACGATATTTGCTAAACAGGTGGCCGATAAAACCAATTGGCGTGCCATGTTGAAAGGCGATGTTCTGCCTCTTGATCTGAAACAGGAGCGCGATCGTCTGTTTGAACTCTGTGATGAGCCCTTGCAACAGCTCATCAGTGCTCAATCTGGCGATGCGATCCGTAAGCTTGATGCAGAGGTCGTTAAAATTAACTTCCCAGTGCTTAACCACCCTGCCAAGGTAACCAGTTTTAACTTTGATAAAACGCCCGTTGTAGAGGGCATCCTAGAAGGGGTTAAAGGCCAGTACCTCATGTTAGATACGGGCGTGATCAACCTGCGCAAGTTTGGCGCGTACAACATTAAATTTTTCGCGTGATTGGAGAGACAATCTTGAGTGAACAACCCAACACAATTTATCTAAAAGATTACCGTGTTCCTGAATTTTTGATCGACTCAGTAGCGCTTCGTTTTGAATTGGATGAAGAGGAGACGTTAGTCTTTGCAACATTGCAGATGCGCCGTAACCCCGAATCTCATCTTCGCAACGCCCCTCTGATTTTAAATGGCGATAAAGACCTTCAGCTCAAACGAATCTGCATTAATGACCAACAGGTGCCTGAAGGCGAGTATAAGGTCACGGATGAGTCACTGACGATTGAGGTTGTTCCTGATCAATTTACTCTGCAAACGCTCTGTCGCATTCAGCCACAGCTGAACACTGCATTGGAGGGTCTCTACCGTTCGGATGGTGTCTTCTGTACCCAATGTGAGGCAGAGGGCTTTAGACGCATCACCTATTACCTTGATCGCCCTGATGTGATGTCCCTGTTTGAGACAACCATCATTGCTGATCCCGAACAGTATCCCGTGTTGCTATCCAATGGTAACGCGGTTGATAAAGGGGTCACTGATGACGGACGTCATTGGGCTACTTGGCAGGATCCACACCCCAAACCCGCCTACCTGTTTGCTTTAGTGGCGGGTGATTTAAGCTGCATTGAAGATCAGTTCACAACAGCCTCTGGACGTGAAGTTCAGCTGCAAATTTTTGCTGAACCTAAAGATCACGACAAGCTTGCCTATGCGATGGACTCCCTAAAGAGATCGATGCGCTGGGATGAAGAGGTCTATGGCCGTGAGTACGATCTTGATATCTACATGATCGTGGCCGTCGACTTCTTCAACATGGGTGCGATGGAGAATAAAGGCCTCAATATCTTCAACACCAGTTGTGTATTAGCCAGTCAAAAGACCACTACAGACCTTGGGTTTCAGCGAGTAGAGGCGGTGGTTGCTCATGAGTACTTCCATAACTGGTCAGGCAACCGTGTCACCTGTCGTGACTGGTTCCAGTTAAGTCTTAAAGAGGGCTTTACCGTCTTTCGTGATGCGGAGTTCTCGGCCGATATGAACTCGCGAACCGTGAAGCGAATCGAAGATGTGACACTGCTGAGAACGGCACAATTTGCTGAAGACGCTGGCCCCATGGCGCATGCGGTGAGACCGGAATCGTTTATCGAGATCTCAAACTTTTACACGCTGACCGTCTATGAGAAAGGCGCAGAAGTGGTGCGCATGATCCATCAGCTTTTGGGTGAAGAGACCTTCAGAAAAGGGACGGATCTCTACTTTGATCGTCATGATGGCCAGGCCGTTACGACGGATGACTTTGTGGCCGCGATGGAAGAGGCTTCAGGACGCGACTTAACACAGTTTAAACGCTGGTATTCACAAGCAGGTACTCCTGTGGTTGAGGTCTCTGATCAGTGGGATGCTGCATCAGGAACCTACCAGCTGACCTTTAAACAGAGCTGCCCAAGCACTCCAGGTCAAGATCATAAAGCACCCTTCCATATGCCCATCCGTTTTGGACTGCTCACACAGGAGGGGACGGAACTCTCTTCAGGTGTTTTGGAACTTACGGAAGAGGTACAGAGCATTAGTTTCGAAGGCCTTTCTGAACAGCCAACTCCGTCTCTGCTTCGCGGCTTCTCAGCACCGATTAAGTTGCGTTTTAACTACACGGATGACCAACTGCTGCATCTGATGCGTTTTGATACTGACGGCTTTAACCGTTGGGAGTCGGGACAGCGCTACTTAGTGAACAAACTGCAAGCAGGCATTGCGGGTGCGGCGGTCGAATCCAACGCAGCGCTTTTAGATGCTTGGCGAGCGTTACTGGAAGATGAGTCCTTAGATGAGGCGATGCTCGCTAAGTTATGCACCTTGCCGAGCGAAGCCTATCTGAGTGAATTAGCTGAGGTCATTGACGTTGAAGCGATTCACGCGACTCGTAAATCTTTTGTCAAAGCCCTAGGCAAAGCCCTAGCACCAGAGTGGTTGGCAGTCTATCAGCGTTGCACCTCTAAAGAGGCTTACCAACCAACTGCAGATCAAGTGGCTAAGCGCAGTCTGAAAAATTTAGCCTTGAGTTACCTGATCGCGGCTAACTATGAAGGCGCCATTGAGTTAGCAATGGAGCAGTTCAACAGCGCTGATAATATGACCGATCAACAGTCTGCACTGGCGGCACTGGTTCACTCTGAAGATGCCCAAGCAGCTGAACAGGCGCTTGCGGCATTCAAGCAGCAGTGGTCAGGTGAAGCGCTGGTGATGAACAGTTGGTTCTCACTGCAGGCCTGTGACTCCAAAGAGGGCGCTCTGGATCGAGTTAAAGCACTTGAAAACGATGAGCTATTTGATGCAAAAAACCCCAATAAACTGCGCAGTCTGATTGGTGCTTTTGCCAGTGCAAACCCAGTTCAATTCCATGCGCCGGATGGCTCGGGTTACCAATACTTGGCTGATTGGATCATTCGCTTGAATGAGCAGAACCCTCAAATTGCATCGCGAATGTTAACGCCTTTAACTCGCTGGAAGCGCTATACTAGTGATAAGCAAAAGTTAATGAGAGCTCAACTGGAACGCATCATGAAGCAGAAGGCGCTGTCGCCCGATGTTTATGAAGTCGTCAGTAAGAGCTTGGTGTAATAGGAGTCATTGGTATGGCTATCTCTATCGATTCTGCGATTAAGTTTGATCTGCAACAGAACTACCGTCGTTACCTGAACTTTCTAGATCAGTACGGGGCTGAAAACGATGCACTGAAAAATGCGCGAAGCTCTAAGGTCTGGATTGTTGCATTGGTGCTACTGATCTTCGCTCTAGCCTCTGATTTCTTCTTAGGCGCGAGTGCTGCTCTGTTTGGTATCTTCTTCTATCGAGTCGTGATGGCTTGGTTGGAGGTGAGAAAAGCGGAAGAGGGGCGTGAACAGGCAGAACGCTGGTTCTCGACTAAGGGGTTTAAGTTCGAAGGACGCGTACTCTTCTTCAAAGAGGACGAAATGCTGGAAGAGCCTGTAGATCCTTTTGATGAGCGAATCTACAAATAGTCTCAATCCCAAAGGGGCAGATCATTGATCTGCCCCTTTTAGTTTAAGCGTTATCCTCAAGGATCATGTCAGACGCTTTCTCTGCAATCATAGTGATCGGTGCATGAGTATTACCCGAGGTAAGGGTTGGCATCACTGAACCATCCACTACGCGCAGACCGTCAATGCCGTGCACTCTCAATCGCGCATCCACAACGGACATCTCATCACTGCCCATTTTTGCGGTGCCGACCGGGTGGAATATTGTTGTACCGACATCACCTGCGGCCTTCGCGAGCTCTTCATCCGATTGAAGCTGTGCGCCCGGTTTTAACTCAATTGGATTAAATTCACGTAAACGCTGAGTCGCCATTAGCTTGCGAGCGTGGCGTAAGCTATCTGCTGCAACCTTGCGATCGCCGTCCGTCGAAAGGTAGTTCGGTTTAATTGCTGGCGGAACATTAGGATCGGTCGATTGAATATGACAGGTACCGCGGCTCTCTGGACGCAGGTTACAGACCGAGACGGTGATAGCCGGAAACTCGTGCAGATCCTCACCGAATTTCTCAAGCGATAGAGGTTGAACGTGATACTCAATGTTCGCCGTAGCATGCTCATCCGAGGATTTAGTAAAGATACCGAGCTGACTGGGGGCCATTGACATTGGGCCTGAACGTTTTAAGAAGTATTCAGCCGCAATTTGCGCTTTACCCAACAGGGTTGACTGCCACTCATTCAGAGTTTTTGTGTTTTCAACGGTGTAGATGGTTCGCAACTGTAGGTGGTCCTGTAGGTTTTCACCGACACCAGGGAGCTCGTGCACCATCTCGATATTGTGCTCCGCTAAAACCTTGGCAGGGCCAATGCCAGAAAGCTGTAGGATTTGAGGCGAATTGATCGCACCGGCACTGAGCAGTAGCTCTTTATCGGTCGTCACGCTCGCAGCTTGCCCATTAACGATTAAATCAGCACCCACAACGCGTCTGTTTTCAATGCGCAGCTTGGTGACCTGAGCGTGAGTCATAATGGTGAGATTAGGTCGTGCTTTAACGGGGTTGATAAAGGCTTTGCGTGCATTCCAGCGAATGCCATTTTTTTGGTTAACTGGGAAATAACCTGAACCCTCATTATCACCACGGTTGAAGTCTGAGGTTTTCGGTACATCAATCTCTTCAGCCGCCTCTCGAACGGCTTCTAGAATAGGCCAGCTCAAGCGCTGCTCTTGAACGAACAGTTCCCCTTTATCATTGTGGAACTCATCAGCGGGTTGGTAGTGTCGTTCAGAGCGTTTGAAATAGGGAAGAACCTCTTGCCAGCTCCAGCCTTGATTGCCTAATGATGCCCACTCATCATAGTCACGCTCTTGTCCACGCATGTAGATCATGCCGTTAATCGAAGAGCAGCCACCGAGTACTTTACCTCGAGGGTAGATGAGTGAACGCCCGTTCAGACCCTCTTCTGCATCGGTCGAGAAACACCAGTCAGTTTTCGGATTGCCTATACAGTAGAGGTAACCCACTGGAACATGGACCCAAAACTGGTTGTCACTGCCACCCGCTTCCAGCAGAAGCACGCGGGTGTTTGGATCTTGGCTCAAACGGTTGGCTAATACACAGCCGGCCGACCCAGCGCCAACGATGACGTAATCGTAAGTTCCAAGATCTTTGACAGCAGACATGGCGTTATCCTTTCTATACTTATTGGTGTGTTCACTATCTTATGATTATTTGTGCAGTAGTTTTTGATTATTTTGCTAGTTTGCTGTGCTAAATTGCACAAATGATGGATGACAAATTGAATTGGAACGATCTGCGTTACTTTCTCGAGGTCGCTCGCGCGGGTCGTTATTTGACTGCAGCAAAACGAATGGGCGTGAACCATACAACGGTGTCGCGTCGAATAGCCGCTCTTGAAGATGCGTTGCAAACCCCACTGTTTGAGGCGGATGATAAAGGCTTGCACCTCACTCCGGCCGGTGAAGCTGTTTTGCCTCTGGCTCAACAGTGTGAAGACATTACTGTCTTGACCAAAGAGAGAGCGGCTTCAGATCAGCGATCCCTATCCGGGAACCTAAGAATTGGGGCGCCAGATGGTTTGGGAAACCTCTTTATAGCCAATCAATTAACCCATTTTGTCCATCGTAACCCTGATCTAAACCTACGCTTGGTACCCGTTCCACAGAGCCTTAACTTGATGAAGCGTGAGGTGGACATAGCGATCACATTGGAGCCCTCTGAGAGGCGGGATATTCATTGTAAGAAACTGACGGACTACCAGCTTTTTCTCTATGTAGGTCGTGAGTATCTGCAGAATAATTCCGTAGATTTAGAGGATATTGAATCGGTTAAACAGCACCCGTTTGCCGGTTATATTCCCGATATACTCTACACTGAGCAGTTAGGGTTTAACCGATTGATCGATGACCAACTGATTGAGCGCTTTCAGGGGGCAACCGTGATGTCCCAATTCCAGTTTATTGCTAATGGTGGAGGGTTTGGGGTGTTACCCCATTATATGGTGCAAGATGACCCGCGTTTTGTTCAGGTTCTGCCAAAGGAGATTAGCTTTATACGAAGCTACTGGCTGCTGACGCCACTAGAGCTGAGGCGTCGCGCCAATGTGCGTTCTATCTCAACTGAGTTAGAGCAGTTAATCGCGCAGCACAGAGATCAGTTTTTGCCGCGCTCCTGAAGGTAACGCTCGACGGTATCGACAATCGCTTGGGTTTGAGGGTCGATCTCTAGGTTGATCAGATCACCTACCTTAGCTTTGCCAAACAGTGTGCGCTCCAAGGTTTCTGGGATTAGCCAAACAGAGAAACGGTCGTCCGTTACTTGCGTCATCGTCAAACTACAGCCATTCAGTCCGACAAACCCTTTATCCAATAGATAGGGTGCCCATTGGCTCGGACGATCAAACTCAACTCGGCAATTGGTCTCTGTCTTTTCGATCGCTGTTATCGCTACTCGGTCGCAAATATGGCCCGACATTAGGTGCCCACCAATCTCATCGCCAATCTTGGCAGCACGTTCAAAATTGACCAGTGACCCGACCTGCAAATCGCCAAGGTTGGTCAGTTCTAGTGTCGATTGGATCGCATCAAACTTGGCTCTGTTACCTACAAATGAGGTAATCGTTAAACAAGTACCATTAAGTCCGACGCTGGCTCCGATCTGGAAGTTATCACAACAGTTTTCCGGGAACTCAAGCTGCAGTGTCATAAAATTATCGGCTGGGGTTAGAGCAGTGACAGTCGCCACACCTTGAACAATACCAGTAAACATTATCGATTCTTCCTTTAGCTTTAGCAGTCCGAACGCTAGCATGGGACGTAGATAAAGCAAACAGTTAAGGGTTTAACAGCATGCACATTCTTTTGACAGGCGGTACAGGGTTTATTGGTGATGCAGTCGCTAGAGCGCTCGTCGCTCGAGGTGACCGAGTCACTCTATTGATACACAAACGATCCTCGAAAGTGGCCGGTGTTCAAACAATCTCAAATTTGTCTGACTTGAACACCGCTGTCGATGCCATTGTCAATTTAGCAGGCTTACCGATCGCTGATAAACCTTGGACTCACTCGCGAAAAGTGGCCCTGCGTGCCAGTCGTGAAGGAGTTACGGGGCAGTTAGTGCGTTGGATTGCTCAACAAGAGGTTAAACCCAAGGTGCTAGTCAGTGGCTCAGCGATCGGTTTTTACGGGGCGACTCGCAGTAATCAGACGCTTTCTGAGGCGGATCAACCTCTGGTTCAAGACTTCTCCAGTGAGCTTTGCAAAAGCTGGGAGAACATTGCCTTAAGTGCTGAACAAGAGGGTGTCAGAGTGGCGCTACTGAGAACAGGCATCGTGCTTGGTAAGGGTGGCGCCCTGAAGAAGATGCTACCTGCCTTTAAACTGGGCTTAGGTGGTCGCATTGTCGACGGCCAGCAGATGATGTCCTGGATTCATCTAGACGATCAGGTCAACGCCATTCTATTTTTGATTGATAACCCTGATGCGAGTGGGCCATTCAATTTGACCTCACCTAATCCAGTCTCCAACCAAGTCTTTACAGAAGAGCTTGGCAAAGTCTTGAAGCGTCCAACCTTTTTGCCAATGCCAGCTTTTATGCCTAAGTTGATGCTTGGCAAAGAGGGGGCTGCACTGCTGACTGAAGGGTTGGCTGTGATTCCTGCGAAGTTGACTCAGCACGGATTTGATTTCAAATACCCTTCACTCGATCAGGCCTTAACCGCTGTTATCTAATCCGTTAACTTTTGGGTGAGCGTTTTTCAGACTCGAGCGTTTGAATTTGCTCCAACGAAGTCACCGCTTTATTGAGGTTTTGTTCTATTCGCTCTAAACGAGCTTCAAGCATCTGAAGGCGTCGCACCATAGCGTCTTCCCGGTCATTTTTCTCCTCTTCATCTTTTTCGATAAAAAAGACAGAGAAACTAGCGGTCAGCATTGAAAAGATCGCGATGCCAACCAAAATCAGAAGCATGCCAACGATACGCCCCTCAAGGGTGGTTGGAACAAGGTCGCCGTAGCCGACGGTAGTCATCGTGACCCAAGCCCACCAGAAGCCATCGATCGGGTTTTTAAACGCAGGATCCAGTCCAGAGATGAGGAAGGCGGCTAGGATCAGAAATCCCAGTGCGATCGCCAGAGTTACCCCTAGGTTATGCCGGCCCAACACCGAGCGAAGATCGCTAGATAGGCGTGTAAATATACTGGCAAAAATCAGCAGTCTCAGCGATCTTAAGACGCCACTTTGTAAGCCTAAAGCATTCAATAAAATCGGAATTCCGGTTAGCACGATGACCAGACTCATCCAGTTGCCTTTTAGGTATCGTAGTCTGTTGTCTACCAACGCCAACATAACCACAAGATCTAAGGCAAAAAAGCCCCAGATCACCCAGTCGTTTAAACCGATAATGGCAAGCTGTTCGTGATGGTTTGTGGTTTGAAAATACCAGTCGATCAGTATCCAAAACGCCAGAAATAGGAGTGGCCACTCAAAGAGTCGTCCCCACTGTTTGGCTCTATGGTTCTCACGGACATCAACGCCTTGGACCCCTAAAATGCCCATTAAACGGTTGTGCTTATTGTGCTGAGTCACCGGCTGATCTCCTGAATAGATAGATGAATATTATTTATGACACCGGTGACTTAAGCAAACTGTCATTCAGAATGACCACTCTGTATAATTCGCCCAACTAAAATTTCGATTGGATAATCATGTTATACGACTTAGCCCGCTCTTTGATGTTTCGCTTAGATGCCGAGAAGTCTCACGACCTTGCACTGAGCAGTATGAACTTGGCCGCCGATCTGGGTATGCCGAAGCTTCTTGGTGCGAAAATGGTGGAAGCACCAACAGAAGTTATGGGCATTCGTTTTCCAAACCCCGTTGGATTGGCGGCTGGTCTGGATAAGAATGCGGGTGCTATTAACGGTTTGGCAGCCATGGGTTTTGGTTTTGTTGAAGTCGGTACCGTGACACCTCGTCCTCAACCAGGCAACCCTAAACCTCGTCTATTCCGTATTCCTGAGCACAGCGCGATCATCAATCGCATGGGGTTTAACAACCTTGGTGTAGATCGACTGATCGAGAATGTTGAGGCGTCGAACTTTAAAGGCGTACTGGGTATCAACATTGGTAAGAACAAAGATACCCCTAATGAAAATGCGGCCGATGATTACCTAATCTGTCTGCGTAAGGTCTACCCCTACGCTACTTATATTACGGTTAACATCTCCTCCCCGAACACGCCGGGTCTTCGTGATCTTCAGCAGGGTGATAGTCTCAACCTTCTTTTGGACATGCTGAAGAATGAACAGGCCCGCTTGGCAGGTATTCACGGCAAATACGTCCCGATCGCGATCAAAATTGCGCCCGACATGGATGAAGAGGGTTTCGTAACGACCGCTAATCTTCTCAAAACTTACGAGATGGATGGTGTGATTGCGACCAATACCACCATTGAACGAGGTGGTGTAGAGAGCTCTGAATTTGCAAAAGAGGCGGGTGGTTTAAGTGGTGCTCCAGTACGCAACCTATCGACTCGTGCTATCCAAATCTTGGCACGTGAGTTGGATGGTGCTTTGCCTATCATTGGTGCTGGTGGTATCACTGAAGGTTTTGACGCTGTCGAGAAGATCGAGGCGGGTGCTAGCTTGGTTCAGGTCTACACAGGCTTCATCTACCGTGGTCCTAAACTGATCACTGAAGCGGCTGAGGCGATTCGTGATCGTCGTTTGTTGGGACACCGTTAAGCTCAACGCTTTGACACTGAATAGCCGCTATCGATTAGCGGCTTTTTTGTATTTATAGAGCAGTGTTAGCGGGATGTGGCATAAACTATGATCCTCGGGATGACGTGTCAGTCGGTCCTGGTGCTCGTCATCACTTTTGACATAGTTGGATAGGGGGAGTACCTCAATAGTCAGCTGTTTATAATCCTCGCGGCTTTTGAGTATTCGGTGTGCCTCGTCCAAGTGTTCGCGCTCTCGACTGTAGATCCCCGTTCTGTATTTGGGACCAATATCTTGGCCTTGTTGGTTGATGCTGTAGGGATCGATTATTTCAAACAAGCACTCGATCAGCTCGCCTAGCGCTATCTGTTCAGGATCGAAGTCGATCTGTACACACTCCGCATAGCCATCGTACTCAGCGTCTGTCCTATTAGACGTGCCATTGGCTCGGCCTGCTTGCGTGCTAATGACGCCAGGAATATGCCTCATGAACTCTTGGACACCCCATAGGCAGCCTCCAGCGAAGTAAATCTGTTCCATTCGTTCTGCTTAACATTGGTGTTTAACTGTGAAGTGAGGATCTTAAAACGAAAAAGGCTCCTATGGGTATCATTAGGAGCCTTACTTGATTAAATGTTGTTAGTGATAACTTGGATTGACCTGTATCGCTGAAACACCTGATTGGCCATTCCAGTGGGCTTCTCGCCCTTCGCGCCATCCTGTCATCCAGTGGCTGCGTAAGTCTGTCGTAGATACCGGACAATCTGACTGTGATTTACCCTCCAGTCCGGCAGTAAAACCGCGTTTGTATAGTGAATTGCTACGTTCTCGTTTTTGTCTTTTCATATATACGCCTCGTATTGAGTGAGTATCTGCTTTCGCAGTGATGTTTTGGCGACAACAATTGGTAGTCACAGTTTAGTAATAGACCAGATTGGCAATTTAAAGTAATTGTATTGCTCAATTTAAATTCCCCTTCTAATAGATTTAACCTTTTCGCTTCAGCAGCAAAGTCGGCTGAATCAGTAACTTACAGATGAAGCGTAATGCTTTAAAATAGGGACAATATAGCGGATGAAAATTTTTCATTTCATTCGGCGTTAACCAAATTGAGTGTTGAAATGAAACTATTCGTTACCTGCCCTAAGGGCGTTGAGTCTTTACTGCTAGCCGAGTTGAAGTCGATCGGTATAGAGGGGTTAAAAGAGACTCAAGCAGGGGTTCAGGTAGAGGGTGATCTCGCCACAGCCTACACGATCTGTTTGTGGTCACGTCTTGCAAACAGAGTACTGTTGCTATTGAAAGAGGCTGATGCGACTTCGACAGAAGCACTCTATAACGATATTAAGTCGATTAATTGGCTGGAGCACATCCGGGCTGAGGGGACTTTGGCCGTTGATTTTAACGGCCGTAATGAGTCGATCAATAACACCCATTTTGGCGCTCTTAAAGTGAAAGATGCGATTGTTGACTCCGTTCGTGAAGAGACCGGCAGTCGTCCCTCCGTTGCCAAACAGTACCCTGATCTGCGCATCAACGTTCATCTGCGCAGAACGACAGCTCAGGTAGCAATTGATCTGTCCGGTGAGAGTCTGCACCGCCGTGGATACCGACTTCAAACCGGTGCTGCGCCGCTTAAAGAGAACCTTGCAGTAGCGCTATTGATGCGTGCGGGTTGGCCCAATCAAGGTGACTTTAAACAGCTAGTTGATCCTATGTGTGGTTCTGGAACCTTAATCACTGAAGCTGCATTGATGATGGCGGATATTGCGCCGGGTCTGTTACGTCGTCGCTGGGGCTTTGATCGTTGGTGCCAACACCAGCCGTCTATCTGGCAAGAGATCTACCAAGATGCAAAACAGCGCCGTGAAGCAGGGCTAAACAGAGAGGGTTACCCTCGTCTAACTGGTTTTGATGCCGATTCAAATGTTCTGCAGCGTGCAAACAACAACGCTCAAGCCTTAGGTGTCGAGTCACTCGTCCATTTTGAACGTTGTGATCTGGCTAGCTTGTCACTTCCTTCGCCAGAAGATAAAGGGTTGTTAATTACTAACCCCCCTTATGGTGAACGATTGGGTGATCGTTCAAGCCTAAGATTTTTGTATAGCCAGCTGGGTGATTTCTTAAAAGCCCAAGCGCATCACTGGCGTGTGGGGGTGTTTACTTCGAACCCTGAGCTTGGCAAGGTGATGGGTCTGCGTGCAGACAAGCTCTACAAGCTCTTTAATGGCGCACTGCCCAGTCAATTACTGCTATTTACCGTCTACCCACAAGAGGGTGTGCCGCAAAACAGTGCAGATTCCGATTCGGATGTTGTGCACCAAGATAGTGCACCCCTGTCTGAAGGGGCGCTGATGTTAGAGAACCGACTTAAGAAAAACCTTAAACAGCTCTCTAAGTGGGTGAAACGTGAGTCAATCGAGGCATACCGAGTCTATGACGCTGATTTGCCAGAGTACGCGGTCGCAATCGATCGATACGCTGATCAGATTGTGGTTCAGGAGTATGCGCCGCCTGCGAAAGTCGATCCTGTAAAGGCCTTTAAGCGACTTCAAGATGTGATGGCCGTTGTAGGAAGAGTGTTTGCTTTGGGCACAGACTCGATTGTATTGAAACAACGCAAGCGTCAGCAGGGCAGCGATCAGTATCAACGACAGACCGAACAGGGTGAGACGCTGACGGTACAAGAGCATGGCTGTCTGTTCGAGGTCAACCTAAGAGATTACCTAGATACAGGTCTTTTCCTAGACCATCGTCCTGTTAGGCAACAGATTCAGTCTCTCGCTAAGGGTAAACGTTTCCTAAATCTTTTCTGTTACACCGCTACCGCCAGTGTCCATGCGGCTGCCGGTGGTGCGATCAGCACGACCAGTGTCGATATGTCGGCAACCTACCTCGATTGGGCCCGACGCAATTTTGAACTGAACAAACTTGACGCTAAACGTGCTGATTTTGTTCAAGCGGACTGTATTCAGTGGCTTGATCGCCCTCGTTCAGAGACCTTCGATCTCATCTTTATGGATCCACCGACCTTCTCTAACTCTAAGAGAATGTCTGACATCCTAGATGTGCAGCGTGACCACGTTATGCTGATTAAAGGGGCAATGGCGTTGCTTGAACCCGGTGGGCTTCTGATCTTTTCAAATAACTATCGCCGCTTTAAGTTGGACTACGAGCAGCTCGACGCTTTTGAGATTGTGGATACTTCTCATCGTACGATTGATCCTGATTTCAAACGTAACTCGAAGATTCACTACAGCTTTGAGATCCGCCATAAGGCATAAAATTCGTTTAATGCCCAAAGTTGGTACGTTACTTGCTAACTAATGCACAGTCTTGCAGCACGGAGTTTGCTGAAAGTGAGTGATTAGTTTTTAAGTTATTGAAAGTAGATAGAAAAAACATTTTATCTTTTTTTATTAAGCCGTCTAAAACTCATCGCATAGTCATTAAATGCACCAAAAGTGTGCATGAAATATAGAGCTGCACCCTATATGTGCATTTCTAAGCAATTTGAGGAGATTAAGGGTGGAAACGATCAACAGTGCCGTTGAAACACTGGTACAAAGTTCCAATACACTATTCATTTTGATGGGTGCCATCATGGTATTCGCGATGCATGCTGGCTTCGCATTCCTTGAGGTAGGTACTGTCCGTCATAAAAACCAGGTCAACGCACTGGTTAAGATCATGACCGACTTCGGTTTCTCTGCAGTGGTCTACTTCTTTGTTGGCTACTGGATTGCCTACGACGTCACCTTCTTTGCCGATGCAGCCACTTTAGCGGAAGGTAACGGCTATGAGTTGGTGAAATTCTTCTTCCTAATGACCTTTGCGGCAGCGATTCCTGCAATTATCTCGGGTGGTGTGGCTGAGCGTGCTCGCTTCTACCCAATGCTTATCGCAGCTGCACTCTGTGTGGGTCTAGTCTACCCGTTCTTCGAGGGCATCATCTGGAACGGTAACTACGGTTTCCAGGGCTGGCTTGAAGAGACCTTTGGTGCAGGCTTCCACGACTTCGCTGGTTCTGTCGTAGTCCACGGTGTCGGTGGTTGGATCGGCCTAGCGGCTGTTTTGGTTCTAGGTTCACGTAAAGGTCGTTACCGTAACGATCGTGTTGTGGCGTTCCCACCATCAAACATTCCATTCCTCGCTCTAGGTGCATGGATCCTATGTATCGGTTGGTTCGGCTTCAACGTGATGTCGGCTCAAACACTGGACGGTATCTCTGGTCTGGTTGCAGTCAACAGCTTGATGGCAATGGTCGGCGGCATCATCGTTGCGACCCTTCTTGGTAAGAACGACCCAGGCTTCATTCACAACGGTCCGCTTGCGGGTCTTGTTGCGATCTGTGCTGGTTCTGACGTTCTACACCCAATTGGCTCGCTGTTTGTAGGTGGTATTGCCGGTGCACTATTTGTTTGGCTGTTCACACTGGCTCAGAATAAGTGGAAGATCGATGACGTACTGGGTGTATGGCCTCTACACGGTCTATGTGGCGCCTGGGGTGGTATTGCAGCAGGTATCTTCGGTAGCGAAGCACTAGGCGGTCTTGGTGGCGTAAGCCTAGGTGCTCAGGTTGTGGGTACTCTTGCAGGTATCGCAGTGGCCTTGATCGGTGGCTTCCTGGTTTACGGTATTGTGAATGCAGTAGCGGGCATCCGTCTGGATGAAGAGGACGAGTTCCGTGGTGCGGATCTAAGTATTCACCGTATCGAAGCCACTTCGGATGATCGCAAATAAGCGATTGATCCCGTTGCTCTAGGGAACCTGCGAATAAGTCCATGGCATCTCAGGCTTACAGTCGAATTCATCATCAAGGCGTGGTTTCGAAGACCTAGCGGGCTAAGTCAAGAAAGCGCAACACAGAGGGTGGATTTGACTGTAAGCCCCCAAGGGCGTGGCCTGCAATATGCATCTACGGCGTTGCTCCTCTTGCTAAGGGCTACGGCCATTAGCGGCGAGAAGCGCCTTGTATCTGCACATTTCAGGTCTCGCTGAGATACTATGGACTTGTTCGCAGGTTCCCTTGCAACAATCACAAAAAAGCCGAGTTATTTTGAACTGACCCCCAATAGTTGGACATAACAATCCAATTATCGGGGGTCTTTTTATGTCCAGGTATAACAGAGTATTTAAACTGCAATTAGCAAAGCTTTGTGAAACTCAAAGCTCGGCGAGTTTGTC
>NZ_WBYI01000006.1:0-232057 GCF_013282965.1 Marinobacterium sp. xm-a-152 | reverse complement strand
TTTGGTAGCAAGGAGACTTCTGAGCGAATGCCCATGTGACCACGCATGCACTGAAAGTGCGGCGGGGAGGCGCTGCAAGCGTCGCGAAGCGATGACGAGCAACGCTCGGCACCTATTGTAGGTCATTGAGAGCTTCGTAAAGGATCTCTGCCAAATCCATCGCGGCCTTTGCAAGACCGCTCCAACGGTTTTAAAAAGTCCCTGCCAACGGATATAGCGGATGACAGGCTGAAGGCCAGTCACCGTAGCTTCGTAGTGAATTAAGCACACCAGTGACAGGCTGAAGGCCAGTCACCGTAGCTTCGTAGTGAGTTAAGCACACCAGTGACTGGCTTTAGCCTGTCACCTGCTCTCTAATTACGCGCCCAACCTTCACGGCCTTCGCAAGACCGCTCCAACAGCTAACTACTACCCTTCAATCTGCGAACAGTGATCCCTCTGCTCTACTTCCGGTGTGAATATCACATAATCAGCTATCGCTTCATCCTGATAGCTGTCTGGTATGATTTCAAAGGGGTCTCTGCTGTCACCAACGGATAGCATCATGATCGATAAGCTATTCAGCTCATTATGAAAGGGGACGCCGGCATCTTTTCTGACATGCATGTTGCCTGCAATGTATAGATCGACTTTATCGGTGCTGTTCTCTTTAAGTACTCTGCCCATCTGTCGATCACGGGCTATTTGAACTCTTAACATGTTGCCCAGTTGTGATTTGGGTAGCTTGCCGCAGTGGCTTTCATAGAGTATGTCGAGCATAAAGTTTTTGTAGTGTTCGTTAGGATGATCTATTGATTCATCCATGTAGGCTTGCATCTGTTGTTGTCGAGTTAGGTCTGTGCTGAGTACTCTGTTTGCTTTCGTTAAAGCTAAGTTCACGGGTGATTCATACCACTCCCAAGGCCAGCCTTTTTGCCAGTTGAGTTGTTCTGGATTCGACGGCTCCCCTAATGCGCTGTCTAGTGCACTCTGTTGATCTGTATTCGCCATTTCAAAGGCAACATTACCGAGTATCTTCTTTTGGGACAGTAGCTCTAGTATCTCTGTTTGAAGTTCGTGATGAATATCCGTTTCATGATTTTCACCCAACAATATCCAATCTATCTCACTCATTTGATCCAGTAATTGCTGTTGAGTTATGAAACGCTGGTTTGCGTTATCCCATATTTTTCCAACAATGGGATTATTACTTTTTATATCAGTTTGCCACTCAGCTGCTGATACGGCTGATATGCCAAATAGAATTGAAATAGAAACAGCTTTTAACAGGTTCATCTTGTCCGTGTCTTTTTGTTGATACTCGTTTTCACTCTACGCATTTGATCCTATCTTGGTGCTTTTCAGATGCAAGCGCGTGTCTATGGTGGCATACTCGTAAACAACTGTTTTTGTAAATGCTAACCCGTCTGGGAACACTATTTGTGGAAAATCTGATCGATGAAGGGGTCGAAACCCTTCCTTTAAAGACCTTTACAGAGAAAGCCTACTTAGATTACTCAATGTACGTCATTCTTGACCGTGCATTGCCTCATCTAGGCGATGGTATGAAGCCAGTACAACGCCGTATTGTTTATGCAATGTCTGAGCTTGGACTAAAGGCGAGCGCCAAATTTAAAAAGTCAGCACGTACGGTAGGTGACGTTTTAGGTAAGTTTCATCCGCACGGTGATTCGGCCTGTTATGAGGCTATGGTGCTTATGGCACAGCCTTTCAGTTATCGCTATCCACTTGTAGATGGTCAAGGCAACTGGGGTTCTGCTGACGACCCTAAATCTTTCGCAGCAATGCGATACACTGAAGCGCGACTCTCTAAATATGCCGAGGTGTTGTTAAAAGAGTTAGGTCAAGGAACGGTTGAATGGGTACCTAACTTTGATGGCACGATGGATGAGCCTGAGGTTCTGCCAGCGCGTCTACCTAACGTACTCTTGAATGGTTCTACGGGTATCGCCGTTGGTATGGCGACTGATATTCTTCCCCATAACCTTCGCGAAGTCGCTCGGGCTTGTACTTATCTGCTCGACAATCCTGATGCCAGTGTTGCGCGTCTTTGTCAGAAAGTAAAAGGCCCTGATTTCCCAACCGCTGCTGAGATCATTACACCGACGGCTGATCTTAAAAAGATCTATGAGACCGGTCGTGGTTCTGTAAAAGCACGTGCTATTTATGAAATTGAGGATGGTGACGTTGTCATTACGGCTCTTCCATATCAGGTATCTGGTGCCAAGGTGCTTGAGCAGATTGCAGCTCAAATGCAGCAGAAAAAATTGCCAATGGTTAGCGATTTGCGTGATGAGTCAGACCATGAGAATCCGACTCGGTTCGTGATTGTGCCACGCTCAAATCGTATCGATATTGAGCAGTTGATGGCTCACCTGTTTGCAACCACCGATCTAGAGCGAAGCTACCGAGTTAACTTCAACATGATCGGCATTGACGGCCGTCCACAGGTTAAAGATCTTCGTCAGATCTTAACGGAGTGGCTTACTTGGCGTACCCAGGTTGTTCGACGCCGTCTCGAATTCCGTTTGCAGAAAGTATTAGATCGACTGCATATCCTCGATGGTTTGATCATTGCTTATCTTAATATCGATGAAGTGATCGCAATCATCCGCAACGAGGATGAGCCTAAAACGGTTATGATGGAGCGCTTCGGTCTAACGGATGTCCAAGCTAACGCCATCCTCGATCTCAAACTTCGTCATTTGGCGAAACTTGAAGAGTTTCAGATCCGTGCAGAGCAGTCTGAGTTAGATGAAGAGCGTAAAAAACTTGAATCTATTCTTGGTTCTGATGAGTTGATGCGTAATCTCATTAAAGAGGAGATTGAACAGGCTGCTGAAGAGTTTGGCGATGATCGCCGCTCTCCTCTGGTTGAGCGTGAAGAGTCTCAAGCGTTCAGTGATAAAGATCTGCTTACCTCTGATCCTGTTACCGTCGTCCTCTCTAAACAGGGGTGGATCCGTGCTGCTAAAGGGCATGACATTGATCCGGCTACTCTGAATTACAAAGCGAGTGATGGTTATAAACTCTCGATTGCTGGACGCATGAACCAGCCGACGATCCTGCTAGACAGTATGGGGCGCAGTTATACATTAGAGACTCATAACCTGCCTTCAGCTCGGGGGCAAGGCGAGCCTGTTACCGGTAGCATTAGTCTGCAAAAGGGTGCTTCGATAGAGGCACTAACCGCGGGTAAAGAGAGTGATAAGGTTCTTCTCTCTTCAGATGCTGGTTATGGCTTTGTCACGTCGATAGGTGATATGACCAGTAAGACGAAAAACGGTAAAGCGGTACTGACGCTACCCAAAGGGGCCAATATCGTAGCGCCTGCTTCCATTTCTGATAGCGAAAATGGTTTGATCGCTGCCGTAACTTCTGAAGGGCGTCTACTGGTGTTCCCAGTCTCTGAGCTGCCTGTATTGGGACGAGGTAAAGGTAATAAGATCATTAACATCCCGTCGGCAAGGGCTCAAGCTCGTGAAGAGTTGATGGTTGCTGTGGCTGTTCTTAATGAAGATCAGGAACTTCTGGTTCATGCGGGTAAGCAGTACCTTAAAATGACCAAAGCCGATCTAGAACACTACCGTGGAGAGCGCGGTCGTCGAGGCAATAAACTGCCAAGGGGCTATCAGCGAGTGAGCCATCTATCGGTAGAGTAATGACTACCTAAATATCTAAAGGGAGCCGCTGGCTCCCTTTTTTGTTGAATCAATAATGTGCGGTTTATGCAGATTACTGTGCGGCCTGCTGTGCCAGTTTTGCCAGAAGATAACGCCCCTGTTTTTCTAACAGATCTTGATAGCTTTTACTCAACGATAGGATCAGCACCTTGTCCTCATCTTCGCGTTTGATCTCAGCGGTTGATAGAACACCGCTTTTTAGATCGGGTGCCTCTGAGAGTGCTGTATGGCTAATCAATCGATCTGTTTTGGTTGAGCGAGTTAAGAAGCGGGCTTCGTCGGCCATTCTATCCTGACGACCCTGTTGACCTCTTACAATTGCGGTGTGGACGTTCAGTATCGGCTCCTGCTGATCTGAACGACTTCTATTGTACGAACGGGCAAGTTGGGCAAATAGCATGGCTGCACAAGCCGCATTAACGCCATGCTCGTCATCCTCGCTGGCATTATCAAACTGAATCAGTATGTCTTCGCCAAGTGCGGAGACCTCGCCTTCGTAAATATTGGCAACGGAGTTCGCCAGTGTTCGGTAAGTGCGTTTGATCTGTAACTGCTCTTCATTGGAGATCAGCGCCGAGTGGGGGCTGGTAAAGTCGATCAGGACAACGTAGGCCGCTTCACTGGCTGGTGTTAACAGATCAAGCTCCTGTTCAATGGTGTATAGATCGAGCTGTTCTTCATTGATGATAGGCAGTTTGCGCGCCAGTTTCTTCACGGGCTCTTGGCGCTCTGGCGTTGTATCAAACATCAACGTTTCAAAGCTGGGCTCTTCACGCTCTTGTTCGGGCTCTTTTGATAGAGGCTTGAAGGGCGGTACGCTCGGTTCGCGTCTCTCTGGTTTTAGAAGTTCAACCAGATCGATCTCATCCTTATCGGTCTCATCTATCTGCATTTTGACGATAGGGGGTTCAATGTTGGTAGGTTCATTGGTCTCTACCATTGTCTCATTTTCGCTAGGTTCCCAAGGCGGAATGTCTGCCTCATCAGTGTTTGGCTCGTGAACTTCTTCAAAGTTAGGTTCGCTAGGCTCATCTGAAGTGCTGTTTTCAACAATCGGGTCATCGTACGCGGATCCGAAATTGCCTATGTCATCGTAATCTACTTCAGTGTCCACTTCAGTCTCAATAGTCGATTCAATCTCTTTCTCCGCCTCGGATCCAAGGTGGTTATCTAGGGAGTTGATCTCAGTGTCTTGTTCTTGATCGTCTAGCTCTGGTTCTTGTTCGATTAGCGCTTCTGCCTCTACATCGTCTTCATAAACTTCTTCATCGCTGTCGTCGATTGTTTCCTGAGCTTCCGTTGAGTCTGTGATTTGATCGTCAAAATGTTGCTCAATTTGTTCAATATAAGCCACTTCCTCTTCAAGAAGTTTGCTCTGCCGGCGATAGATAAACAGTGATAACAGAAAAGCGATAATAGCGCCGCTGCTGATCAGTCCCGTCTGGTAATTGAGTTGTTGCTGAACGGGAGTCGGGTCGATCCACACTTCTAATTGAGCAATGGCTTCGTTATTAGGTGCGATGGATTTTGCTGTGTGGACACCCTCTTGCTTGCCAGCTGCAGCTAGTCTCATGGTCTGGCTATCGGTGATTTGAATGCCTGCTACGAAAGGGTCGTCTGCAATCTGATTGGTGACAAAGTTAAGGCTGACCAAATCTTTAGAGAGAATTAGAGGCGCAACCAGCATGGAGGCGCTGTTACTCCAAATTTTGGCCTGTTTTAGTGCTTCGTTTTCTGCGGCATTTTTGGCCAACAGATAGGAGCCAACCAAGGTCGAAGAGAAGAGCAAAACCAGAGCGATGGCTGCAGCAAAGGCTGGGCGCTGGTACCAACGTAGGTAACCTTTGTATTGTTCGCCGTCTTGTTCAAGCATGCCTTTGTTTCCAGTACACAAAATAAGAGTTTCATAATACCAGTCTGTCTTCGACCGATCGACCAGTTGGTTCCTAAAATTTGTAACTATTTCATAGGCATTAAAAGCGATTTTTGCTGGTGTAATTTCTTGTTATTGGTGGGTTCTTGATCGCTGTCACGCTATACTAGACTTCTCAATAAATTGATCGGTAAAGACCTGATGAATGTAGCGGATTACATGCAGACGCTTGGTGCGAATGCGCGCGAAGCTTCACGTGTCGTAGCACGTGCTAATACAGAACAGAAAAACAGTGCATTGCTTGCAATGGCTGAACTTATTGATGCCGATCGTGATGCGATCACTCAAGCTAACCAGAAAGACCTTGAGGCTGGAAAGGCTCGTGGGCTTGATGATGCGATGCTGGATCGTCTAGCGCTAACTCCAGAGCGTATCGATGGCATGATCGAGGGTCTTCGTCAGGTTGCCGCTCTACCAGACCCTGTCGGTGATGTATCCGACATGCGTTTTCTGCCATCCGGAATTCAGCTAGGTAAGATGCGTGTTCCTCTAGGCGTAATAGGCATCATCTATGAGTCACGCCCGAATGTCACAATGGAAGCCGCCAGTCTCTGTCTAAAGTCGGGTAACGCTACGATTCTTCGCGGTGGTTCTGAGGCAATTCACTCTATTCAGGCGATTGCTAAATCGATTATGGCGGGCCTAAAACAGGCTGGTTTGCCTGAAACGGCTGTCCAGGTGGTGGAAACCACCGATCGTGAAGCCGTTGGTCAGTTGATTACTATGCCAGAGTTTGTGGATGTTATCGTGCCTCGTGGGGGTAAGGGGTTGATCGAGCGTATCTCGAACGATGCGCGCGTGCCTGTTATTAAACACCTCGACGGTATTTGTCATGTCTATATTGATGCAGAGGCTGACCTAGCTAAGGCTATCAATATTGCCATCAATGCCAAGACTCATCGCTACGGTACTTGTAACACCATGGAGACACTGCTGGTGCATGAATCGGTTGCTGATGAGGTTCTTAAAGAGCTAGCTGAGGCCTACGCTGAGGCGGGTGTAGAACTTCGTGGATGTGACAAGACATGTGCCATTATTCAAGCCAATGCAGCGACTGAAGAGGATTGGGCGACTGAGTACTTGGCGCCGATACTTTCAATCAAAATTGTTGAGGGTATAGATCGTGCAATTGAGCACATCAATCACTACGGCTCTCACCATACCGACGCGATCATTACTGAAAACTACACGCTGTCGCGTCAATTTTTGCGTGAGGTCGACTCCAGCTCTGTCATGATCAACGCCTCTACTCGATTTGCCGATGGCTTTGAATACGGCCTAGGTGCTGAAATCGGTATATCTACGGATAAGATTCACGCTCGTGGGCCGGTCGGTCTAGAGGGGCTGACGTCTCAGAAATACATTGTTTACGGAGAAGGGCAGGTTCGTAAGTAATGCAGAAACCTCCTCTGGTTCTTTTTGGTGGTACCTTTGATCCTATTCACTATGGACATCTCAGAACTGCGCTAGAACTTCAGGAGGTGCTCAACGTGCCTCACATTAATCTGGTCCCAACCGGTGAGCCAGTCCATAAAGCATCAACCGGCGGCTCTGCCGTGCAGCGGTTTGAGATGGTTCGGCTAGCGGTAGAATCGGAGCCTGCACTGGTTGCTGATGATTGTGAATTGATCAGTGATGAGCCTTGCTACACCATCAACACGTTGATGAAAAAACGTGCCGAAGTGGGTGAGGATTTGCCCATAATAATGGTGATGGGGATGGACTCTCTGCTGGGCATTAAGAGTTGGTCCCATTGGCAGCAGTTAACGGATTTCGGTCACTTGTTGATCGTTGCTCGACCCGGTTATGAACCTGAGTTTGATTCAGAGCTTCAGTGCTTTATTGATCAGCATAGGGTTGAGGATTTAGAAGCGTTAAGCCTTCGTCCTTCAGGTCATTTGGCGATGCATCAGTTGACTCCGATGAATGTCTCTGCGACTCAGGTTAGAAAGATTATTAAGCGGGGCTCAAACCCCAGATTTTTAATTCCAGACAGCGTTTGGAATTTTATTAGAAATGAGCGTCTCTATGACGCCAATGAAAGGTAATTTAATTTACATGCAAGATGATCAATTGATCGCCCTAGTGCAAGATGCGCTTGAGGGAATGAAAGCAAAAGATATCAACCTAATCGATGTTCGTGGCCGCTCTACCGTCACTGACTACATGATGGTTGCAAGTGGTACATCTAAGCGTCAAGTAGCAGCCGCTGCTCAAGAGGTGATCGACAAGGTGAAAGAGCAGGGTCTTTTGCCTATGGGTATTGAAGGTCAAACGGTTGGTGACTGGGTATTGGTCGATCTTGGTAGCATCATTGTGCACGTGATGATGCCAGATGCTCGTGATTTCTATGACATTGAACGCCTCTGGTCAGTAGGCGACGCCTAAGCCTTATGCGCATACGATTGCTTGCAGTCGGCACTAAGATGCCAAAATGGGTCACGGACGGCTACCAAGAGTACTGCAAGCGTCTTCCCTCTGATTCTCAGCTAGAACTGGTTGAATTACAGCCTGGCCATCGTGGCAAAGGGGCTGATATCCAACGGGCTATGCGCTCTGAAGGTGACGCCATGTTGGCGGCCATCCCAAAAGGGGATCGAGTGATCGCTCTCTGTGTTGATGGCAAGAACTGGTCGACAGAAAAGCTTGCAGAACAGGCTGAAAACTGGCGGATGGAAGGAAATAATATAACGCTTTTGGTGGGTGGTCCCGATGGTCTTGATCCAAGATGCATCGCCGCTGCCGATCAAAAGTGGTCGCTATCAGCGCTGACTTTACCGCACCCGCTGGTTCGCATTATTCTTGCTGAGCAGATATATCGAGCTTGGACCTTACTTCAAGGTCATCCCTACCATAAGTGAGTTAGATGGATCAGAGACGATTTAACGACTACCAGAAAGAGAATCGGTTCTTTGTTAACCGAGCAGTCGTCGCGTTTCTTTTCGTTTTAGTGCTGATGGCCATTCTGGTCAGTCGAATCTACTTCTTGCAGGTCGTTGAGCACGATCGATTCTCTCTGTTATCAGAAAATAATCGCATTAAACTTCAGCCAGTCGCCCCCAGACGAGGTCTTATCTACGATCGTAATGGCGAACTGTTGGCAGAAAACCGCCCTAGCTTCAGTTTGACGCTCCTTAAAGAGGAGGTCGATGATGTGGATTCGCTATTAGAGGATGTCGCCTCTCTAGTAGAGCTCTCTGCGGCAGAGGTAGAAGGCTTTAAAAAGCGCCTTAAGCACCGTCGTCGTCCACACTCCACCGTTCCTCTCAAATCTCGCTTAACCGAAGAGGAGATCGCTAAGCTCTCAGTGAACTTCTATCGTCTACCGGGGCTACAGATTGAAGCTGATCTTGTTCGTTACTATCCTCACCCTGATTCACTGGTGCATGCCATTGGTTATGTTGGGCGTGTTAATGAGCGTGAACTCAAAACCTTAGACCCTAATAACTATGCTGCAACACACTATATTGGCAAACTTGGGGTTGAGAAATATTACGAGCCGCTACTGCATGGACAGGTCGGTTTGCAGCGTGTTGAAACCAATGTGCGCGGCCGAGTCATGCGTGTTTTGGAGCAAGAGGACCCAACCCCAGGTTTGGATATCCAGTTAAGTCTCGATTTAAAGCTGCAGCAGTTTACAGCGAAACTGTTGGAGGGTAAGCGAGCTGCGGTTGTAGCGATTGAACCCCAAACCGGTGAAATCTTGTCATTGGTGAGCAACCCCTCTTACGACCCCAATGAGTTTGTAACGGGTATTTCATTCGATAACTACAATGCGCTTCGCGATGATAAAGATCAGCCCCTTTACAATCGCGCCATCCGTGGAGCCTACCCACCGGGATCAACGCTAAAGCCCTTCACAGCGCTTGCCTCAGTTGATTCTAAATCGGTACCGATTGATCACAAAGTTTGGGATCCAGGTTTCTATCAACTCTCTGAAAATGGTCGGAAATGGCGAGATTGGAAGAAATCTGGTCACGGTCGAGTCGATCTGAATCACGCATTGGCTGAGTCTTGTGATGTCTGGTTTTATGATACGGCTTCTAAAACATCGATTGATGTTTACAGTGACTATTTAGGGCGTTTCGGTTTTGGACAGGTCACCAGTCTGGATCTGCCTGAAGCGGGCCGAGCTATTCTCCCATCCAATGAGTGGAAGAAGCGTCGCGAGAAACAGCCTTGGTACCCCGGTGATTCACTCAATCTAAGTATTGGGCAGGGTTATATGATAGCTACGCCACTGCAGCTCGCGACCGCCACTGCAGTGTTAGCCAATCGAGGTAAGTGGGTGCGTCCACAGATGATCAAGAGCTTCATCGCTGAAAATGAGCTAACGGCGGAACAGACAGAGATTATCCAACAGCTACAACAGAAGCCGACACTACCCGATGTTGAACTCAATCACCCCGAGTACTTTGAAAAGG
This sequence comes from Marinobacterium sp. xm-a-152, assembly GCF_013282965.1. Taxonomy (NCBI): domain Bacteria; kingdom Pseudomonadati; phylum Pseudomonadota; class Gammaproteobacteria; order Oceanospirillales; family Oceanospirillaceae; genus Marinobacterium; species Marinobacterium sp. xm-a-152. Next base: position 222,017 of record NZ_WBYI01000006.1, on the reverse strand, counting down.
TAATTGAGGGTATGGTGAATGTGGTGAATGCTCCCTACGGTACGGCTCGAAAAGCCGGTGCGGGAGCGCCTTATACCATGGCAGGAAAAACAGGTACGGCCCAAGTGGTCGGCATTGCTCAAGATGCTGAATATGACTCAGAGGCTCTGCTAGAACGTCAGCGAGACCACGCACTCTTTGTTGCCTTTGCACCGGCTGATGATCCTAAAATTGCAGTGGCGGTAGTCGTCGAGAACGGCGAGGGTGGTTCTAGAGCTGCAGCACCGGTCGCGCGTGAAGTGATTGATGCTTGGTTACTGGGCGATTACACCAGTGAGTTGGGAGATGATTAATGTCTAAAGATTTCCACCGCTCCGTCTCGCCAGATCAGTCAGGACTTCGCAAGCAGCGCTCCTTGTGGAATTACACTCACCTAGATTTACCCTTGCTTTTACTATTGCTAGCGCTCTGTGTAGCAGGGCTGGTCATTCTTTACAGTGCATCAGGGCAAGACTGGGCCTATGTTGAGCGTCAGGCCATCCGCATGGCTGCAGGATTTGCCGCGTTGATTTTTCTCGCGCAAGTCCCCCCTAGGGTGATCATGAGGGTAGGGCCCTGGCTCTACCTGCTTGGTGTGGCCTTGTTGGTTGGCGTTATCTTGTTTGGGGTTGGTGCTAAAGGTGCTCAGCGATGGTTGGCGCTGCCCGGTTTTCGTTTTCAGCCATCAGAGTTAATGAAACTGGTTCTACCTATTGTGGTGGCGGGTTACATCGCTCGATACACACTGCCGCCCAACTTTAAAGCGATCATAGTGAGTTTGATCTTAATTGCGATCCCATTTGCACTGATTATGAAGCAACCAGATCTTGGTACCTCGTTGCTGATTGGCGCCTCAGGTGTATTTATTTTGCTATTTTCGGGAATCTACTGGCGCTGGATCTTTCTGAGTGCTGGGGTTGTAGCGGCTTCACTGCCTGGGCTCTGGATGATCATGAAGGATTATCAGAAACAGAGGGTGCTGACCTTTTTAGATCCAGAGAGCGATCCTCTTGGCTCGGGCTGGAACATCATACAGTCGAAAACGGCGATCGGTTCGGGCGGCCTCTCTGGCAAAGGTTTCTTGAGTGGTACCCAGTCTCAACTGGACTTTCTTCCTGAATCTCATACAGACTTTATTATTGCAGTGATCGGCGAAGAGCTGGGAATGAAAGGGGTGTTAGTGCTACTCGCTCTATACCTTTTAATTGTAGGTCGTGGCTTAATGATCGCTGTTAAGGCACCTGACAGTTTTTCCCGTATGCTAGCAGCTAGTATCACGCTGACCTTCTTTGTCTATGTCTTTGTGAACATCGGCATGGTCAGTGGGATTCTGCCGGTTGTAGGGGTCCCTCTGCCAATGGTGAGCTATGGTGGTACCTCTATCGTGACGTTGATGATAGGTTTCGGAATTCTGATGTCGATTCATACCCATAAATCGATGTTGCGACGCTAGAATAATAAGATGACTGCTTGGAGATAAGCATGCTTAAACATTTTAAAACGATGGTGTTAGCGGGTTGTTTAGCGGTATCAACAGCCTCTTTTGCTGGTTATGAGGCCCATCCACGAGCTCAGATATTGATTGATGACCTGAAGGCTGATGGTTTCGAAGAGAGTTACATTCGTGATGTGTTAGGTCGAGCAAAGTATCAGCAGAGCATTATTGATGCGATCAGCCGTCCAGCAGAGCGTCGCCTAAATTGGGGTGAGTACCGAGCGATTTTTATTGAGCAGCGTCGCATCAAACAAGCCATTCAGTTCTGGAAAGAGCACAAAGAGACGCTGTTGAAAGCTGAAGAAGTTTATGGCGTACCACCTGAAATAGTTTTAGCGATCATGGGTGTGGAGACACGCTTTGGGCGTATCACTGGTAATTATCGAGTTTTGGATGCGCTGTCGACCTTGGGTTTTGACTACCCTAAACGTGCCGACTTCTTCCTAGGGCAGTTAGGTGACTACTTTCGCCTAGCGCGCCAAGAGGGGGTTGAGCCCGGTGTTTTGAAAGGCTCTTACGCTGGCGCCATGGGCTATGGTCAATTTATCCCTTCAAGCTTCTTAGCTTATGCCGTGGATTTTGACGGCGATCAACAGCGCGATATTTGGGGCAACCCCGTTGATGCTATTGGCAGTGTGGCGAACTACTTTGCTCGTCATGGCTGGCGTGCGGGTGAGCCAATTATCAGTGACGTCCTTTTGAACGGCAGTGTTGATTCAGAGTGGTTTAACAAGGGCCTTAAACCAGAGCTTACACTGGGTGAGTGGCGTCAACGTGGAGTGATTGCCAAGGGTGAAGTTGCAGACGATCAACTTGCAACACTGATGCGTATGAGCAGCGATCAAGGTGATCAATACCTTCTCGGACTGCATAACTTCTACGTCATCACTCGCTATAATCACAGTCGTCTCTATGCCAATGCGGTTCGTGAACTGAGCGAAGCCATACGTCTTGAGATCTACAAGGGTTAACTGGTGACAAGGTTCACGCTGAAAGCAATCGTAGCTCTATTCGCCCTGGCTCTGGTCGGTTGTAGTTCCACGCCTACCTACGATCGTGAAACGGCAGGCGGGCGATATAAAGTTCGCAAAGATTTTGCCCCTGATAATCCACCGGATGTATCCAATGTGGCCGATGCTGTTCCTGTCGACATACCCTACAGTCGTGGGGGCAATCGTTCGACCTACGAGGTCTGGGGTAAAAGCTATAATGTGCTCCCTTCGCACATTGGTTACAGAGCTGAGGGTATCGCCTCTTGGTACGGCCTGAAGTTTCATGGTCACAAAACCTCTAACGGTGAGATCTACGACATCTACAAGATGTCTGCAGCACACAAGAGCCTGCCCATTCCCAGCTTCGCAAAAGTGACTAATCTGGATAACGGTAAGTCGGTTGTTGTGCGCGTTAACGATCGCGGTCCCTTTCATGAAAATCGTTTGATCGATCTAAGTTACTCAGCTGCGGCGCGTTTGGAAATTTTGAAGCAGGGTACCGGTCGAGTTAGGGTCGAGGCCATTGATGCTCGTAATCTTGCTGATGCCACTGAAACAGTAGAGAAAGCGTCTCAACCTGTTGCGTCTCATCAACAGCCAAAACCTGACGAGACCGGTGCGTTCCTTCAAGTAGGGTCCTTTGGAAAAGAGAGCTCGGCACTATCGGTTCAGCGTCGACTCTCAGCGATGGATGGCGTCCAAGCCGTTATTAAGAGAGTTCGCCAGGGTGATGCAGAGTTTCATCGTGTGCTCGTTGGACCGCTGACTGACACACTGTCAATTGACTCAATGGTGCAAAGTTTGGAGTCGATGGGCTATTCATCGCCATTGCTGATAAAATCACCCTAAATTGTTTTAACCTATTTAAAAGTTGTAAAGATGCTCTCAAAGATTCGTTCCCTAGTTCTACTGTTTGTCGCGGTTGCGACGGTTCAAATTCAGGCAGCCGTTCTGCCTCCACCACCCCAATTAGCGGCAACAGCTTATGTCTTAATGGATGCCTCGACGGGTGACATCATTGCTGAGTCAGGTGCAGATGGTCAGTTTGCACCAGCTAGTTTGACTAAAATGATGACCAGCTACATTGTTGAGCACGAAGTGTCTGAGGGTAACATCAGCTTTAACGACCTAGTTCCAATTAGTGTCAAAGCTTGGAAAACGGAAGGGTCACGGATGTTTGTTCGTGAAGGGACTCAAGTTCGTTTAGAGGATCTGCTTCGTGGAGTCATCATCCAGTCAGGGAATGATGCGTCGGTTGCTTTAGCTGAGTATGTGGCCGGGAGTGAAGAGGCCTTTGCTGATTTGATGAATCAGCATGCTGAGCGTTTGGGGCTAACCAATACCCACTTTAAAAATGCGACCGGTTTGCCTGCTGAAGGTCACTACTCTTCACCACGTGATCTGGCGTTGATTGGCCGTGCGTTGATTCAGGATTTCCCTGAACAGTACGCCATCTACAAAGAGAAATACTTTACCTACAACGATATCAAACAGCCTAACCGTAACCGTCTGTTGTGGCGTGATCCAACAGTCGATGGCATCAAGACGGGTCATACTGAAGAGGCGGGTTACTGTTTAGTGTCCTCTGCTGTGCGCGATGATATGCGTCTGATCTCTGTTGTTCTAGGAACGACGTCTGATCAAGCTCGTGCCCAAGAGAGTCAAAAGCTGTTGGCTTACGGTTTTCGTTTCTTCAGAAATTACCCTCTCTACAAAGCGGGTCAAGAGCTGAATAAGCCAAAAGTCTGGAAGGGTGTGACTGATTCAGTTTCTCTCGGCTTGGGTGGTGATCTGTCGTTAACTATTCCTCGCGGCAGTGAGAATCAGTTAGCCGCGACCTTAGACCTTCCAGAGGTTATTGAAGCACCTTTGGCAGCGGGTGAAGTGGTAGGTCATCTTTTAGTCACACTAGAGGGTGAAGAGGTTGCTCGTGAGCCTTTGCTTGCGCTTCAGTCGGTTGAAGAGGCTGGTTTCTTGAAAGCGATCTGGCACAGCATTGTTCTATTTTTCCAAGGGTTGTTCGGTTAGTCACTGATTGAGCCACCTTTCGTTCACTTTAGAGGTACCTATGAGCGAACCTACACCTCCTAAAATTGAGTTTCCTTGTCCTGACTACAAAATCATGGTGGTCGGTGACAGTGCACCGGACTATAGAGAATTCGTGGTTAATACCATGAAACTTTACGACCCGGATTTGGATGAGTCTAAAGTTGAGATCAATGCCAGTAGTAAAGGACGTTTTACGTCTGTTCGTGTATTGATCAATGCAACCAGTGAAGAGCAGTTGGCGCAGATTCATACCGATCTGAAGGCGTCTGGTCGCGTCAAAATGGTGCTTTAGTGGTATCTGATCTACCTCTTATCGTTCGCTATTTAGGGCGTCAGCCCTATCAAGAAGCCTTTGATAGGATGCAGGCTTTCACTAATGAGCGTACCGCAGAAACTGCGGATGAGCTCTGGGTGTTAGAGCATGAGCCTGTTTTTACCCAGGGGCAGGCAGGTAAAGCGGAGCATTTGTTGGGCACTGGTGATATTCCAGTCGTCCAAGTCGATCGAGGTGGTCAGGTTACCTACCATGGGCCGGGTCAGCTGGTGATCTATCTACTGCTTGATTTAAAACGTAATAAGTTGGGTGTTAGAGACCTGGTCACACTGATGGAGGATTCGGTTATCTCCCTATTGGCTGACTATCGAGTCACAGCCGCCGCGAAACCAGATGCGCCGGGTGTCTATGTCGATGGAGACAAGATCTGTTCACTGGGGCTGCGCGTACGCAAGAGTCGTAGCTTTCACGGTTTAGCGCTCAATATCGATATGGATCTTGAGCCTTTCTTACGAATTAATCCCTGTGGCTATGCAGGGCTTCAGATGACACAGTTGTCAAAGTTTGACCCTTCTGCGACTAAAGTAGAAAAGGTTGGGGCTGAACTAGTACAATATTTGGCAAACGCAATTGGCTACACAGAGTGGCACACTATTCATGGATGGGATAGCGAATGAGTGAAGAGACAATCAAACCTAAGGGTGTAGCGGAGCAGGGAGTTAAGCTGCGTGGCGCTGAAAAGTTAGCACGTATTCCGGTTAAGGTAATACCGACTGAAAAAGAGGATATGCCACGTAAGCCTGATTGGCTTCGTGTCCGCATGGGCTCTAATGCAGAAGTAAAGCGCATCAAAGATACCCTGCGTAAGCATAAACTTGCTTCGGTCTGCGAAGAGGCGAGCTGCCCCAACCTAGGTGAGTGTTTTACTCATGGTACAGCGACCTTCATGATCATGGGCGATATCTGTACTCGCCGTTGTCCATTCTGTGACGTAGCACATGGCCGTCCTAATGCCTTATCGCCAGACGAGCCTATTGAGTTAGCCACAGCGATTGCGGATATGCGTCTTCGTTACGTGGTCATTACCTCCGTAGACCGAGACGATCTCCGTGACGGCGGCGCACAGCACTTTGCTGACTGTATTCGTGAAACTCGTGAACGTCTGCCCTCTATTCAAATTGAGACCCTGGTGCCTGACTTCCGTGGCCGCATGGATATCGCATTGGAGATCTTGAAAGATACCCCACCTGATGTCTTTAACCACAACCTAGAAACAGTGCCTCGTCTCTACAAACAGGTTCGTCCAGGGGCTGATTATGCTTGGTCATTGGAGCTTCTAAAACGCTATAAAGCACTGCGTCCAGAAGTGCGTACTAAATCAGGTTTGATGGTCGGTGTCGGTGAGACAAACGAAGAGATTGTTGAGGTGATGAAGGATCTTCGTGCACATGACGTCAACATGATTACGATTGGGCAGTACCTACAGCCAAGCCGTGATCACTTACCGGTTGATCGATTTGTCACACCTGATGAGTTTGCAGAGTTTGAGGCGTTGGCAAAAGAGATGGGCTTTAGTCATGTTGCCAGTGGACCATTGGTCCGCTCGTCTTACCATGCTGACCTACAAGCCAAAGGTGAAAAGGTAGGCTAAGTAACGCTACTGAGTGCTGGCGATGAGTGTCTTAGCTTGTGCCAGCATTACCGATTTAATGTCTTTGTAAATCGGTGTCTCTAACATCTCATCACGTGCCCAGAGGTAAATGTTTCTGGGCTGTGACAACTCTCTATTCAACTCAATTCTTTTAAACTCTTTTGTCTGGTAAAAAACTTGCATAGGAATATTGGGCAAAACAGCAAGATGTTTTCCTTTGCGAAGCGTTTCCAGTAAAAGGTAGCCTTCATTTCGAAAGACGATCTGGGTGCGTATTTTTGAGATACCCGACTCATTTAAAAGCTCCATAACCTCTCTCTCAAAAGGCGAACCGTGACCAAGGCTTAACCAGTTAGCCGTCGCTAAATCTTCAATATTGATATCGGTTTTATTGGCTAATGGGTGATCATGACTGCAGTAGATGGCTATCTCATCATTAAAAAGCAGCTCTCTATTGCATCCAGGTATCAGCTTGTCGGTTGCTGATGGAGCGATCGCGATATCTAGTTGGTTATCAATTAAGTGGTCGATAACTGCGGTGGGTCGTGACACTTCGATGGTGAGCGACGCCTTTGGGTGTAACTCAAGAAGAGAGTGCATTGCATCGGGCATAATGGTAGCCGACAACAGTGGACCAATGCCGATTCGGATCTCTTTGTCCAAACCAATTCTGTAGCGCGATGCATGAAAACGCGCCGCCTCCATACTTCGGTTGATCGTTCGACCCTCACGAGCCAAAGCGATTCCAACGGGAGTTCCTTTAACGCCGTAACGACTTCGACTAAATAGCTGCGTACCAGCCTGCATCTCCAGTGTCGCCATGGTGCGTGTCAGGGTTGGCTGAGTAAGCGCTAAGTGTTTAGCAGCTTCCGTCAAAGAGCCCTTTTCAAGGACCACTGATAGATAATAGAGGTGTTTTGGATCCATACGTTTTTTTTAATTTGGCATATTTAAAAATGCATTTTACACATTTGTTGGCAATCTACTAGACTGGCTAAGTTCTAAAAATAATAACCTTTGGAGTTAAAAAATGTTCAAGAACGCATTTCGTAAAACAGTTTTAGCGACCACACTAGGTTTAGCTGCAGTAACTGCACAGGCGGCTGATATCAGTATGGAAGCTGCAGGCTCTCAATCAGTTGTTGGTCTAATGCCTCAAACCATGGCTTCTTTCCTATCTAAAGAAGATGTTAATGTTCAGTTAGCACTAGGTCAGACTCTGACTAAATCTCTTCTTAAAGTTGCTTCTGATAAGTTGGATTCTGCGGTAATCCCGCCTTTGGCGTTTAACGCTCTCAAAGCGGGTAAGGGGCCTTACGCTAAAATGGGCGCTGAAAAGGGTGCTGAATTGGCAAGCTCAGTTCGTGCGCTTTATGGTTTCCCTGGAAGTACGTTCCACGCCATCACTTGGGCTGATCAAGGCATCAACGAGTGGAAAGATGCAGCTGGCAAACGTGTCTACATTGGTCCACCAGCGGGTGCAGCCAACCGTCAGATCATTTCAATGGCAGCAGCCGGTGGTCTAGAAGCCGATCAGTATGAGGGTGTTAAAGCACCATGGAATGCGTCTGTTCAGGCTTTCCAGGTCGGTCAGTTCGATGTTGCCGTGCTATCAATGCCTGTAGGTTCTCAGGTGCTTGCCGAGATGAGTTTGAAGCGCCCAGTTCGCATTCTAAGCCTTCCAGAAGGTACTGAGCCAAATGCCGCTTTAGGTATGGAGTCTTCCATCATCCCTGCTGGTACCTACCCACAACAAGCCAATGAGAAAGACTCGACTGGTTTTCTAACACTAATGTTCATGGGTGTTAATGAGTCTATGTCTGATGATTTGGCTTACACAATGACTAAAGTTTACATGGAGTCACGTGAGTAGATGGGTAAAGACAACGCTATGCTTAATCACCTTACTAAGTACAGCCCATTTACGGGTGTAGCTGCACCACTTCACCCAGGTGCTATTAAGTACTTTGAAGAGCAGGGCATCGAAATTCCTGCAAACCTTAAGTAACGATTCAGTTACTCGCTACCTATAAAGCGGGGCAGCTTTGCCCCGCTTGTTTAGAGTCTTAATTATGAATACTTCTCTCGCAGCTACTGTGCAAAAGTCGATCGCTTTTGTTTTGGGTATTGTGGTGGCCTTCTACGGCCTTGCAAATATCCTTCCTGCTATCGGTGACTTCCGTTTAGGGCCTTTCCCTATGCACTGGTTCAGACCTACCTTCTTCGCACTTTGTGTAGCGATGGTGTTGGTAGATCTGGCCGATTCCAGTAAGAAAACGCCATGGTGGGTGCTTCTAATAGGATTGGCAGCCACTGCCGGCCTCTTCTGGGGTAGCTTCGAGTTCTATTTCGTCGCGCGTGATATCGATGATGCGATGTTCCTATTTGGCTCATACGAGATGTGGGTCGCAGTTTGCTCGGCTGCAGGTGCTCTATTTTTCTGTTGGCGTATTTGGGGCATTCCGGTTGCAATCCTTGGGGTGATCGGAATTGCGTATATGTGGACAGGGCACCTTTGGCCGGGGCCTTTACGAACTGTTAATAGCGGTATCGAAGAGATGTTGGCGCAGAACCTGCTCTTCTCGCTTGATACAGGCATTATGGGAAGTACCTTCTCAATCGTTATTACAACAGTATTCCCATTCATCATTCTAGGTGCCGTTTTAGAGGGCGTTGGTGCCGGTGAGTCGATGATTCGCATCGCATTCTACTGGATGCGTCGCACCGCAGGTGGTCCTGCCTATGCAGCGGTCATGTCATCAGGCCTGTTCGGTACCGTGTCAGGCAGTGCCGTAGCTAACGTTGTTGGTACCGGTGTGGTGACCATCCCAATGATCATGCGTCGAGGCTTCACGAAAAGCTTTGCTGGCGCTGTAGAGGCGTCGGCTTCTTCTGGCGGTCAGATTATGCCACCTATCATGGGTGCCGCTGCCCTGGTCATGGCGGACTTTGCAGGTGTTGGCTATCTGACAGTTATTATTGCTGTATTAGTGCCTGCTGTAGCGTACTACGTCAGTGTCTGCACGATGATCTACTTCGAGACTAAGCGTTTGGGGATTCAACCGAACGAAGAGGATATCGCTAAAACGCCTGTTCCAGAGAAGCAAGACTACCTGAATCTTTTGATGATTTTTGGTCCACTTTTAATCATTGTGGTTCTGCTGATAAGGGGGATGTCTCCATCGGGTGCTTCGATTACGGCTTTGGCAATTCTGTTCCCACTCAGTTTTATTAACCCGGCAATACGTAAGCAGCCAGCACGTTTAATTAAATGTCTATCAGATGGTGGTTCTACTTTCGCAGGCCTTTTGATGGCGATTGCGGCAGTCTCAATTGTTATCTCTGCGCTATCCGCAACAGGGGTGCCGGTTAAATTTGGTGTGCTTTTGAATTCGGTAGTGACTGATTCGTTAATGATCTCGTTGTTAGTTGCAGCTGTAGGGTGTGTCATCTTGGGTATGGGTATGCCAACGCTACCCGCTTATGTAACGGTAGCAACGATCGCGATTCCAGCGATGCAGATGCTCGGTTTGGACACGCTAACGGCTCACATGTTTGTGTTCATGATCGCGGTTGGTTCAGCCATTACACCGCCGGTAGCTATTGCAGCTTATGCTGCGGCAACGATTTCGGGAGGTGGTCCGATTAAAACATCCGTTGATGCCTCTCGAATCGGTATCATGATCTTTTTGATACCTTTCATGTTTGCTTACAACCCAATGATGTTGAGTGTCGATCAGGAGAACATTCAGTTCGCTTGGCTGCCTTGGGCGTGGTTGATGTTGAAACTGATTGTCAGCATTCCGGTTCTTTCAAGTGCACTGATCGGTTTTGATAAATCAAAACTGAATATTTTCGAAATTGCACTGCGCATCAGCTGTGTCGTGTTGATGTTTGTTCCTGACGGTTACTGGGATCTAGTCGGTCTTGGTGGGGCAGTTCTTATCCTGCTTGCTCACCGTTGTATTCTTGGATTTAACAGCCTTATTAAGGAAGGTGGGGCACTATGACCAATATTATTTACATTGTTGCTGATGATCTGGGTTATGCAGATCTAGGCTGTTACGGTGGTCGTGAAGCACAGTTTGGCATGATCTCTCCAAACATCGATCGCTTGGCAGAAGAGGGTATGATCTTTACCGATGGTTACGCTAACTCACCTGTCTGTTCACCCACACGATTTGCCTTAATGACCATGGCCTACCAATACCGCTTGCGCGGTGCATTGGAAGAGCCAATCAACAGTCGATCAAAGGGTGACCCCCGTCTAGGCTTACCACCAGAAATCCCAACCTTGCCTTCACAGCTAAAAAAGGCGGGTTACAACACAGGTCTAATCGGCAAGTGGCACCTTGGCTACCCACCTCATTTCAGTCCACTCAAATCGGGCTATGATGAGTTCTATGGCATTATGGCGGGTGGTGTGGATTACTTTAGCCATGTCAGTGGTAAGGGTGACCATGATCTCTACATTGATGAAGAGGAGCACCACGAGCCGGGTTATTTGACTGATCTATTGTCAGAGCGTGCGGTTCAGTTTGTAAACCGTAAAGCAGATGATGCGAAAAACGGCAAACCCTTTTTCCTAAGTCTTCACTACACGGCGCCACACTGGCCTTGGGAAACCCGTGACGACGAAGAGGTCTCTAAAAACATCACCAACCTGTTCCATCTTGATGGCGGTAACATTCATACTTATCAGCGTATGATTCACCACATGGATGAGGGGATCGGAAACATCATGGCTGCGCTTGAAGAGCAGGGCCTAACAGAGGATACCTTGATCGTCTTTACCAGCGACAATGGCGGTGAACGTTTCTCAGATAACTGGCCTCTGGTCGGCGGTAAAATGGACCTAACAGAGGGTGGTATTCGTGTCCCTTGGGTGGTTCGTTGGCCTAAGGGCATTAAGCCTGGCCAGAAAACGACTCAGCACTGTATGACAATGGATTGGTCATACACTCTGATGAAGATTGGTGGTGGCGAAGCGGATCCAAGCTACGCAACGGATGGGGTAGATTTGACACCTGTTCTGACGGGTCAAGTTGAGAGCTTTGAACGTCCTCTCTTCTGGCGTATGAATCACCGTGATCAGCGTGCCTACCGTATGGGCGATTGGAAATACCTGAAAGTTGATGAGCATGAGTATCTATTCAATGTCGTCAACGATGCACGTGAACGTGCGAACCAAGCTAAGAACTATCCAGATAAACTGGCTGAGATGCGTCAAGTTTGGTTGGATTGGAATAATACCATTCCAAGCATCCCAGACGATGCTACTGTTAGTTTAGGTTATGGTCGAGCAGACATGCCGCAGCGATAAGCTGCGGTTTTTAATTTAGGACAATGTGATGGAACTCACTCTACTCAGTAGCCTGGATCCTTATGCGATTTTGGCAGGATTCTTCTTCTCGATGCTGATCTTTTTATCGGGCGTTGGGGCTGGAGTGTTGGTGGTTCCCTCCCTGATTGTTCTGTTTAATCTGGAGCCAACATTGGCGGTTGCCAGTAGCTCATTCTTTGCCTTTTTAGCGAAGGTGCTGATGACGGTCGGTCATGCGAAGCAGGGTGGGGTTAACTGGACAGTTGGTCGAAAGTTTCTCTACCTATGCTTGCCGGTCACCATCCTCAGTGCCTTGAGCCTAACGCTCGTCTCGGATCCAGAGATGCGAGTGACAGTGGATCGTGTACTCATGTTACTCGTTCTTCTTGCTGGTCTGCTCTCTCTCGCTTCTATGTTTACTAAACGGATAAAAGAGGTTTTAAGCCGACTCAGTCTCTCTTGGCTCAGTGGTATCACTGGCTTTTTGATGGGTCTTACGGGTGTGGGTGGCGGAGTCTTGGTTGTCCCAGCACTCTCTTCATCTGGCGGGCTCTCTGTGAAGTCTGCCGTAGCGACGTCGATTCCTGTTGGACTGATTCTATCACTGGCAGTCTCAATCACCTTTGGTAGTCGCGGTGTTATGGATTATGCACTGGTGGCCTCTCTAATGGTCGGCTGTGTGGTCTCTTTGCCGTTGGCGTCTAAGCTCTTTTCACGCTTCAGTGAAGAGTCGATTAAACGGATAACGGGACTCTTCATTGGAGTGGCCCTGATCGGTTTAGTTGAAGCCCTATTAGAATCTATGCAATTAATTTAGAGAATTCTAATTTAACTGACCTATCTCAATACCTTTCCTACCCATTTCTCTATTCTGCTTCTAACTTAATTTAGGAGCAGGCTATGAGTCATAACTACCCAGAATATCGCGATCACCTTAATGAATTTGCCGCTAAGCTGCCGACTGGTGCGCGCAAAGGCTTTGCTGCGTTGCATCAAGGCACCATGAAAGAGGGGGTGTTGGATGTTAAAACGAAAGAGCTTATTGCACTGGGCATTGCGATAGCGACCCGTTGTGATGGCTGTATCGCCTACCATATGAATGCCGCGACTAACGCCGGTGTTACTCGAGAAGAGCTTGACGATATGATTGGCGTTGCTATGTTGATGGGCGGTGGACCTTCAATGGTCTATGGTGCACAAGCAATCGAGGCGTTCGAGCAGTATCAAGCTCAAAAGTAATTATGTACATTGCCTAAGAGGGTTTTAAACCTCCTAGGCAATGCAATCAAAAACAGAAAAGACTAACGTAACAGAAGGACGGGCGTCGGTGTTCGTCTTAGAAGTGAAGTAGTGGTACTGCCAACCAGCATCTGGCGGATACGCGAGTGTCCGTAAGCGCCCATTACCAGCAGTTCTGAACCTGTCTTAGACTCATGCTCCAGAATAACCTCTTCTGCTTCACCTGCCGCTAATGTGGCATTCACATTAAAGCCAGCCTCCACTAGGACCTTTTCAGCGATCTCTAACTCCTGTTTAAAGTCGAATGTCGCTGGCCCTACCATTAATAGCTCACATTCTGCCCCTTTTAACAGTGGGCTTTTGGCAACCATATCCAGAGCTTTACGAGCGGTTTTGCTGCCATCGTAAGCGATCATAAAACGCTTGGGTTCAACCAGTGCTGTATCTGTAATCAGAATAGGACGATGCAGTGCACGAATGATCGGTTCGATATGAACCCCCATAGCATCCCCATGCGCGCCTTTGCCTAACACGAGCAGACGAGTATCTGACTGCTCCTCTTCAAGGGTCTGCTGCAGATCGCCATGACGTTGTGAGGTTGAGGGTAAGAAAGCACGATCTTGGTTGGCTCTCTCTAGAGCGGCATTCAACATGACACGACCCTGTTCACGGGCAATGCGTCCACGCTGCTCATCAAGAGAGGCGAGCTCTTCTAGAAGAGACTCACGGGCACCCAGTCCAATGGTGCCACTTAGTGGACTCTTATCTTCCGTTGGGAATTCACGTTTATCAAGAACGTGCAGAAGTTTAAGAGGTGCTTGAAGGACTCGGCTCGCCCAAGCGGCCGTGTCACACACGGCTTCTGAGCGTTCACCGATGCCATCAATACAGGCTACAACTTGAGTCATAAATACTCCCTAGTGTCCCATCAGCTCATCGATCTGATCAGGTTTGTCGTGTACGGCGAATTTATCCACGATGGTCGCACTCGCCTCGTTCAAACCAACGGTGTCAACCGCAATCCCTTCACGACGGAATTTAAGAATCACCTTATCCAGTGCGCCGACGGCAGTTAAATCCCAGAAGTGTGCGCGTGATAGATCTATGGTGACACGATCCGTGTCCTCTTTGAAATCAAACGCATCGATGAACTTATCACTAGAACTGAAGAATACCTGGCCGACAACACGATAAACACGATGGTTTTCGCCTTCGCCATCCTCTTTGCCAATGTAGAGGAATTGACCAATTTTGTTGGCAAAGAATAGTGCGGCTAACAGCACACCGGCGAAGACGCCAAAGGCCAGGTTGTGAGTCGCCACAACGACAGCGACCGTCGTCAACATGACGATATTGGTCGACATTGGGTGTTTGCGTAGGTTAAAGATCGACTCCCAAGAGAAGGTACCAATCGAGACCATAATCATCACGGCCACCAGTGCTGCCATCGGAATCTGCGAGACCCACTCATCTAGGAAAACAACGAGTATTAGCAGAACAACACCTGCGATCAGTGTTGATAGGCGTGTTCGACCACCTGATTTCACGTTGATCACTGATTGGCCGATCATGGCACAGCCTGCCATGCCACCAAACAGGCCTGCACCGATGTTGGCAAGGCCTTGGCCTTTACACTCACGGTTTTTATCGCTTGAAGTATCAGTAAGATCATCAACGATAGTGGCGGTCATAAGAGACTCCAGAAGGCCTACGACTGCAAGAGGCAGTGAGTAGGGGAGGATGATCCACAGTGTTTCTAGTGTCAGAGGAACATCTGGCCATAGGAAAATTGGGAGTGTGTCAGGCAGTTCACCCATATCGCCTACCGTGCGAATATCCAGTCCAAGTGCCATTGAAACTGCGGTTAAAACAAGGATACAGACCAGAGGTGATGGGATTTTAGTGGTTAGGTAGGGGAAGGTGTAGATAATCACTAAGCCTGCTGCTGTCATGGCATAGACGTGCCAAGTAACATCAATCAGCTCAGGTAACTGCGCCATAAAGATCAAGATCGCTAGAGCGTTTACAAACCCAGTCACTACCGAGCGGGATACAAAACGCATCAACGAGCCTAAGCGAAGATAACCGGCACCAATCTGTATAACACCTGTTAATAGGGTTGCTGCCAGAAGGTATTCAAGGCCGTGCTCTTTCACCAAGGTGACCATCAGTAGGGCCATGGCACCCGTCGCGGCCGAGATCATGCCAGGGCGTCCACCGGCAAACGCGGTGATGACAGCGATACAGAAAGAGGCGTATAGGCCGACTTTAGGGTCAACGCCTGCGATGATCGAGAAGGCGATCGCTTCTGGAATCAAAGCCAAAGCAACAACCAAACCAGAGAGGATGTCGCCACGTACGTTAGAGAACCAGTTGTAGTGTAGTGATGGGCTCATTGGGACCTTCAGGGTATTAAACACGAAAGTCCGCAATTTTATCAGCTTTCAAGCCGTTTGTCGGTGGTCGGCCGGTTTTGAGTTATTGATCGGATTTGCTAGGGATGTAGTTTTGAAAAAAACTGATGTGAGTATTAAAACCACGAGATAGAGCGAGTGCTCTTTTGTGGTTCATTGGCAGCTCACCGGCTAGAATAGCGCTAAATTCTTTCGTATCAAGACCGCATAACTCAGCAGCTTGCTCTGCAGTCATCCCGGTTGGTTTTAAGTAGAGCTCCTCAATAAGAGTTCCTAGCTGTGCGTTTGAATCGAGAATTAACATGGTAATGGATTTGTGAATATGAACGAGAGTCTAGTATACACCCTGATCTTAATTGGTGTGATAGCCATTGCACTGCTGGCCTGGTTTATTACCAAACAGTTGCGTGAACAGCGTGAGATAACGCGTCAGTTAGCCGAGCAAGAGGAGAAATTGGCGGTAGAGGCAGCAGCCAATCGACGTTACCTAACAGAGAGCATTCGTATCATCTCTAACGCCATACTGCACGATGACAAGATCACTTTGACGGAGGGGTGCATGCGTCTAAAAGTGATGATTGATAATTACGACGCATCGCTGCATCAAGACCCTGACTACCAAGTGATTGAAGAGGTCTATGGTAAAACTTCCCATATTCCTATCCTTCAAGATTGGAAAGCCTTGGATAAACAGTCACAGCGAAAATTTCAGATGGAGATGCTGAAAGTAGAGGCTGAATGCCAAGAGAGAATCCACGCCGCGGCTCAACGTCTGATTGATCATGAGATGCATAGGGTTCACTGATGTCCATACTGCCAGTATTTATCTTTACTCTGCTGGCAACTCTACTGTTGGTCGCGGCACTGACCTTTGGCAGAACACCCAGTTATCGCCCAACAAGAGGATCGGTGATCAATCTACTTGAGCGTGTGCTCTCTGGGGAAGCCAAAGTGACCGAGTGGGATCTCTTTCTAGGCTTGCCAATACAGTCAGACCCACTACTGGAAGAGGCTAGGATTGATTGCCTCAGGATACATGAAGGACTTGATGGCGAGCAAAAAGCGAGTGAAGGTCTCGCCAACTATCTATATGATCGAAAAGGTCGAGAGCGCATTGCAGAGGTTCTCGAACGGTTAAAAAAAGCGATAAAAAAAGAGCCCACAATACGAGAGTTTTAGGAGCCAAGCGTGCTGAACTACCCCAAAACTAAACTGCCTTCAGTCGGTGAAACCATCTTCACAACAATGTCTGCATTAGCGGCTGAAAAACAGGCAATCAACCTGTCACAGGGCTTTCCAGATTACCTAGGCCCACAGAAGTTACTAGACGGTGTTGGTCGTGCGATTACCTCAGGCAACAATCAATATGCCCCTTTGGCCGGTGTTCCCAAACTGTTGGAACAGATTAAGCTCAAAGTGAAAAACTATTATGGTCGTGATTTGGATGTGGCCAATGAAGTGACTGTAACACCAGGTGCAACAGAGGCGATCTATTCAGCGATTACCTCTGTGATTCAGCCCGGTGACGAGGTGATCGTCTTTGATCCCGCCTATGATAGCTATCAGCCTGCCATTGAGATTAATGGTGGAGTGCCCGTTCATATTAAGTTGCTACCGCCCAATTTTTCGGTGCAGTGGGATGAGGTAAGAGCAGCCATCACCTCTAAAACCCGTATGATCATCATTAACTCGCCGCATAATCCGACGGGATCTATTTGGCAGCGATCCGATTTAGATGCGCTGGCTGATATTGTCAGAGGCACCGACATATTGATCATCAGTGATGAGGTCTACGAGCACCTGGTCTATGACGGACAGGTGCATCAAAGTGTGAACACACATCCAGAGTTGATTGAGCGTTCGTTCATTGTCTCCTCGTTCGGCAAAACCTATCACGTCACAGGCTGGCGCACTGGGTATTGTGTTGCACCTGCGCCATTAACCAAAGAGCTGCGCAAGGTTCACCAGTACGTCACATTCACCAGCCACACCCCGATTCAACATGCGATAGCGGACTTTATGGTTGAGGAGCCAGACTATCCACGAACACTGCCGGATTTCTTTACGCAAAAACGCGATCGATTGGCTAAGGGGCTGCAAAACAGCCGTTTTAAGCTGCTCAACTCGGGTGGTACCTATTTTCAGTTGGTTGATTACACTGAGATCAGCGATGAGCCTGATGATCAATTCGTACTGCGTTTGATTGATGAGGTGGGTGTCGCAGCGATTCCTCTTTCGCCGTTCTACTCAAACGGTGAGCAGACAGGTTGTATTCGTCTCTGCTTCGCCAAAGCGGATGAAACCCTTGATAAAGCGATTGAACGCCTATGTCGAATTTAACGCTGAGCTATTTTCAGATCGATCTTGCTTGGGAGGACTCTCAGGCCAACCGTAAGGCTATCGAAGAGCAGGTATTAGCTTTAGATAGCTGCGATATTGTCGTTATGCCTGAGATGTTTTTGACAGGTTTTACCATGTCACCTGAAACCTGTGCAGAACCCATTGATGGCAAGAACTTACAATGGTTGATTGAACTCGCGTCTCAAAGCGGAAAAGCTCTGGCAGGCAGTCTCTCTGTTTCTGTTGCAGGGGAGTATCGAAATCGCTTCCTCTTTATCACCCCTGAGGGGCGTGTCGCTAAATACGACAAACGCCATCTGTTCACTATGGGTGATGAGCCAAATCACTACACGGCCGGTGAAGAGCGCGTCATTATTCACTACAAAGGGTGGCGAATTATGCCGCTGGTCTGTTATGACCTTCGTTTCCCTGTATGGTCAAGAAATTGTGATGAGTATGATCTGCTTCTCTATGTGGCTAACTGGCCGGCTGCTAGAAGAGTCGCGTGGCGCTCTCTGCTTCAGGCGCGAGCCGTGGAAAATCTGGCCTATGTTGTTGGTGTCAATCGAGTCGGTACGGACGGAAATGGACTGGAGTATTCTGGCGACAGCCTGGTGATCTCTTTTGATGGGGAGTTGTTAAAAGAGAGTGAACCGTTTCAAGCAACGATCGAATCTGTTTCGCTGAATAAAGACGATCTTATGGAGTATCGATCTCGCTTCCCGGCGGCCGCCGATCGTGATGCGTTCACCTTGAGCGGTGTTAAGCGCAGAATCGTTGAACTTTAACGAAGTTTAAGCGGGCGCATGCAACGATACTCAGGTAACCCCTCTTTGGTGGGTACAATCGCACTGAGGCGAAGTGCGCTTTCAAGATGACCCGCTAACTCCTTAGGTAGTGGCTCTTCAAATGGGTCAAATGTCTGAAAGTAATCGATTAAAGGATTTCTAAAGAAATAGAGTGCGGATTCAGCGGTAATTTTGTCGCACAGTGCTTTTGCTTTTCGCGTACTTCGGGAATCATCAAACGCACCCTTAAGGCGTGTCTCAACGATTAAAATAATATCGGTTTCAGGAGAAGATGAGAGGTAGGCGCGCATGCCAATCTGCTCGTCTCGGGTATTAAGAAGATCTGCAATATTCGGGATTAACTGCTTATCTAGATCAAGGTTGAGTCTGTAAAAGCCCATATCAATCAGTGTGACCGGTCTCTCTGCAAGTTGGTAGAAGGCTCTAGCAGAATCATCGGCTTTGAGAGCGCCGCTGGCCAATAACACGGCTGAGATAATAAGGGCTTTTAGAGAGTAGTTTTTCAATTCATGTTCCTGATCAAAATTTAGCCTATTTTATTCATTGAACAGGAATAAAAAAAGAGGCCCTAAGGCCTCTTTAGAATATTTATCAGCTCACTCTGTCGATTAGAGTTCACCCTCAACCGTTGTAAGTCCATGAATGGTCCAATCTTGGTAGCCACCACGGTAGTAGTAGATCAGTTCTGCTGGGTAGCCTTCACGGATCATGGCACGAATGCCGCTTGGGCTTTGTGGACAGGTGCTTGAGTTACAGAAAGCGTAGATCTTAGTTGTAACGTCTGCACAGCTCCAACCCTCACCCTCTTTCTCACAACCGAATTGATCCATGTTCATGGCAACTTCAGTGTATGGAATGTTGATAGATCCAGGGATGGTACCTAGTTGAAGAACGTGATCTTTCATTCGCATATCAACGATCATGTTGTTCTCTTTACCAATCGCTTCGATTACATCGATCTCACCAACTGGCGTGACACCTTCTGCTGGAACCATAGGTTGTAGGTAACCCTTAATCAACGCAGGTGGAGTTTTAACTCGAGTGATCTCCATTGGACCGTCTTCAAGTTCAACGGTATACGCGTTCATTTTGTCCCATAGCTGGATGTTTTCGTCGCTGGCGATTGCAGTGAATGTGGTACCCGCAAATACTGCAGCGGTAGCGATGCTTAAAAGCTTTTTCATGATCTTTCCTCAGTGTTAATAGCGACTCTTACTTTTTATAACCATAAACAAGAGTCTTATTACCATTATCCTCTTCTGCTTTGGAAAAGTCTTATTAATTTTTAACCTCTGCTATTATTCTTTGATCGAATAATTACTTCGTAGGTCCTGGCATGAAAAAACTGACTCCACTCTCATTAGCCCTGTTTTTGATGACGGCTTCTAGTCACTCAATGGCAGAGATGTCCGTTGATCACAGCAAAATGACTCAACATGATCACGAGATGATGATGAAGCATCTCGGCATATCTGAAGAGGAGGCTAAACCTGTCGTCAATGACCAGAGAGAACTCGTATTGTTTCCTGAAGCTGAATACCATCTCACTTTGCAGAACATGCGAGACCACCTGAGGGGGGTAAACCTAGCCCTAATGAATGTGGCCTCTGGAGACTATGTTAAGGCTGCAGAAGCGATTGAGCAGCACCTTGGTTTTGGCAACAGTCACGGCGCCAATGGTCTGCATTCGGCTCGAGAGTACATGCCTCCTGGAATGCAGATGTTGGGTCACGGGATGCACACAAAAGCGAACGCGTTAGCGACGACGCTCAGGGATTCGGAGATTACTGAAGATAGTCAGGAGATTTTTCTGAAAATGGCCGATCTTACGTCGCAGTGTGTATCCTGCCACGATGCGTATCGATTGGGCACAGAGTAGAAACTTAGTTCGCGGCGTTTGAGCTAACAGGTGATAGCACACCACCCACATCAACCGCGCCTAATGCGACGTTTACCATGGCGTTAGTACCAACATCGGCAAGTATCTGCTCTTCATTGAGTGGATTCTTGCCGCAACTCTCCAACATGTTGGATGCATTTTTGCGATCGACATAGTCCAAGGCTGCGTTGGCACCGATGATGATGGGTGCCAATCCAACGGTCGCTACCGTCAAAATAGGCGTTGCAATGTTACGTCCCCATTTTAACTTCTCATGCTCAGTGACCGTTGACATGGATGATTCACATTGGGCAGTGACTACATCGCCATTGATACGTAGCTTATGAGCCGTGTCGTAACTCACGCTAGAGCATCCACTTACCAGCAGTGTTGAGCAGATTAAAGAGGTTGCGATGATTCTCATTGGACTTTGCTTTTGTACCATTAATGAACATTGTGACACTTATCTATATAGAGACAGGTTTTCCTGAAAAGTTCCCTAAGTTATTAATTTATTTTAAAAGTGACTCAATATTTACACCTTTTCGTATTCTGCTTTAATACAGTTAACCTGTCTGATTCATCTTAGGAGTTTGTCATGCGCCTATCTACCTTCCCGTTAGCATTTACACTGTGGGTATCGATGCTTGCCACTGTCGCTCATGCTCAACGAGTCCCTGATCTTGAACGTGAACAACGGATGGTGGATGAAATAGTTGATGTCATCTTTGATGGCGACCCTATAGAACTCAGTGACGGTGATCGGGAGTTTCTAGCGATCTTTATGGAGGCCGACGAGCCAAAAGGGACAGTGATCATCGCTCATGGACGTGGTTATCACGCCGACTGGGAGAGCGTTGTAAACCCTTTGCGAGTGGGTTTGGTTGAAGCGGGTTGGAATACCCTCAGCATTCAACTTCCGGTTTTGGAAAAGAGCGCTAAGTATTTTGACTACGTCGATATCTTTGATGAAGCTGCCCCACGTTTCCAGGCTGCGACTGAGTTTGCTAAGGAGCAGGGTGGTCAAGTTGTTTTGCTCGCTCACAGTTGTGGTTCACACATGGCGCAGCGTTGGATTAAGAATCAACCTGAAGCGAGCTTAGCCTCATTTGATGCCTATGTCGGAATCGGGATGGGAGCCACCGATTACAAACAACCGATGGTAGAACCTTTTCAGCTCGATAAAATGCCAATGCCAGTCTTAGACCTTTATGGCAGTGAAGATTTCCCGGCTGTTATCAGAAAAGCGCCAGAGCGTCTGGCTATGCTGGAAAAAGCAGGTAATCCAAAGTCGGCACAGCTGGTTGTTGAAGGGGCAGAGCACTACTTCAAAACACATAAATCTGAGTTGGTCGACACTGTTTCTGGTTGGTTAGATAGGCTTTGACCTTAGTTACGGTAAAGGGTCTTAATTAGATGGTAGCCAAAACGGGTTTTGATAGGGCCGTGTACCTTTAAGATCGGGCGCTTAAAGACCACATCATCGAAGGCTTTGACCATATCGCCACGATGAAACTCACCGAGGCTACCGCCTCTCTTGCCTGATGGGCAGATAGAGTGTTTTTTAGCGAGCTGATCGAACTTCTTACCCTTTTTAAGCTCAGCTAATATCGCCAAAGCTTCCTCTTTGGTCTTTACCAAAATGTGTACTGCAGATGCGGTGGCCATAGTCTCTCTCGAAATAGTTATGCTGTGAATTCTATCAGATCTACTCTAGCGCTTCTGCTAAGGTGGCGGTAAAACTTAACTGGTTCGGTAGAGGTGTCAGGTCAGATCGAGAGACAGTTTTTAACGGTTGAAACTGCAGATCTGCCAAAACGATTTCACAGCCATCCTGAATTCGACGTTCAATGAAACGTTCAAGTGCCGACAGCCCGCCGGCATCCAGTATCGATACACCATCTAGGTATAAGATGATTTTTTGTTTTCCTTGGCTTAGGTGCTCCAGTTGGTCAAAAACTCGATCAGCGGCAGCAAAGAACAGTGGTCCGTTGATTTTGAAGACGGCGGTTCTTTCAGAGAGCGGCCTAGGGACATGTTTACGCACGCCACTGATATCTTTTACTTGGGTCACCTGTGCTATGTCTCGCATGAAGAGCAGTGCCGCTAGCACGACGCCCACGCAAATGGCGATCACCATGTCAAAGATGACGGTCAGCGAGAAGCAGCTAGTCTCTATCTCGTTAAAGCCCCAGAGAAAAGCCGCTAGGGTTCCGACAATGGCTGCTGGAAGATAGGTTGGGATGGGCGTTTTAAATTTTGGCCAAATGATCAATGAGGCCAGTGTCACCACCCCGACAACGAGCTCCCCGGTGTGAATGGCAGGAAGATGGTCAAACAGGGTGACAAGCTTGGCAAAGAAGAATTCAGGCATTTCAGCTATATGAAGGCCTAGGAAATCATTGAGTTGCAATACTGCGATAACGACGGCAATGCCACTGGTGAAGCCGAGAGTCACCGGTTCGGGTATATACTCAATCAACCGACCTAACCTCGCGAAAGCGAGCGTGAGCATGATCAAACCGGCCAGAAGCGTAGCTAGCAGAAGTCCATTCAAGCCGTAACTTTGAGCAACTGGATAGAGTATGACTACGAATGCAGCCGTTGGGCCTGAAACGCTGTATCTAGAACCACCGGTTAAAGGGATCAATATACCGGCAATGATCGCTGTATAGAGACCGTACTGCGGAGGTACTCCGCTGGCAATGGCGAGTGCCATAGAGAGCGGAATTGCGATGATACCGACGGTTAATCCGGCGAGTAGGTCTTTAATGAAATGATCAAAACGGTACCCCTCTTTAAAGACTTCACGCAGAGCAGTGAAAGGGAGTACTGAATTAAAACGTGATCGATGTGGCATGTCAGTGAGGACCGTATAGATCGTATGAGATCCTCACAATTTATAGGGTTTTAAGTGAGCTAGCTATCGTCTTTTAGTCGTTGCTGCTGTCAACACAGGTGTCACAGTGCTCTTTGAAGATACCGACTTTTACCAGCACCGAGTGGAACCAACAGCCTGCACACCAACCTGCAGCGGCTTCTAGCCACATGAAGGTTAGACAGAGAGGAATGGTCACTAGCGGGGTCCAACGAGGCATCCAGTTTTGTGTGGTTGTCAGCAGTTCACTTCCTGTGAGGCTGTTTACAAATTCGGCAACCGGTACCGGGTTGAAGAACAGCAGGCAGGCAGCAACCAGTGCGGTACCAATCTTCCAAGCAAACTTCTTAGGCTGGTATGGGCGGTAGACCGGCTTGTGGTGACGGTTCATAGCACCGGCAATCCAGAACAGGGGACAGAGCCAGGCGGTGCGTTTGCTTTGACTTAGCACCATCTCCCAAAGGACATAGAGTAATAGGTAAGTTTGTGGGGTCCAGTCGTAGACCTGTCGTACGACTTCGGCGGAGTAGATGATCTGCCCAGCCATGTTGGTCTCCCAAGTATCCTCGAGTGTGCTGGGGTCAACGATGAATGCTGAACCATTGATCGTGTTGTAGAAGATAACAAGAATGGAAACCGGAACTAGGAATAGAAAAGCGGCACGTGTTCTAACAACATTGTCGTTGACCATGTCGTAACTCATTGGGTGAAACAGTGGGTTTCTCATCAGTGATCCTCTATTGTTTTTATATTAACTGTTCCTAATAATAGGCTAGGTATAAGCGTTAATAATAGATGCTGCTTAGGTTAAGTTTTTCTTAACTGGTTTGGTTATAGATCCCTTGGTTATTTATTAACTTTGCTAATATATGCGGCTCTCTAACAGGGTTATTGGATGTCTAAGTTTCAAATCATCGTCGGTACCGTTTATGGTTCAACTATTGAATTGGCTGATGAGTGTCAGGACTTTCTGACCGCTCAGGGACATCAGTGTGAATGGCTAGATACACCCGAGCTCTCTGATCTTGATCCATCAGCTTACCTGCTGATTATGACGGCATCGACGGGCATGGGAGACATCCCAGATGGTTTGATGCCGCTCTACTGTGATCTATTAGATGAAGAGCCGGATTTAACCCATCAGCTCTTTGCATTGGTAGGGTTAGGGGATTCAAGTTATGACTATTTCAATGGGGCGGCCAAACGACTCTTTGAAGTGTTTACGAATCTTAAAGCTCAGCCGTCGGTTGAGCCGCTCTATGTTGATGCCAATGAAGATCCTGAACCGGCAGAACCAGTTATGCGCTGGTTAGCGAGTTGGGTCGATCAGTCGGAAGGTTAGATTGATTCTCGGTTGTTTAACGCGAAGACGTTTTGGCACTGAGTGCTCCCAATACTCTTGAACTCCAGCGTTCATAATTAGCAGAGAGCCGTGGCTGAGTTCAAAGTCGATGGTCTCTTTTCTACTCTTTAGATCTCTAAATCGAAAGGTGCGAGAGCTCCCTAGTGACAGTGACGCGATGACAGGCTGTTCGCCCAGTTCTGGCTCGTTATCACTGTGCCACCCCATACTGTCATGCCCATCTCGATAGAGGTTACAAAGAACGGCATTAAATGTGTGGTTGGCCGTTGACTCGATTTTGTCTTTAATGGATTCGAGAATGTTCGGAAAGCCGCTACCCTCCATCGTCAGATTAGAATAGCGATAACCAACACCTTTTGATGCTACAAAGCACTGCAGTCTTGGAATAGGGTGGCTTTTTCCATAAAGGGTAATACTCTCTTGGCGCCACTCTAAGGTGTTTGTGAGCTCCATGAGCAACTCATCTGCTTCAGTCGAACTGAGAAAACCTTCGATCAGCTCAGCGTTCAAACGACTACTCATTACAGTTGTTTAAGATATCTTAGCAGTTGATCGGCTATGACCGGTGTCAGATCTAAGGAATTTGTCTCATGGACGATGCTGTTGCAGCTGTGAATTTCGGCAATACCTTTCAATAGTGCATATGCATCTTTAGCGAAAATACCGTGTACCCCAAGGATTAAAGGTTTACCCATCTCCGCTGACTCCAGGTGTTCAATGGTCGCTAGCATGGTTCTTCCGCTGGAGATGATGTCATCGACTAATACAGGACGATAGCCCCTGTACTGGGCCAGTTCAGGCTCTGTCACAGAGACATCGTAATCACCTGATCGCTCTTTCAACAGGATCTGATAGGGGCGATTAGATGCGTTGGCGATGGCAGCTACCCACTGCTCACTCTCTTCATCAGGGCCGATTAACAATAAGTTATCGGTTTGAGTTTTTAAGAACTCGGTAATCACCGTTTGCGCCGTGCAGACCATTCCGTTGAGTGTATAAACCGCATCCAGTGTTGGATAGCGATGTAGGTGTGGATCGACCGTTATCAGTGCATCAAAGGCGAGGGATAGGTGCTTAGCAAAGTGTCTAGAGGTGATCGATTCGCCCGTATGAAAACGTTTGTCTTGGCGCATATACGGAAGATAGGGTGTGATCAGACAGATATTGCTAGCGCCTAGCTCGCGCGCATTTTCTGCAAAACTGAGTAGTGGAAACAGTTTCTCATTGGGTTGGTATAGGTCGCAGAAAATAACCACGTTGGATTGTGCTACGTCGGTATCAACCCTGAGAAACGTCTCCCCATCAGGGAAGTGACGGATTTCAAATTGACCCAAGGGTAGACCGGTGGTTTCAGCGAGTTTTTCCGGAATAGGGTGGCTTGGAGATAGATTAAATAGAATGGAGTTTTTCATAAGTCACCTATTCACCAAAGGTTAAAATTTGTAGATGTGATTGCAGGTAATCAACTGCGTAGTTGAGCTCGCCAATGTGCTCAGCATGAATCGTTAGCATGGGTTGTCCACGTTTAATCAGATCGCCTACTTTAACGTGTAGATCAACCCCCGCCGCCGCATCAGCTGGCGCACCGGCCAACTTGGCGACTTTGGCTAGGATACGATTATCAACAGTGGCGAGAGTGCCATCCTTCTCCGCTAACATTTCGTAACGATAGTGGGCTATAGGTGGCTCTTTAAAAGCGCCTTGCGCCTGACAGATGGCAACAAATTTCTCCCAAGCTTTCCCCGTTGTAACCAACTCTCTGGCGAGCTTTTCACCTTCGCCAGGTGATACTTTACCGCTTAAATCGAGCATTGCACCGGCAAGGTAGACCGCGCGATTTAGCAGATCCTGAGGTGCTTGCTCATCACATTTTAAAACTCGGACAATATCTCGCGCTTCAAGAGCGGGTCCAATTCCTTCACCGACCGGTTGAGTCCCGTCTGTCTTAACAATGGCTAAGGTGACACCTAAGTTATCAGCCACTCGTTTAAAACTGTTTGCTAGCTTATCGGCGGCTTCATCATCTCTAACTTTAGCGGTTGGCCCTACTGGAATGTCGATCAAAACGTGGGTCGCGCCTGCGGCTACTTTTTTTGATAAAACAGAGGCGATCAGCTGTCCTTCACTGTCGATATCGAGTGCGCGTTCTACTTGAATGAGTAGATCGTCAGCAGGGCTCAGCCTCACGGACCCTCCCCAGGCTAAACAACCTCCTTCCGAGTGAACGACCTCTCGCATCTGATCTAAGGTGAGACTGACATCTGTGAGCGTCTCCATGGTGTCAGCGGTACCGGCCGGCGAGGTGATTGCTCGTGAAGAGGTTTTGGGAATGGTTAAGCCTGCAGCCGTTAATATGGAGACCACAATGGGCGTGGTGCGGTTGCCGGGTAGGCCACCTACACAGTGTTTGTCTAGGACCTGATCCAGCCCCCAATCAATAGTGCTTCCAGCATTGATCATTGCGCGCGTGAGAGAGGTGATCTCTTCATCATCTAACTTGTCGTCACCACAGGCGGTAATAAAGGCGGCTAAGTAAACATCAGCGTAACGTTCATCAACGATGTCATTAATAATTTCGCTAAACTGCTCTTCATTTAATTTATGGCCATAGACCTTTGATCGCACATGCGACAGCGAATGAACAGGCCTTGGGTGAGACAGCCATATGGACTCATGTCCTATCAGTTTAAGTTTCTCCCAAGCCGATTCAGAGAGTCCGATCTCCCCCTCGTCAATTAGGTCTCCCGTCACGATATTCAACGTGGCGATCATGTGATTCTGTTCTGTCGAGACGAGGACGCGCGTTAGGCTGTTAAACCCTTCCGATTTGCAGACAGAACTGTCTGAACGAAGGTAGATGTTGGGTTCGTGGTGTGTATCAATCCCTAAACGGCGTGCCCTTAAGGGATTCATTTTCTCTGGAAACATAGGTCACTCTTATACTAAGACTAAATTCAGTCTACTTAAAAACGGGATACTTTCCACAAGAGTTCAAACAGTAATGAGGTTTCTACTGTTATGGATCAATCGGCGCTGTTAAAATAATTGATCAACTTTGAGAGTGTATTGATGAACGATCTACCCGAACAGCCTCTATCTGTCTCCCCATCCCTAGCATCCAAGTATGGTGTGGATGGTGCGCTGCTGTTGGGTCTGATTGAACAGTACCGCCTTATTGTCAAAGCAGATGAGTTAACTCTCTCATTGTCTGCGTTGCAGGAGCGCTGCCCCTTCTGGAGTGAGGCACAGTTGCTTGAGCATCTTTACACGCTGGCATCTGAATCCCTGTTTGGTCTGCAAGTATCTGATGATCAACTGCTGATTAGTTTTGAAAAGGGAGCTTCTCAATCCGTAGCAACGCCTGCGACAAAACAAGCGCCTGCAGCCATCCAGGCGACAGCTGCTCGACCTCAAACTCATCGTTTGCCAAACTCTAGACGGAACGTGCCGCCCAGTTTTGGTGGTGGCTGGCGTCGATCAACCAATGAGTTGGACGAAATTTTCGAAGCGGCTGAACAAAAACGCAAACTTCAAATTCGTATGGATGTCTCTTGGAGGCCTGATGAGAGTTTCTATCAGTTGCTTCAGCAGCATGGTATTGAAGCTCGATTTGCGGAATCGCATCTTGATGAATTTACACTCTACTATCTGGATAAACTTGATCACCAGAGCGTTTGGAACCAGAAATTCTTAGCCTGGGTAAAACGTGCCGTTCGTGATCAAGAGAGCCGTTCGGCTAAAGCTGAACGTTTTAACGAATCTTCACAAGCCGGTGGGCAGCATGAAAAAAGTCGACGAGATACTCGGGAAAACCGAAAACGGGTTACCGCAGCCGTCATGGACCTCAAAAACCTCGACTGGTAATCGCTCACTCAGTACGCCGGAACATGAGGCGCCGCAACGCGAGCTGATCAGCCAAGAGACCAAAGCGATGGTCAACATGGTGTTTGCTCGTTTCATGGCGATCTATGGCCATAAATTCAAAAGTGCTTTTGAAACCGAGCAGGAGATTATGATTGCCAAACGTGAGTGGGCAATGAGCATCTCTGGCTATGGTGAAAATGAACTGGTAGCGGCTATTAATCGTTGTAAAGAGACCTTAGCTTGGATGCCATCCATCTCAGAGTTCCTCAACATACTAAAAGAGGTTGGAGCAGACTTTGGTCTTCCTAGCAGTTATGAAGCTTACCAAGAGGCTTGTCGATACGCGGGCGATCATCATCACGATTGGTCTCACCCTGCTGTCTATGAGGCGGCCAAGCAGACCGGTTGGTATGAGATTCGAGGGGAGGCGGAAGCCAATATCTACCCACGTTTTCGATACTACTACGATATGATTTCAAAGCGGGTGCGTGCTGGTGAGACGATTGATCAACCAGTGCCTGTTGCGATTGAAGCCAAAAGCGAAGTGACGCATGCAACCACCATGCTCGAGTTTGCTAAAACCCATCAGATCGATGAGGCTGAAGCCTGCAAATTGCTCTATTACTTGACCTTGCCTGAGGGCTCTAATGTCCGTTCGCGACAGTACCAGCAGAGTTTAGCAACGGCTCAAGATCGTGGTTGGACGCTGCCGACTACTCAATAGTCAGATTCAAGAGAACTATTTTCTTCCAAGAAAGCGTTTAAGGTGCTTCGACATTTTCGAGGCATTTTGATCGCTGATCAGTTGGTCAAACAGTTTACTCCACCCCAGAATCGATACTGAAAAGAGAAAGCCCAATTTCACATCATCAAACACAATCGCGACCAGCGTCATGGTGATCATTGTGGCAATGACCGAAACGATAAATACTTCTAATTGGCGTGGTCTAAAAAACTTCCAATAGATGAAGAAAGCGACCCCCGCGATGATGATGAAAAAGTGCATCGGTTACTCCTTAGTCTCTGGCTCGAGTTGCTCTTTGAGCTGCTTGATCAGGTTCGCAGGTAGATCCTTTACTGTCAAAGTTTCACTGTTTGGATCGAAAGAGATCGATTTCCCGAGGGATTCGTTGCTGAAGCTGATCGATACCTCACGCGTTCTGCCGGTGTAGCGAACGTATTTTTTCAGACTGGCGCGATCGGGAATGAACTGCTCTTTAAGTTCTGGGGCTTCAGAGGCGATGTATTGATCAAACCCAACCTCTTGGTCACTTTCAACAGAGGCAGTTAGGTCACGATAACTTACGGACTCACCCGCTTTGGATTGTTCTATACAGAACTCGGCGACCTCTTTCTGATAACGTTTACCAGACTCTTCCGGCATATTGGCACTGTAGTCACGAACCACCTCCATGAAGCGTTCTGTGTCAGCTTGAGTATCTACAGTATCGAAGAAGCCAATAAACTCAGCCAAAGCTCGAGTGGCGGAGCGGTCACCAAAACCGAAGCCTAAGGTTAGGTAGCGACTGGCACTAGGGTCAAACAGGCGCTTTAGATCGATGCAGCAACAGAGCCCCATTTTTGAAAACTCAAGCTGTTCTGATTCAATCAGCTCATTGCTCTCATCAAAACACCATCCGTCGGACTGTTTTAATTGAGCTATCCAGAGCTCGTGCAGGTCGGTCTCATCTTGCTCGATGAACGCCCAGTAACCATCCGTCTCTAAATCCTCACTCTCAAACATCACGGCTAACAGCTCGACGACTTTAGAGGTGAATTGAGTCAGGTCCAGGCCCTTCTCTTGCCAGTTCAGCAGTAGACCTTTGAAGCTCGTTGCTTCATCCGTAAAACGGCCATATCGCTTAGTGGCCCTGCGTGTGAATACTTGATCGATTTCGTTCAGCAGTTTTCGGGCATTAAGTTCTGACGCAATAGGTTGCTCTTTCAGGTGAAAGGACTGATCACCAGTCTGACGAGTTAATCGGTGAGCGATAGCGCGAACACTGTTCATTACAAGAGCCTATTGTGGTTGGCGAAAGTGTGGGCCGAACATTTGATCGGTTGCCTGTTTCAGTGCATCGGACACCGAGGATGAGCGAAGCGCTTGAACCATCAATACTCGATGCACCGGCAGGTACATCAAGTCTGCTAGGATACGACTGAAGGCGTTCTGCCCAGCATCACACTGGGCTAGTGCCTCTAAAAATAGAGTTAAAAGTGTTGGCTCGAGCAGCGCGTTTTCACAACGGGTTGCGATCGCAGCAAGCAGTTCTGCACTCTGTGCCGCGCTGCTATTGAGAACAGCTTCAATCGCCTGATGCGTATGGCTTTCTGTTTTAGCACTGGAGAGCGCACGGATAAGAAGCGAGATGAGCACAGGGTCTCTGTTTTCGCTTAATGCCTCTGTTAGCTGCTGCAACAGCTTTTCGGATAGGTCGCTGCAAGGCTTTGCGTGTTCAAGCAACCCAAGAACCTGAGCGTGTAAACCTTCTGGAAGCTGATTCAGTACGTTCACCAAAGTGGCTTCGTTACCTGACTGTTCAAGTCTTACAACAAAATCAGCCAAGCCCTGAAGTGACAAGTTCTCCCAGCCTGTATCAAGGTTGGGCTGGCTGATAAATTGCTGCACAGGCTCATAATAGGCCGATGCTGCTTGGTGGTTATCCAGAGCCGCTTTGGCATGAAACAGTGCCATCTTTTCATCGCTTGGTTTAAACGCGAAAGGATTCTCTTTGAGGCTGTCTTCTGTTGGAACACCGTCGATACTGGATTGAACGTTTTGCAGGAGGCGATTGACGATATCATCACGCACAGCGCTGAGCAGAAACCCTTGCTCATCGAGCGGTAACTTTAAAAACCAGACAGCATTCTCATCAGCAGACTTAGGATTCCAAAGTAGTAGAGCGATCCAAGCGTGCTGCAGATAGGGAGTAGGGTAAGGGGTGGCTTGAGTCTCGATGCGTTCAAACTCGTCAGCACTGAATGCCCTGATACGACGGCCGAGATCGTAGATACGCATCGCGGTTCCGGCCTGTTTGAATAGTGCGGTTAAAGTTACCTGTTGATCGCTCATCGCTGACTCCATTTTCTAAGCGCGCGATTTTACCATGTCGGCGAGCGAATCACAGGTTGCCGAGCAGAATCCTCTCTTCTGCCTGTTCAATTTCACGAGGAGAACCGTTCAGAATCAAGGTGTCGCCTTCATTAAGCAGCAGAGTACCCGATGGGTTGTCGATCTCCTCACCTTGTTGAATCAGTGAGCTGATCTCTAACTCTAGGTCGAGGGCGTCTAAAGTTTTGCCACAAGCATAGGCGTTTTCAGAGAGAGTAACCGCGTGCTTTTGAATAACTCGGCTAGGGTCTAGATCGGCTTTGAGGGATTGTCCGCCGTGCACGAAACCATGCAATATCCGATAACGTTGTGATCTTACGGTACGGATGCGTTCTTTGATGATATCGGCGGGAACATCCAGCAGTGTGAGGACGTGAGAGACCAACATTAGGCTGCCCTCTAGGGCCTCAGGTACCACTTCTGCTGCTCCGTATATCTGAAACTGCTCTAAGTGATAATCATCCTGAGTTCTAACGAGTACTGGGATATCACCGAATTCGCGCTTGATCTGTTTTAACGTCTCAAGGCTCGACTTGGGGTTAGGCAGCGTCAGAATAATCAGACGAGCATTCGCAGCTCCCAAGCCTCGCATAATGTCGACACGTTTGGCATCGCCGTAATAGGCAGGCTCACCGGCTGAAGAGGCCTCTTTAATACGAACCGGATCTGGATCGATGGCTACGTATTGAATCCCCATCTGCTTCAGAAAACGAGCCACAATCTGTCCAACACGACCGTAGCCACAAATGATGACATGGTCGGAGAGTTCATGATGTTGGCTGGCGGCATTGGCATGCTGGTGCTCTGGTACAGACTCAGTGCTGTTTGCGGTTGGGAAAAAACGCTCTGCAATCCAATCGGCTTTATCTAATAGGCTAGGTGTAATGACCATCGAAATGATAATGGTGGAGACAAGGACCGCGTTTAGGTCACTGTCGATCACATGGTAGGTCAGAGCAACCGCGAGTAGGGCAAAGCCAAAT
Source organism: Marinobacterium sp. xm-a-152 (assembly GCF_013282965.1). Classification (NCBI taxonomy): domain Bacteria; kingdom Pseudomonadati; phylum Pseudomonadota; class Gammaproteobacteria; order Oceanospirillales; family Oceanospirillaceae; genus Marinobacterium; species Marinobacterium sp. xm-a-152. Next base: position 189,334 of record NZ_WBYI01000006.1, on the reverse strand, counting down.
TCACCACCTTGAGCTAGACTGATGCCTGCTTTCAGGGAGGTGTTGGCGTTATTACCGAAGAGCCGACCTAGCAGCAAAATGACGAGGGTTTTCGCCGTGACCAACATCAGAGTCGTTAAAATAACCCAGTGGATATTTTCAACGAGCGCCGATAGATCAAGCTGCATACCCACAGTGACGAAGAAGAGGCCTAGCAGCACATCTCTAAATGGGCGTATGTCATTCTCAAGTTGATGCTTAAAGTGACTCTCGCCCAACATCATGCCCGCTAAGAAGCCACCCAGTGCCATAGATAGACCGGCTGCGTGAGTAATCCAAGCCGCCGTCATAGCGGTGACCAATGCAACCAGGACAAATAGCTCGTCGGAGCGTTCACGGGCGATCTCATTAAACAGCGCGGGAAGAATTTTGTGCCCAAGAATGAGAAGCAGTAGAAGTAACCCGGCGCCTTGCAGTAGTGGCCAGATGATTGATTCGCTGCTTTCAGCGGTGCTGGTTCCAAGCGCAGGGACTAAGATCAGAAAAACGACCGCGGCAATATCTTGAAATAGCAGAATCCCAAAGGATAGTTGCCCATGTGGTTGGCCTAGCTGCTGGAGTCGAATGAGCTCCTTAGTCACGATGGCCGTTGATGATAAAGCTAATGCACCGGCTAGAACGATGGAGGGTGCCAACTCCATTCCCATTAGTAGCGATAAGCCGATGAAAATAGCGGAGGTAGTAATGACTTGGGCTGAACCTAAGCCAAGAACGGTTTTGCGCATGGCAATCATTTTTGGCAATGAGAACTCAAGACCCAGCATGAACAGAAGGAATACAACGCCAAGCTCCGAAAGCAGCGCCATCTGATCGGGGTGTGCAACTTGAAGCGCAAACGGGCCAATCAGGGCGCCCATAGCTAGGTAGGCCAAAATGGCTGGCAGTTTTAAACGTCTGAACAGGGTGGTGGCAATAACGGCACCAATGAAAATAAGCAGTATCTGTTCAAATAGACCGTAGCTTTCAGCCATTAGTATCCCCGCTGAGTGCACTATCGAGTTGTTGAATCTGAGCGATTAATTGGGTGTTCTCTGTACGACTCTTCAATGCCTCTTCGGCATAGGGGTGGATGTCACTAGAGTCAGGCAGAGGAATATTAGTTTTTAAAAGGGCTTCCAGCCTAGGTATCAAAATCCACTGCAACCACTGAGTAAACTCAAGCGTGTCGATGCAAAAAGGTTGCTGGCTGTTTAACGCTTCCTCTGAGGGTGGCGATGCTTCCCACAGAGATAAACGCTCCATCTCATCTCTGATCGCTGCGATCGATAGTGTAACGGCTTGAGCTTTACTCATCGTTGGTTTCGAACTTGGTGATAGCGGCTTTAATACCGTTGAGTCGTTTAAAGCTGATCTCTTGCGCGGTGCTTAGGAAGTCCAGCATGAAGTCTGACTCTTTCTGCTCTTCGCGGATAGCCGCATAGAGTGTGCACCACAAACCCTCTTCACCCAAGGACTTGGCATCGATGAACTGCTTTTCAAGATACTCGTGCAGTGCCCAATTTGGCAGCGCAGCCACGCCTCGACCACTAGCAACCAGCTGCACCATCATAACAGTTAACTCCGCCGTGCGAATTTCTTGAGGTTCGATACCTGCTGGGTCTAAAAATCGTGTGAACAGATCCAAACGGTTTTGATCGACGGGGTAGGTGATCAGGGTCTCTTCCGATAGATCCGACGGCTCAATCTGCTTTTTAGCGTTGAGTCGGTGTTGGCGACTAAGGGCGAGCATCGATTCGTAACTGAACAGTGGAACGTAGTGAATGCCGTTTCTTGGCTCTGGATCCGATGTGATAACAAGATCGATATCACCACGAGCCAGTGCAGGCAGTGGCTGGAATGTAAAGCCGGTTGAAAGATCCATCTCAACTTCAGGCCAATTCTTGCGGAATGAGTCGATGGTTGGCATGAGCCAATCAAAACAGCTATGACACTCGATACAGATATTCAAACGACCAACTTCACCACCCGCTAAGCGAGCAATATCACGCTCGGCTGTTCGGATCATCGGTAGAATATCATCCGCCAACGATAGTATGCGTTGACCAGCAGAGGTAAAACTAATCGGTTTGGTTTTGCGGATGAACAGCGAGCAGTTTAGGCGCTCTTCGAGATCTTTGATTTGGTGTGAAAGGGCCGATTGGGTTAAGTGAACCCGCTCTGCAGCTTCGACAAGGCTACCGGCATCTCTTAATGCCACAAGAGTTTTAAGATGTCGAAGATCGATCATGGCTGACTCCGGCTAATTGCATTGAGGCCAGTATAGACCATAACAAGTAAGCAGCCCATGGACTGCTTACTCAAAGGGTTAAATGCCTACTAGAAGGAACTCCAGAAGTGCTTTTTGGGCGTGTAGGCGGTTTTCAGCTTCTTGGAACGCAACGCAACGCGGGTCGTCCATCATTTCGTCGCTGACCTCTTCACCGCGGTGAGCCGGCAGGCAGTGCATGAATAGAGCATCCGGTTTAGCGAGATCCATCAATGCTGTATTGACTTGGAATCCATCAAAACGCTTCAGACGAAGAGCCTCTTCCTCCTCCTGTCCCATTGATGCCCAAACATCGGTTACAACCAGGTCGCTATCTTTAACGGCTTCTTTAGGATCATGAGTAATTGTTACACGACCAGGGTTTGCGGCAAGCAGCTCTGCATCTGGCTCAAAACCTTTAGGACAAGCGACGTTTAAATGGAAATCAAACTGGCGAGCCGCATTGATGTAGCTACTGCACATGTTATTGCCATCACCAACCCATGCCACGGTCTTACCTTTAATAGAGCCTCGGATCTCTTGATAGGTTTGCATGTCGGCAAGTAGCTGACAGGGGTGGAACTCATCGGTCAGCGCGTTGATGACCGGCACCTTGGAGTTGGCTGCAAAGGTTTCAACTAATTCGTGGCTGAAGGTGCGAATCATCACTACGTCAACCATGCTAGAGATGACTCGAGCGCTGTCTTCAATCGGTTCACCGCGTCCTAGCTGGGTGTCGCGAGGGGATAGGAACATCGCATGACCACCAAACTGTGCCATGCCTGCTTCGAAGGAGACACGTGTTCGTGTAGACGACTTTTCAAAGATCATCGCCATTACGCGATTCTTGAGTGGCTCGTAGATCTCTCCCGCATTGCGCATGCGTTTGAGTTCAATCGCACGATTGATCAGTTTGTTAAGCTCTTCAGGTGTTAGGTCTAGAAGAGTTAGAAAGTGTCTTGTTCCCATAAAAATTAAAACGTCAGCCACATACATGACTGACGATATCCTAAATAAAGTTAGTTTTGATTACTTTGCAAGTAGCTGATGAACTAGCTCAGATACAGTCTCTATCAGTTGCTCTGCTTCAGACTCAGAGATGATTAGAGGTGGTAGCAATCGAATAACCTTACCTCCTCCATTCACATTGAGCAATAGCTGATTGTCAGAGGCAAGTTTAGCTAAGCCAGCAATGTCAGTATTAAACTGACAACCGATCATCAACCCTTTGCCTCGTACCTCAACAAATTCCTCAAGGTCGGCAAAGCGAGAGGCCAAGCCATCACGAATCTGCTGGCCACGAGCCATCGCATTGGCCATCAGCTCTTCATTTTGGATGGTGTTGTAAACGGCAAGCGCCGCCGCACATACCAATGGATTACCACCGTAGGTTGAGCCGTGGTTACCAGGACCGAATACATGGTTGCCATGTTTTGCAACCAAGCAGGCACCAATAGGAACCCCGTTGCCTAGACCTTTTGCAGTGGTCAATACGTCAGGCTGTACACCTTCATGTTGGAAGGCAAAGTATTTGCCAGTACGTCCATTACCTGTTTGGACCTCATCAAGCATGAGCAGCCACTCATTCTCATCACAAATCTCACGCAGTGCTTTTAGGTAGCCGTCGGTAGGGACGTGTACGCCACCTTCACCCTGAACAGGCTCTACAAGAATCGCCACAATGCTGCGGTTGTTTGATGCGACCTTCTTAATCGCTTCAACATCATCGTATGGCACGCGCACGAAGCCACTCAGAAGCGGTTCAAACCCCGCTTGTATGGCACGATTTCCCGTGGCTGACAGCGTTGCCATGGTGCGGCCATGAAAACTCTGTTCCATCACAATGATAGACGGATTAGTGATGCCGCGATCGTTACCGTATTTACGAGCAATCTTGATTGCCGCCTCATTCGATTCCGCACCGGAGTTACAGAAGTAGACCGCTTCCATATTGGTCTCTTTACACAACTTTTCACCCAGCTGCTGTTGCAGAGAGATCTCGTACAGGTTGGAGGTGTGAATCAGTTTAGCGGCTTGTTCGCTGAGTGCTTGAGTAACGGCAGGGTGAGCGTGACCAAGACCGGTAACTGCGATGCCAGAGAGTGCATCCAGATAGCGTCGCCCTTCAGTGTCGTACAACCAAACGCCTTCACCGTGGGTGAAAGCAACAGGTAACCGAGCGTAGGTGGGCATTACAGGGGTCATGGTCATTGAAAGTGTTCTCCATAAAACGCAAAAAGACAGCCGTGGCTGTCGCTGGAGACTAATATTATTTTGTGCTTACAAAATAAGCAATCTTAGAGTGGTTATAACCGAGTTTTTTACTCAGATTTACTGTATAGTGCGCCCATTCGTTCAATGAGATTTAAGAGGTGAGTTAATGAGCACTTTAGAGACAATTAAAGAACAGATCGAAAGCAATGCCATTCTTCTTTACATGAAAGGCACACCTCGCTTTCCTCAGTGTGGTTTTTCATCACGTGCATCTGAAGCGTTGATGTCGTGTAACGAACGTTTTGCTTTCGTAAACATCCTTGAGAACCCTGACATTCGTGCAGAACTACCAAAGTACGCTAACTGGCCGACCTTCCCTCAGTTGTGGGTTAATGGTGAGCTAGTCGGCGGGTGTGACATTATCTGTGATATGGCAGCGAGCGGTGAACTACAGACATTGGTCTCTGAAGCGGCTAAATCTGAAGAGGGTGACAACGCTGAGGGTTAATCCCCGCTGACGCTTGTTAGTCCAGCTCGCTCTCTTCTCTGAGGGCGAGCATCATGTCCCATCCCCCCATCTCTTTCCACTGATTGACAATCATGCAAAATAGCTCGGCCGTTTTCTCTGTGTCGTAGAGAGCGGAGTGCGCCTGTTTGTTGTCGAAGCTAATTCCGGCGAGATCGCACGCCTTAGCGAGGACCGTATGGCCATACGCTAGACCCGCCAGTGTGGCGGTATCAAAAGTGGAGAATGGGTGGAATGGATTGCGCTTGATGTCACAACGATCAGCTGCATTGCATACAAAGCTATGATCAAAGTGGGCGTTATGTCCAACCAAAATGGCTCGTTTGCAGTCATGCGCTTTAACCGCTTTGCGGATAGGCTTGAAGATCTTCTCCATCGCCATGAGTTCTGGCTCGGCCTCACGATCCGGCGACCAAGGGTCGATGCCGGTGAAATCCAACGCCGATTGTTCTAGGTTTGCCCCTTCGAAAGGCTCTACGTGCGCCTCAATTGACTGATCTACGATCAGGTAGCCCTCTTCATCCATGGTCAGAGTGACCGCTGCAATCTCTAAGAGAGCATCGGTTTGAGCATTGAATCCAGCCGTTTCGACATCAACAACAACGGGAAGATAACCACGGAAACGGTCTGCCATTGGGTGACGCTGTTTCGAATTTGGCACAGTAGATCCTTACTCTTCGATGGGGTTTTATGGAGTTTAACAAATCCAAAGGATAAGGGCAGAGTTAAAACTCAGATCTACTGATATTTATTTAAATGTTCGCTATAATTTCCCCCCATAAATTTTAGCGCTGTCTGATTCATGAGTTCAGTGCGCCGTATTAACCTCTACCCAGATCGGGTGAGCATGGAGTTGGAGTCGTCAATGTCCGACATTAAAAAAGTCGTTTTAGCTTATTCTGGTGGTTTGGATACCTCTGTAATCGTTCGTTGGTTACAAGATGAGTACAATGCCGAAGTTGTAACCTTTACTGCTGACATCGGTCAGGGTGAAGAGGTTGAGCCAGCGCGAGCTAAAGCTGAAGCCTTGGGCGTCAAGGAGATCTACATCGAAGATCTTCGTGAAGAGTTTGTTCGTGACTACGTATTCCCAATGTTCCGTGCGAACACTATTTACGAAGGTGAATACCTACTGGGTACTTCAATCGCTCGTCCACTCATCGCTAAGCGTCTGGTTGAGATCGCTAACGAGACTGGTGCTGATGCGATTTCACACGGTGCGACCGGTAAAGGTAACGATCAGGTACGTTTCGAATTGGGTGCCTACGCACTGAAACCGGGCGTGCACGTCATTGCACCTTGGCGTGAGTGGGATCTTAACTCGCGTGAGAAGTTGATGGCTTACTGTGAAACTCACAACATCCCAGTCGATTTCTCTAACAAAAAGAAAAAATCACCTTACTCTATGGATGCGAACCTGCTTCACATCTCATACGAAGGCGGCATTCTTGAAGATCCTTGGGCAGAAGCTGAAGCCGATATGTGGCGTTGGTCTGTCTCTCCAGAGGAGGCTCCAGATCAGCCAACTTACCTTGAATTGACCTACCGTCAGGGTGACATCGTTGCGATCAACGGTGAAGAGATGTCTCCAGCTACCGTATTGACTTACCTTAACAAGGTGGGTGGTGAAAACGGTATCGGTCGTCTTGATATCGTAGAGAACCGTTTCGTAGGTATGAAGTCACGTGGCTGTTACGAAACACCGGGTGGAACCATCATGCTGCCTGCACACCGTGCGATTGAATCGATTACTCTAGATCGTGAAACGGCTCACCTAAAAGATGAGTTGATGCCACGTTACGCTAAAGTCATCTACAACGGCTTCTGGTGGTCAGAAGAGCGTAAGATGCTTCAAACGATGATCGACGAGAGTCAGAAGTACGTGAACGGTGAAGTTCGTGTGAAGCTGTACAAAGGTAACGTGACGGTTGTTGGTCGTCGCTCTGAAGAGAGTCTGTTCGACGAGAGCATTGCAACCTTTGAAGATGACGCAGGCTCTTACGATCAGAAAGACGCAGCTGGCTTCATTAAGTTGAATGCACTTCGTATGCGTATCGCTGCTAGCAAAGGTCGTAAGTTCGACTAATCGTCAACTAGTCTAGTTTGCTAAATCGAAGCCCGAATCATCGTTAAGATGACTCGGGTTTTTTGTTTTTTCAGTGATCTCAGTTGCTCTGTTATGAGTTCAATCAATTGCATCAGGTAGATGTGATCGATAAAATTGCTCTTAGTTAGTTTTTGAACCTAAAGGGTTGTTGCTACAACCCTTTTTTATTGGATTTTCAGCGGATGAAAACACACAAAATTCTTCAAGCTCCGATCCCAATGCGCTGGGTCGGTCCGATGAAACTGTCAGGTCATCTGATTGAAGAGAAGTTGAGTGTTCCTCTAGCCACTTACGAAACCCCTCTGTGGCCTTCCGTTGGTCGTGGTGCACGCATCTCTACTCTCTGTGAAGAGGGGATTAAAGTCAGTGTGATTGATGAGCGTATGACCCGCTCGATTTTGCTTGAAGCGGAAGATGCCTATGCAGCGCACCAAGCGATCCAGTCTCTAAAAGCTCGAATGGATGACCTCAATGAGGTAGTGGCAAAATCGAGTCGTTTCGCCAAGTTAATTGATCTGAATTCTCAGGTGGTTGGTAACCTTATCTACCTACGCCTAGAGTTTACGACGGGCGATGCTTCTGGTCACAATATGGTGACCAATGCTGCTGATCATCTGATCCCTTGGATTTTGACAGAGTATCCACACCTTCAGTACAGCTCTATATCCGGTAACTATTGCTCCGATAAAAAGGCGACCGCCGTTAATGGCATTCTTGGTCGTGGTAAGTATGTGGTTTGTGAAATCCTGATTCCACGGGATATCGTTGAGCGCCGCCTTCACTCTACGCCAGAGAAAATTGTTGATCTGAACATCAAGAAAAACCTGATCGGAACAATGATTGCCGGCGGTTTACGCAGTGCTAATGCGCACTACGCTAATATGCTGCTCGCCTTTTACTTGGCGACAGGTCAGGATGCGGCCAACATCATTGAGGGATCACAAGGTGTGGTTCACGCTGAGGTTCGCAACGGCGATTTATACTTCAGCTGTACGCTACCCAACCTAATCGTCGGCAGTGTCGGTAACGGCAAAGGGATCGACTTTGTAGAAGAGAACCTAGAACGCCTTGGCTGTCGAGATGATCGTGAGCCGGGTGCTAATGCACGTCGATTGGCGGCTATCTGTGGTGCTACGGTTCTGTGTGGTGAGCTGTCGCTGATTGCTGCGCAGACTAACCCAGGTGAGCTGATGCAGTCGCACCTGCAAATGGAACGCAAATGAGTCAGCTGACCAACGATCGAAAAATTGAGCACATCAATGCGATTCTGCAGGATGCAGAGACCGATCGTGATGCGCGCTACTTCGATCGTATCAAGTTAACGCACAGGGCGTTGCCAGAGCTCGATTTCGAAAAGATCGATCCGTCCATTGAATTGTTGGGTAAATCGCTAAGCTTCCCGATGCTTATTTCATCGATGACGGGTGGTGATCATGAGTTGATCCGAACCATTAACCGTAATCTTGCAGAAGCAGCCGAGCGTTGTGGTGTGGCGATGGCGGTGGGTTCGCAGCGAGTGATGTTCAGTGATGAGTCGGCTAAGAGTAGTTTTGATCTTCGATCGGTTGCTCCCAATGCGTTATTGATTGGCAATGTTGGTGCTGTGCAGCTCAACTATGGTTTTTCACTGGAGCAGTGTCAGGCTGCGGTTGACCTGCTTAAGGCTGATGCTCTCTACCTTCACTTGAACCCTTTGCAGGAGGCTATTCAGCCAGAGGGTGATCGTAATTTCGCGAATCTGACGGATCAGATCCAACAGGTTGTCGAGGGTTTGTCCGTTCCAGTCTGGTTGAAAGAGGTGGGTTCTGGCCTGTCGGCCGCCGATGTGGAGCTTGGTTACCGAGCAGGTGTTCGCTATTTCGATGTGGCAGGCAGTGGTGGAACCTCTTGGAGTCGAATCGAACATCATCGTCGTGATCAGGATGATCTTGGGCTGTTATTTCAAGATTGGGGATTACCAACTCCAGTGGCGTTAGATCAATGTCAGCCTTGGCAGGATAAGAGTACGTTGATTGCCAGTGGTGGTCTACGCAATGGGATTGATCTAGCTAAGTCTGTTATACTCGGCGCCTCGCTGGGGGGATTTGCAGCGCCTCTACTGCAACCGGCAATGCAATCCGCTGAAGCGGTTGTCGACGTAATTGAACGTATCAAACGTGAATATGTAACGGCACTGTTTCTTTTAGGTGTGCCCAGTACGACAGCGCTTAAGGGTCAGCGAGCGCTTATCATCGAACAGTTTTAAGGATTTGATCAAAGTATGTCCGTAGGTATCGACGAAATCAGCTTTTATACATCGAGCTACTACCTCGATTTGCGCACGCTGGCTGAACGTCAAGGCACTGATCCTAACAAGTATTACGATGGTATTGGTCAAGAGAAGATGGCGATGGCGGCGCATGATGAGGATATCGTCACGCTTGCTGCGAACGCTGCACTTCCCATTGTTGAGCGCATTGGAACCGATGCTATCTCAACGATTCTGTTTGCGACTGAAACCGGTATTGATCAATCCAAAGCGGCGGGAGTCTATGTACATCGTCTGTTGGGATTGAACAGTCGTTGCCGCGTCGTTGAGCTCAAACACGCTTGTTACAGTGCAACAGCGGCCGTTCAAATGGCCTGTGCACTGGTTGCTCGTAACCCAAGTAAACAGGTGCTTGTGATCGCCTCCGATGTGGCCCGTTACGATCTGGACTCTCCAGGTGAAGCCACCCAGGGTTGTGGTGCGGTTGCAATGCTGATTAAAGCAAATCCAAGAGTTCTAGAGATTGAACCAGAATCGGGTACTCATACTGAAGATGTGATGGATTTTTGGCGTCCCAACTACCGAACAACGGCGCTGGTTGATGGCAAATACTCGACCAAAATTTACCTAACATCGTTAAAACGTAGCTGGGAAAACTTCTGTGAAGAGAGTTCAGTTCGCTACGGTGATATCGACTATTTCTGTTACCACCTGCCGTTCGGCAAGATGGCACAGAAAGCTCACTCACAGTTAGCTCGTGTCAATAAGACGGGTCAAACTCCGGAAGAGCTTGCTGCTCAGATTGAACCAACACTCATCTACAACCGTTTGATCGGTAACTGTTACACAGCGTCAATGTATATTGGGCTCTGCTCCCTTCTTGAGCAACTCAACGAAGATTTAACCGATAAACGCATCGGGCTGTTCAGTTATGGATCGGGTTCAGTCAGTGAGTTCTTTACCGCTAAGGTGGTGTCTGGCTACCAATCGGCGTTGAATACAGGCCGCCACGCTGAACTGTTAAAGGATCGGACTGAGTTGAGCTACGAAGAGTATCTCACCCTTTACCGTTACCCAGATCCACGTGATGGTGGGCAACATGTGATTGAGCCCGATACACAGGGTCGCTTCCGTTTGGCGGCGATTAGCGATCACAAACGTGAGTACGTAGAACGCTAGTCATGTCGGTTGCGAGTGCTCCCGGAAAGATCATTTTAAGTGGTGAGCACTCTGTTGTGTACGGTGCCCCAGCTCTCGCATTCTCGGTAAAACAGCGTTTAACCGTTAACTTCACTCCCGATCTACTGCCGCGTCTTAGCTGGTTTGCTCCAGACAGAGCACATGAGATGGCGCTGGAGAAGTTGTCCACTCTTCGTCACAAATTGGACGCAGCGTTTGATGGCTACCTTCGAGGTGAGCGCTCCATCAGCGAGATCTTCTCTCGACCGGCAGAGTTGATTTTCTACACCGTTGATGTGGCTCGCATACTAGGTAACCTTGAACGCATTCCACGCGGCAAATTTGATATTCAATCGGATATTCCTGTTGGTGCGGGCATGGGCTCATCTGCCGCTCTGCTTGCGGCGCTTTTGAAACTCTTCTCCAAACACGAAGATTTGCCAACCTTGATTGAGCAAGTGCGACACTGTGAACGGTTACAACACGGTCGTGGCAGTTTGATTGATGCGGCTACAGTTACTATGGGTGGTTTGGTCAAAGTCGAGCAAGATCAAGCGAGTCGATTAGGGGAATTACCGGAAATATTTAATCAGGATTGGTATTGGATATTCACTGGAACTCCCGCTACAAGTACCGGTGTCTGTGTCGAGCGTGTCCGCGCCCAGTTTGAGCAGTCGGATATATGGAGCGAGTTTGCTGCGGTGACGAACCGCATCGAAACGGCTCAAACCGATCTCGATCAGCTCTTCTCTGCGATTCAAGATAACCACCGCCTATTAAACCGTATCGGGGTGGTGCCCGCCCGAGTCACCGCATTGATTGAGCAGATCGAGAGGTTAGGCGGTGCGGCTAAAATCGCAGGTGCTGGTGCGGTGTCGGGTGATACCGGTGGGCTTGTGCTGGCGTATCTGCCCAATCAAACACCGGATGCTTTGAAGTTACCGGCTTTGATGCGCTGGGGGCGAGTTGAGTCGGATGGTTTGGGTGTCACTCTCGGAGACGATGTATGATCTGTTATTCGGCACCCGGTAACCTGATGTTAATGGGCGAGCATGCCATCTTGCATGGCCAACCTGCTATTGCACTGGCCGTTGGTAACAGGCTGTCTGTCTCTTTGATCCCGCGAGTGGATGAGGTCGTCACTATCGAGTCGGAACTGGGTCGTTATCAGAGCGCTTTGAGTGAGTTAACAGACGATTCAACGTTTAGCTTTATGGTCGCTGCAATTCAGCTGTGTCAGTCGAAGTTAAAACAGGGGTTTGATTTAAAAGTCTCCAGCCAGTTTTCTGACCAAGTTGGTTTGGGTTCATCTGCCGCAGTCACGGCTTCAACCCTTGCTTGTCTGTTAAACTTCTGTGGTGAGCCGGTTACCAATGATCAGGTATTCAAGCTGGCTCTAGAGGCTGTTCACAGGGTTCAATCTGGTCGTGGTTCCGGCACTGATTTGGCCGCTTCAATATGGGGTGGTTTGATCGCCTATGAAATGAACGGTGCCAAGGTTCGTCCACTGAAAGGCACTCCTGACATTGATCTCTTTTATGTCGGTTACAAGATGAAAACGCCTGATGTGATTGCCTTGGTTAATCAGCGAGCTGAGGCCGATCCCGCTATATACGCCTCGATCTATCAATTGATGGGGCAGGTGACTCGCGCAGCAGAAGAGGCGATAGAGTCACAAGAGTGGATCCGAGTAGGGCAATTGATGGATCAATACTCAGGCCTAATGGATGCGCTAGGCGTGTGTGATGCTAATTTGGCAGACCTGCAATTTAGAATGCGTCAGCAGTCTGGTGTTCTGGGTGCTAAGATTTCAGGGTCTGGTTTGGGTGACTCTGTTATCTCGTTAGGTTTGACCAATCCTTCAGAGATCCCTTATCAACATCTGCCCGTCTCGATACACAGTGAAGGTCTGAAACAGGAGTCAATGTGATTACTAAGCAAGAAGTGCTGACTAAAGTGCTACCCGAGTTGGGGGCTGTTTCTGCATCATCGGAACACTTTGCTCCGAGTAACATCGCTCTGTGTAAGTACTGGGGCAAGCGTGATGCTGAGCTTAATTTGCCGATCAACCCATCCCTCTCTGTCTCATTGAATGATTTGGGTTCTAGAACTCGAGTGACGCCAATTGATCAGCCGATTGATGAGGTTTGGTTAAACGGCCAACAGATGCACCAGGATTCACAGTTTGCAGGTCGCGTTAGTCAGTTCATCGATCTCTTTCGTGGTAGCAAGTCCCTTGCTTTCAGAGTGGAGACTCGAAATAACATTCCTACTGCAGCAGGTCTTGCTTCCTCAGCCTCCGGCTTTGCTGCACTGACGTTGGCGCTGAACGATGCACTATCACTGCAGCTTTCCAATGAAGCGCTATCAATGATTGCTCGTATGGGAAGTGGCAGTGCCTGTCGATCCATCTTTAATGGATTTGTAGAGTGGCATATGGGGCATCGCGAAGATGGTTTGGACAGTCATGCTCATCCAATTGATGCGACCTGGGATGATCTTCGAATCGGTCTGGTCAAAGTGGATATCGGCGAGAAGTCCGTTGATAGCCGATCTGGGATGCAGCGCACCAAAGAGACCTCTCACCTTTATAACAGTTGGCCTGCACAAGCGAATGCCGATCTGTCGAAACTGCATCAGGCGATCTCAGATAAGGACTTTACCCTGTTGGGTTCTACTGCGGAGCATAACGCCATGTCGATGCATGCCACCTTTGCTTCGAGCTGGCCTCCGCTAGTCTATTGGCAGCCAGAGTCGTTAGAGGCGATGCACAAGGTATGGCACCTTCGTGAGCAGGGGTTGGAGGTCTATTTCACCATGGATGCAGGCCCTAACTTGAAGCTTCTTTTCCAGAAAGAGTCTTTAACTGACCTATTGACTCACTTCCCTGAACTGGAGGTAGTCACCCCTTTCGGTGTCTAGCGCGGTTATGCCAACCACTGGCTTCCCTCTCACCCGAACCCAGCGCGATGGCCCGCAGGGCATTGAATACACCTTCTGGTTGACTGGGGTGGAGGGTGCTCATGCGGTTACTGTCTCGAATGCAGAGGCGGTCTGTTTTGTGTTTGCCACTGATCAAGCTGCTATTGAGTCCTGTCTGAAAGATATATCGGGTTGGACGCTGCGTCATTTAGAACTGAAATCCCTCTCCTTAAAACCTGTCATGGGTCTCTACTGCCAAAGCCTAAAAGTTTACTGGGAAGTGTTAAAGCGACTCGAGGCGGTGCAGATTGCTCTCATGGAAGAGGATATCAGGCCGGTTGATCGCTATTTGATGGAACGGTTTATTCGCACCGGGGCTGTTCAGGTAGAAAGTGTTAAAGGGCTAGAGTTGCGCCCCTGTGACTTTACACCTGATTTAAAGCTTCTCTCATTAGATATTGAAACAACGTTAAATGCTAATCAGTTGCTCTCGATTGGCTTGCAGCAGGGCGATCAGAGTCTCGTGCTGTTTAATGGTGAGGCGCCCGATCTGACCTGGTGTGAAGGCTGCTTGGATGAGCGAGCTCTGCTTCAGCGTTTTGTCGAGATAGTGGCAGAGTGGGATCCTGATTTGATCGTCGGCTGGAATTTGATTGGCTTTGATTTGCGCGTGCTCGCTCGGCGAGCTAAGGCCAATCGTGTAGGGCTCAAGCTTGGACGCGATAGCAGTGAAATGCAGGTCGATGTTGGTCAAAATGGTCGTTGGTTCAGTCGTATTGCTGGTCGTGTTGCCATCGACGGCATTGAGACTTTAAAAGGGGCCACCTGGCAATTTGATAGTTTCAGCCTGGAGAGTGTCGCTCAGTCACTCTTGGGGCGTGGTAAAGCGATTGATAACCCCTATGATCGTGGCGAGAAGATTCAGCAGCTCTTTAGAGAGGATAAACAAGCATTAGCAACCTATAACATTGAAGATTGTCGATTGGTGTTAGAGATCTTCAAAAAAGCTGAGTTGCTTGAGTATTTGATCGAACGCACTCGTCTTACAGGTTTGGCCTTGGACAAAGTGGGTGGTTCCCAAGCGGCATTCGATAATCTCTATCTGCCTAAGCTGCATCGCGCAGGCTATGTTGCACCTCCTTATGCCTCTGGTCGCAGTGACCTCTCTGTGCCTGGTGGGTTTGTCATGGAGTCTAAACCCGGTCTCTATCGTGATGTGTTAGTGTTCGATTTTAAGAGCCTCTATCCCAGTATCATTCGTACCTTCTCAGTGGACCCTTTAGCACTCGCTCTGGCGGGTGAGGCCTCAGAGGCGTCATTAGTACCGGGCTTTTTTGGTGCGCAGTTCAATTCTGATGTGGCGATTCTTCCCGCGATCATCAAAGAGCTTTGGTTAGCCCGAGATCGAGCTAAGGCGCAAGGTAACTCTGCGTTGTCACAAGCGATCAAAATACAGATGAATGCCTGCTACGGGGTATTAGGGTCCAATGTGTGTCGCTTCTATGATCAGAACCTATCGGGAGCAATTACATTGAGGGGCCATGAGCTCCTGCAAAAAACCGCACAATGGTTTGAATCTGAACAGGGTCATCAGGTGATTTATGGTGATACCGATTCAGTCTTTGTCTGGTTGGGCGATGATTGCCAACAGAGTGATATGGCGCAGTACGGTGCTGAATTGGCAGATCAAGCCAACCAATGGTTACGAGATCACCTTAAACAGCAATACGGTGTAGAGAGTGCACTTGAACTGCAATACGAGAGTCATTTCAAACGCTTTTTGATGCCAACCATGCGTCACTCTGAAAAGGGCACTAAGAAGCGCTATGCGGGTCTAAAGAGATCGGGTAGTGAAGATCAATTGGTCTTTAAAGGGTTGGAGACGGTTCGGTCAGATTGGACACCCTTGGCGAAAAGGTTCCAGACAGAGTTGTTGTCCAGAATATTCAATGACGAGTCTTGGCGCGATCTAGTCGTTGAGACCACTGAGCAACTGCTCAGCGGTAACTCGGATCATCTATTGACCTATCGTCGACGACTAAGACGACCTCTGGATGCCTATCAGGCCAGTAATCCACCGCATGTGAAAGCGGCTAAAAAAATGCAATCATACCTAGAGAAGCAGGGGTTAAACCTGCGTCTAGGGCGAGGCGACCCTATCGAGTACGTCATGACGATTAACGGTCCAGAACCGGTCATCTGTCGTAGTTCAATCATTGATTATCAACACTATGTCTCTAAACAGTTAGAGCCGGTCGCTGACACAGTATTACCCTTTCTTGGTGTCAGCTTTAATGATCTGATAGATAAACAGAGAGCGCTTTTCTAGAGAGGTTTTGTGTGAATAAGGTTCCGAGTACACAGCGAAAAATGGCCCGTTTTTCTGCGCATATGACCTGGATTCTTATTCTGGTGATGCTTACCTATGGCTTTAACGCCTATCTTGAACAGCGCGACAATCCCAATTCACAACTATCTTTGGCGAACGGCACCGATCAGGTTCGCCTTATTGCCGATCAAAAAGGGCAGTATCGAGCACCAGGTACCATCAATGGTTACCCCGTCTCTTTTGTGGTTGATACCGGTGCGACCTATGTGTCACTTTCTGATGCCCTGGCCAATGAGCTCTCGTTACCCCGTCAGGGCAAAAGCTTTGCGATAACCGCTAATGGACGAGTACCCGTTGATTTAACTCAGTTAGAGGAGGTTAGCTTAGGGGGGCTCTCCATGGGTAACGTACCTGCAATGATTGTGCCTGAGCTAGATAGTCAGATTGTTCTGTTAGGGATGAGTTTTCTAAAACACCTAGACCTTGTTCAAAGCGACGGAAAGCTGGAGCTTCGTGTTCCGTAAGTGGTAATGCTTTTTTGGCTGGTTTCGGTTCATGTCTGACGTCGGCTCACGACCCATAGCGGACATTAACGCCTTGCTAGGTGGCCTGACCCAAAGTAGCTATAACTGCCCCTCTTAGCCAGATATAGCTGACGCAGTACACTTGAGTAACTTGTTAGATGCACTGGATTAATGTGCGCTAGTTTTTGAAAGCAAGTTGAGAACAACAACGCCACTAACGATTAACCCCATCCCAACATATCCCCAAAGGTCAATTTTTTGACCGTGCATAAACCATGCGACTAGAGTAACTAAAACTATGCCAAGCCCTGACCAAATTGCATATGCAATACCAACAGGGATTGATTTCAGAGTAAGTGAAAGTAAATAGAAAGCTGCGCTATAACCAATAATAACAAGCATAGATGGGGCGATTTTAGTAAAACCTTCACTCGACTTCAGACTAGATGTTGCAATTACTTCACAAATAATAGCAGCGGATAAAAACAACCAGTTTTTCAAGGTTTGCTCCAATGTATATATATTGCGATAGAGTAAACTAACCCTTTAATAATGTGCACTCTTGTTCTTTTGGAGAGACTGTGAGCACATGGACATCTAACATTTCAATTCTAAGACGGTTTGATTTGCCGTTTACTATATACCTATAAAGCATATGATTATTTATGTCCTCTTTTGACACCTAGCAGACTAAGCAAATGGATGAACAGTCCGAGGATAATATCCCGCCTTGAGCGTCTGACAGGTGGAATATTTATAGGTTTTGGCTTGAAGCGAGCCCTTTCGAGGGATTAGCAGAGACGGCAGCTTTGTGCCGATTTCAGCCGCTCATTTAATGAGAAAATTTACTACAGAGTCAGTGTTTAAGCCTACCAAGGAGAGTATAGCGAGAAGCTAATTCGCTTGGTTAATTACTTCTGTTTGGTTTCTGAGTCATTCTGATAGTAGCTATCTTCATAGTACCTCCCCTTGATGGCTAGTACCTTCTCTAACCAACGGTTGTAGTGTTTCCATATGAAGAAGCCAGGTGTCATCACTACCATAATTGCGACCATTAAACCTGCGCCTTTGTGAGACTCTGGGAACTGTTCCGTAATCAGGCTGAATAATGAGAGTCGCTCTGCAACTAGATACCAGCAGCCCAAGCCAATCAAGCCAACGGCTATTCCAATGTGGTGAAGTTTTTTATTGTCGAGCATGTTTTTCAGAACCCCAAAGATACGCTGTGCTGAGAATAGAGGTTTCATCGGCGATTTTAAATGTTAATCGCGAAATACTCCCTGAATTAGGTTCACTCAAGCGGTCAGAATTGTTAACTTATGCTTCAATTCATTATCTAGGAAATCGCCAGTCGATGTTCAATCCCTTTTCTCTTTTTGTTGGCTGGCGCTACACCCGAGCAAACCGCTCAAATCACTTCATATCCTTTATCAGTTTGGTTTCAACGCTCGGACTGATGCTCGGTGTGGCTGCATTGATTCTAGTGCTGAGTGTCATGAACGGTTTTGACCGTGAATTGAAAGAGCGGATACTTGGTATGGTTCCACAGGCTACCATCAATGGATACAACGCTCCGTTAGATAATTGGCAACCACTACGTGAAACGCTTCTGACTGCGCCTGACGTCGAAGGGGTGGCACCCTTTGTTCAGGCTCAAGGGATGCTGACCGCTTCCGGTCGTGTTCAGCCTGTATTGGTATCAGGTATTGATCCAAAGCTGGAAGAGAGTGTTTCGATAGCCGCCGGTCAGATGACCTTAGGTGATCTAAACTCCCTGCATGCAGGAGAGTATCAGATTGTCTTAGGTGAGCTTCTGGCTAAGTTTTTGGGCGTATCGATGGGGGATAAGGTCAACCTGGTGTTGCCTGAAGCGTCCGTGAGTGTGGCCGGTGTGATTCCCCGCCTAAAGCGTTTTACTGTGTCCGGTATTTTCTCAGTCGGTGCTGAGTTGGATGCCAATTTAGCCTATGTTCATCTACAGGATGCAGCCCGTTTGAAACGAATTAAGGGTGACGCCGTTGAAGGGCTTAGGATTAAATTCAATGACCTGTTCAGTGCGCCTACTCGAGTCTATGAACTGGCTAGAGAGTTGAATCATCCTGTCTACACCTCTGACTGGACTCGAACCCATGGCAATCTATTTCAAGCAATTCAGTTAGAGAAACGAATGATCGGACTGCTGCTGTTCCTGATCGTCTTTGTTGCCGGTTTTAACATTGTCTCGACGCTGGTGATGGTGGTTACCGATAAGCGCTCCGACATCGCAATATTGCGTACTCTAGGCGCGAAGCCAGGGATGATATTGAGGATCTTTATGATTCAAGGTTCCCTTATAGGATTACTAGGGACTCTGCTGGGGGCTATTTTAGGCATTACGTTAGCGCTGACGGTCTCTGATCTGGTGGCTTGGATAGAGTCGCTGTTAGGCATTCAATTCCTCTCTTCGGAGGTCTACTTCATCAGCTATCTACCCTCTGAACTTCAATTAGGGGATGTGTCGCTGGTGATTGGCGTGACTCTCACGATGAGCTTCCTAGCTACGCTCTATCCTGCTTGGCGAGCGGCTAAGGTCGAACCTGCGGAGGCGCTTCGTTATGAGTAATGTCTTGGTTGCAAACCAACTATGCCGCTCTTTTGATGAAGCTGAGCGTCAGTTGATCATCATTAATGATCTGAATCTATCTGTGGCTGCCGGAGAGCGTGTGGCCATCATCGGCTCCTCAGGTAGTGGTAAGAGTACGCTACTCAACCTATTGGCAGGGCTGGATACACCTACCGCTGGTGAGGTGGTTATCGCAGGTGAATCGATCAGTCTGCTTTCCGAGAATCGCCGCGCTGAACTGCGGAACTCGCAACTCGGTTTTGTGTTTCAGTTTCACCACCTGCTGCCTGAGTTCTCTGCGTTAGAGAATATCGCCATACCTCAACTCCTGGGCGGTGCGTCTGTTGACGCCGCTCAGCAGCGTGCTGCTTATCTTCTTGATCAGGTAGGTCTCTCATCACGTGCACAACATAAACCCGCTAAGTTGAGTGGGGGAGAGCGTCAACGTGTTGCGATTGCCCGTGCTCTGGCAAACACGCCCGCCTGTGTTTTGATGGATGAACCGACCGGTAATCTTGATCCTCATACCGCCGAAGATGTTGAGCAGTATCTACTGAAACTCAATCAGGAGCAGGGCGTGGCACAGATTGTCGTCACTCATGATCATGCGTTGGCAAAACGGATGGATCGTGTTCTTGAGTTGAAAGAGGGGCGTTTAGTTGAGGTGAACTAGTCTTTGCTAGCACGAGCCTTTAGTAAACGTTTCTGCCAACGGCGTCGCACTTGCCAAACCCACAAGCGGTTGATGGCTAGATAACTGATCCCAGAAAATAGCACTCCACAGATAAGAGAGCCCGTCAGTAGGGGCCACCAGATCGTTGCCAGCTCTGAATGGATGGTGTGTAACTCCCAGCTGATTTTGACCGGCGGCGTTCCTAAAATCCACGCCCCAATTTTATAGGTCGTATAAAAAATAGGTGGCATGGTGATAGGGTTGGTTAACCAAACTAGCCCGATCGAAATGGGTAGGTTTGAGCCAATCCAGAGTGCCAAAAAAGCGGCCACAAGCATCTGACCAGGAATGGGAAGAAAAGCGCAGAAAATACCCACTAAGAAGGCTTTAGCGGCGGACTTTCGAGTCAAATGGAATAGGTCTGGGTTGTGCAGATGTTCACCAAGCCATTTAAGATGCTTATGACTTTTTAAAGCATCCTGTTTCGGCATGTAACGCTTTAAAAGCTTACGTGGCATCCCTGAAAGACCTATCAAATTATTTGGAAGTCAGATTATGCCCTTCGATTATTAATAAACCAACCTGCTATTACTGAAACTTCTGCTAGATTGAATAAATAATTTGGCTTGGATCAAGGATGATCAGTTTTCTTTTAGCAGTGCTTGGGCACGCCTACCTCCCATCTGTCAGTTGGGGATCCTATTTTCTTATTATCTTAACCCTAGGAACGCTTGGCCTTTGGTGGAGCTCTCCTACACTTAGATCTCATCTGCTGTTTGCTCTATTCGGTTTTATGGTGGCCCAGTGGCACGCAGTTGATGGGCTCTCTAAAACCTTACCAATAAGCGTTGTGCCAGATGAGTTTGAGATTGAAGGACAGGTCATCAACTTGCAGCCTCAGGCTCCTGAGGGCTTTCAATCACTGATGTTGGATATAGAGAGTGCGCCTGTTCAGTTGATGGGAATCGAGCGTGTGCGACTGGGGCTATACGACTCTGAGGTGAGAATAGCGGCTGGCGATCGCATTAAAGTGCTGGCCAAGGTGGGTCCACTGAATGCCTACCAAAACGAGTTTAGTCCGGATCGACGCAGAAAAGAGTTTGCGCAGGGGATTGGTGGGTCAGGGTATGTCAAACAGCTGATAAAACATGAGCAGCACAGTTCCATTCGGCAACGGGTACATGATTGGCTGAATCATAATATGAGCCAGTCGGCATCCGCTCTGATGTCCGCCCTTGTTTTGGGTTACAGGGGGGATCTAGATGACAGTCAGTGGGAGCTTCTTAGGGTCAGTGGAACCGTCCATTTAGCGGTTGTTAGCGGATTACATCTAGGGGTGATGTGTCTAGCCGGCCTTCTATTGGGTAGGTTGGTTGTGGTGTCGATCCAGTACCTGGGTGTTAGGCCTACCTCGATAATACAAACCCTCCCTGTTTTATGTGCGATCAGTTTAGCCTCTTTTTATCTCTGGTTCGGAGGCTTTGGTGTGCCGCTTCAGAGAGCTTGGATCATGGCGATCTGCTTGTTGCTACCACAGTTGTTCGCACGGCGAATAGACCCCATGAAACGGCTTAAAATCGCACTCTTTTTGGTTCTGGTTTATGAGCCTCTATCGATTTTAGAGATCGGCTTTTGGCTTTCGTTCAGTCTGGTAGGGTTGTTGATTCAGTTCTCCAATTGGCGCAATGGCTACTCAAGGCTGATAAAGATCTTCGCAGTACAGCTCTTTTTAACCCTCTCAATGTTGCCTATATTACTTTTTGGATTAGGGCAGTTTAATTTAGGCGGTGCACTGTCCAACCTTTGGGCGATCCCCTATGTCTCACTCTTTGTTGCGCTGTTACCCCTAACGCTAGCACTGGTTGGAGTCTTTGAGCCGATCTTAGCGTTCTATGAAATTTGGGCTTCAGGTTTTTGGCATGGGCTCTCTTTTCATTCATTGGTCGGTTTGCATGCTAAGTGGCAAACCCCCGCGGTGTTTGGGCTTTTTGTGGGCTTGGTCGCTCTGGTGTTGCTGTTTCTACCTGGACGCCTCAAAGTGATGAGTCTACTGCTTCTAATGCCATTGCTCATACCCAAACAGAATCGGCCCGATGCGAGTGAGTATGTCGTTCGTCTTCTGGATGTGGGACAGGGCCTATCAATCTTGATTGAGACCCGAGAGGGAGTGACGGTCTATGATTTAGCGGCTAAAAGTCGAAGTGGTTGGGTCGCAGCCCAAGCCACGCTGTTTCCAACTCTCAGAGCACTGGGCTATAGAGAGTTAGACCTGATTGTTAGTCATTCAGACGTTGACCACAGTGGAGGCTTAGAGAGAACCTTGGAGCAGTTTTCAGTACCACGATTCTATTCAGGCCAGCCCTCTTTAACGGGAGGCGCTGCCTGTGCATCACAAAACTGGAAAAAGGGGGAAGTTCGTTTTCAGCTCTATTCCCTTCAGAACCAGCAATCCGATAATGATCAAAGTTGTGTTCTGCACATCGAAAATGGTCGTTGCTCAATATTGATTGCAGGAGATATGTCCAGCCGTGCAGAAATCGAGTTGCTCAATCAGCAGCGATTAGCCCCCGTGACTTGGTTGGTCTTATCCC
The DNA here is from genome assembly GCF_013282965.1 of Marinobacterium sp. xm-a-152. Taxonomy (NCBI): domain Bacteria; kingdom Pseudomonadati; phylum Pseudomonadota; class Gammaproteobacteria; order Oceanospirillales; family Oceanospirillaceae; genus Marinobacterium; species Marinobacterium sp. xm-a-152. Next base: position 167,135 of record NZ_WBYI01000006.1, on the reverse strand, counting down.
ACCACGGTAGCCATAGCTCCTCCTCAGGTGTCTGGTTGGATCAACTTTTGCCGGAGGCTGCGATCGCATCGAGAGGCAAGCACAATCGTTTTGGGCATCCTAATGAATCTGTAAAACAGCGTTTGGCCGATCGAGGTATCACCCTTTTGGATACAGCGGAGCAGGGTGAAATAGTATTAACAGCGACCCAAGATCAGTGTCTAAGTGACTCTTTTGCAAACTTATATCCACGTTATTGGCGAACTCATTAATGCTGCGATACTATGGGTTTTTTATAGGCCGTCTAGGCTAGTCAATCTGTCTTTTTGAGGTTTTTCGTTGTTAGAGTTAATTTCCGCTGGTGGTTGGTTGATGCTACCGATTTTAGCCTGTTCAATTCTTGCACTTGCTATCACGGTTGAGCGTTTGATGGCCTTAAGGGCTGATAGGATTTTACCACCGGGTCTGCTAGCCGATGTCTGGGGGCTCTATAAAGGTGGGCAGCTGACTAATGATCGTCTCAAAGAGATCAGAGAGGCGAGTGCATTAGGGTCACTGATTGTTGCCGGATTGAGTAACGCAGGCTCAGGTCGCGATGTGATGAAAGAGTCCATTACCGATGCCGCCAGTGACGCCATTCATCAGATGGAGAGATTTTTAAACGCTCTGGGCACTGTCGCAGTCATTACCCCTCTGTTGGGTCTGTTAGGGACTGTGATCGGCATGATTAAAGTCTTCTCCCAGATCATGATTTCCGGCACGGGTAACGCTAACCTTTTGGCCGGAGGTATCTCCGAAGCCCTGATCACAACAGCAGCCGGTTTGACAGTTGCCATCCCTGCGTTGGTAGCGCACCGCTTCTTGCAACGTCGTGTATCGACGCTGGTGTTGGCAATGGAGCAGGAGTCGGTCAAGTTGGTCGATATTATCCATGGTGATCGCAAAGTGGATCTTAAATAGGGCGCTCTGTGAATTTTCCAAGACCTCAATCGGAAGAGATATCCATCAACCTAACCCCGTTGATTGATGTTGTCTTCCTGCTGCTGATCTTTTTTATGGTGTCGACCACCTTTACTAAAGAGACCCAGCTTAAAGTGGACCTCCCTCAAGCAACGACAGACCAGGTGGCTCAAGTCGATATGCTTGAAATTATTATCAAGGCTGATGGTAGCTTCGCAATCAACGATAAAGCATTGGTCAATGCGCAGCCTAAAACTCTTAGGGCGGCACTGCTAAAAGAGAGTAGTGGTGATCTTACAACCCCTCTAAAGATTTCCGCCGATGCTTCGACTCCTCACCAAGCGGTCATTACCGCCATGGATGTAGCAGCAAACTTAGGTTTTTCTCAATTGAGTCTTACGACCAGAGAGATCGATTAAATTGATTGAGAAAGCTTGGTATCAGAAAGCAGGCTGGCTAGTTCTTCTGCGTCCCTTATCACTGCTCTATCGTTTCATCTCTAAACGCCGCCGTGTTCGTCTGACCGAGCAGGCGGTCACAATGGATGTGCCGGTTGTCGTGGTCGGTAATATCAGTGTCGGTGGTACCGGTAAAACACCTCTCTTAATCTATTTGGTAACCCTAGCAAAATCCTTGGGGTTCAACCCCGGTGTGGTCAGTCGTGGATACGGTGGTCAGGCAACAAGTTATCCTATGCACGTTTCTAATCAGACCTCGCCAGAGTTGGTGGGGGATGAGCCGCAGATGATCTTCGAGAAGACAGGCGTGCCTGTCGTCGTTGATCCGAATCGAGTCTCTGCATGCCAGCATCTAATTGACCAACACCCGGTCGATATCATCTTCAGTGATGATGGTCTGCAGCATTATCAAATGGGGCGTCAGTTCGAAATTGCGGTGATCGACTCTGTGCGAGGGTTAGGTAACCAACAGTTGATGCCGGAAGGGCCTTTAAGAGAAGAGCTGTCGCGCTTAGATGAAGTTGATCTGGTTGTGTTGAATGGTGAGGGCTCCTATAGCTATCCAGGTGCGCTTACCTATCGTCTACGTCCTACTGCGTTTAGACATCTAGCATCGGGTGAACAAAAAGCGCTTCAGATTGATGAGCTAGGTAGCAAAACAGTCTATGCATTGGCCGGTATCGGTAACCCTTCACGGTTTTTTGATACCCTAATGGGGCTGGGCTTAGAGCTTAAAACCATCCCTTTAAGAGATCACGCACCGATTACTAAAGAGCTGCTCGATCAATACCGCTCATTGCCATTGGTGATGACCGATAAAGATGCAGTAAAATGTCACTCTATCGCCCCAGATAATTGTTGGGCGCTTTCAGTAGAGGCAGAATTTGCACCCAAAGAGGCGGAGAATTTGGCCCAATTACTGAAACGTGTTGTTAACCCTAACGGAGAATAAAATGGATCCTAAACTACTCGATATCCTTGTTTGCCCTGTCAGCAAAGCCCCATTGGAGTGGGATAAGGAGAGTAATGAGTTAGTCTGTCGCACCAGTGGTTTAGCCTATCCTATCCGTGATGGTATTCCTGTGATGCTTGAGAGCGAAGCTCGCACTTTAACCAGTGAAGAGCGCCTTCCGGAGTAAGCTTGATGAGTTTCACTGTTGTTATTCCGGCGCGCTATGCATCTACCCGTTTCCCAGGTAAACCTTTGGTTGAGCTGGCCGGTAAAACGATGGTGCAACACGTCTATGAACGGTCACTAGAGAGTGGTGCTAGTCGTGTCATTGTCGCAACCGATGACCCAAGAATTGAGGCGGTAGCCAAAGGTTTTGGTGCAGAGGTCTGTATGACCTCTGCGGATCATCCTTCTGGCACTGATAGACTCCAAGAGGTCGTTAATAAGATTGGTTTGGCGGATCATGAAATTGTCGTCAATGTTCAGGGTGATGAGCCTCTAATTCCAGCAAAGCTGATCGATCAAGTCGCCGATAACCTTGCGGCACATCAAGATGCAGGCATCTCAACATTAGCAGAGCCTATCGAGACGAAAACCGATCTTTTGAATCCAAATGTGGTCAAGGTGGTGACGGACATTCGCGGCATGGCGCTCTATTTTTCGCGAGCTCCGATCGCTTGGCCGCGAGATATGATGACCAATGATGAGCTGCCTGAGACTCTGCCTTCTCTATTTGCTTGGCGCCGTCATATTGGTATCTACGCCTACCGTGTAGGCTTTCTTAATGCTTATGTTCAATGGTCACCTGCACCTATTGAAAAGACTGAATCCCTTGAACAGCTGCGAGCTCTATTTAATGGTGTTTCGATTCATGTAGCCAATGCCGTCGAGGCTCCTCCAGCCGGCGTTGATACCCCTGAAGACCTTGAAAGGCTTAAACGGATAATGGAAGGCCAGTAGGTCGGTTGCAGTAATAAGAGTGTCGTGTGCAATGATAAGAGTGTTGTTTGTCTGTTTAGGTAATATCTGCCGCTCCCCATCAGCCGATGCTATTTTTCGAAAAAAATTGGATGATCACCCTTGGTTAGCCAATCGAGTTGAAGTCGATTCAGCGGGAACCGCAGCATGGCATGTGGGTAACCCGCCAGATCCTCGCTCGGTCAGAGTGGGGGCTGAGCGTGGATACGATCTAACGCCTTTGCGTGCACGACAAGCGACACCTGCTGACTTTGAACGCTTTGACTATATCCTTGCAATGGATGAGGCCAATCTGGATAACTTGCAGGCCATTGCGCCGAATCATTACTCTGGTCACCAGAGCCTGTTTCTCGATTTTTCAGGGAAGAGCGGGGCAGAAGTACCAGATCCCTATTATGGTGAGGGTGACTCAGGTTTTCATGAGGTGGTTGATCTGATTGAAGCGGCATCCGATGGCTTAATCAAGCAGTTAGAGGTGAGACTCGCCTAATGCTCACCATACACTCGTGGCATGATTTAACGGCGTTCAACACTTTGGCGATGCCGGCTAAAGCTCAATTTTTTGCTGAGTTATCTGACTTAAATGACCTTCCTGAACTGCTCGATTTTATTGCTAAGCAGGATCTTCCTTCTCTTTGGATAGGCGGTGGCAGTAACCTGGTGTTGGCAGATGAAGTGCCAGGTTGCGTAGTTCATATTGCAACGAAAGGCATTGAGATCCAATCAGACTCAGAAGAGTCGGTTTTGATTAAAGTGGCTGCAGGAGAGAGCTGGCACGGCCTAGTGACTCACTGTATTGAAAATGGCTGGTATGGTTTAGAGAATCTCGCACTGATACCAGGTTCGGTTGGTGCATCACCTGTACAAAATATCGGAGCCTATGGTGTTGAAGTAGCGGATCTGATCGATCAGGTAGAGGTGTTTGATACGCTATCCAACACCTTTGACGTCATGCAGAAAGCGGATTGTCAGTTCGCCTACCGTGACTCGCTGTTCAAGCGAAACCCTGGCCGTTTCATTATCACTTCAGTGCGATTCAATCTCTCAAAACAATTTGAAGCTAAATGTTCCTATGCGGCACTTCAGGGTTGGTTAGATGCCCAAGGGATTAAAGAGCTGAGCGCTCAAGCGATTTTTGACGCAGTGGTCGCTGTGCGCCAATCTAAACTGCCGAATCCTGAAGTGCTCCCTAATGCGGGTAGTTTCTTTAAGAATCCTGTTGTCTCAAACGACTGCTTTGAGGGTTTACGGCAAATCTATCCAGAGATTCCCAACTACCCAGATGCTTCTGGAGTAAAGCTTGCTGCGGGTTGGTTAATCGATCAGTGCGGTTGGAAAGGTCTCTATCGTGAACGAGTGGGTGTTCATAAAGATCAGGCACTCGTGATCGTGAATCATGCGGGTGGGTCGCGTCAGGATATTGATGAGCTAGCCGATGATATTAAACAGAGCGTGTTTAATCGGTTCTCGGTTCGCCTAGAGCAAGAGCCGATCGCCTATCCCTAGCCTGAGCAGAAATTAAAACCAAAAAAAAGCAGCCCATTGGCTGCTTTTCTATTGGAAGTGCGCTGTTATTCAGCCGCTTCTGCTTGACGACGCTTCAATCGAGGATCGTTTGCAGCGCGACGGCGGCGACGAGGTTTTGCTTCCTCTTCGCTCGCTTCTGCTTCAGCAGGTGCTTCTTCAACAGTCTCTTCAGTAGCAGTAGGTTCTTCAGTTGCTTCTGCTGCAGGCTCTTCATTGGCTGAAGGCTCTTCATCAGCTGAAGGCTCTTCATCAGCTGAAGGTTCTTCATCAGCTGAAGGTTCTTCATTCGCTGAAGGCTCTTCATTCGCTGAGGGCTCTACAGCAGGAGTCAGATCCAACTCAACCTGTGTCTCAGTGACTGTTTCAGCCGTAGCTTCAACTTCAGTTACTGTGTTTTCAGTTGACTCTTCTACAACGACTTCCGGCTCTTGTTCAACAACCGGTGTATTTTCTGCAGACTCTTCAGCAGTAGCTTCGGTAGTCACTTCAGTAGCTTGGCTCTCTGTTTCAGTAGCCGCGGCTTGCTCTGCTGTTGCTTCTGACACTTCGTTAGCTGCTGGCGCTTCAGTAGTGGTCGCTGTTTCAGATGCTTTTGGAGCTTCAGTTGAGGTTTCCGCAGCAACTTCGTCTGATACGGCTTCTAGCGGTGCATTGAGCAACTCCTCTGGGATAGGGTTGCTGCGTTCAGCACTTCGCTCTTCATTGGCGCGACGACGACGGCCACGGTTTTTACTGCGTGGTGGCAGTTCCGTTTCGCTGTTGTTGCTAGAGTTTATCTCTTCATTGCCGTTTTCAGAGCGACGATCACGACCACCACGACGGCGACGACGTGAACGGCCGGAACGCTGCTCGTCATTCGATGAGTTCTTATCGTTATCACCGATGGTCGGCAGGTTGTTCTCAGCCTCTACAGTAATGACTTCGTCCGCATCACGACGCTCACGACGGTCGTTACGGCGATTGTTGCCACGGCGACGATCGTTACGGTTGTTGTTGCGACGACGGTTGTTGCGGTTGCCATCGCGGTCAGAACCTTTCTTGTCATCACGACGAGTGCTCTTTTTATCGTCCTCTTTGGTAGAATCGGATAGACCAAATAGACCTTTAATCGCTGCAATAATACGCTCGACCAATGACTTGTTAGCGGCAGGCTTGCGGTTAGTCTGCTGACGTTTCTGTTGGCGAGCTGGCTCCGCTTTTGCTTCAGGGCTTTCGCTCTTAGGTGCTGGTGGCGCAGATGAGTTAAGAACACCCTGCACAGCCGCTTGCTCACGCGGAACTACCGGAAGTGGTTTGTCGGTAGGATCTTCGACTGGCTGTTCTGGTTGCAGCGTGTAGCTCGCATCATTCACCGTAGTGATGGTGTGATCATCGCGCAAACGAACTACTTCGTAGTGCGGCGTTTCCATATTTGGATTAGGGACCACAACGATACGAACGTTTTGACGCAACTCAACAGCGTGCACTTGATGACGCTTCTCGTTAAGTAGGAAGGTCGCTACGCTGACTGGCAGAATCGCGCGAATTTGAGAGGTGCGATCTTTAGACGCCTCCTCTTCAAGAATACGCAGAATAGAGAGTGCCAGTGATTCAATATCACGGATGTAGCCTTGGCCATTACAGCGAGGGCAGACATGACCACGACTCTCTGCCAACGATGGACGCAGACGTTGACGTGACATCTCTAGAAGACCAAAGCGCGAGATGCGACCCATCTGAACGCGTGCGCGGTCAAGCTTGAGTGCATCGTTAAGGCGTTTTTCAACTTCGCGCTGGTGTTTGATTGGCGTCATATCGATGAAGTCGATAACCACCAGACCACCCATGTCGCGAAGGCGAAGCTGGCGAGCAATCTCATCAGCCGCTTCAAGGTTGGTGTTCAGAGCGGTCTCTTCAATATCGCCGCCCTTAGTTGCGCGAGCGGAGTTGATATCGATTGAAACTAGAGCTTCTGTTGGGTCGATAACAATCGAACCGCCAGAAGGGAGTTTTACTTCACGTTCAAATGCTGATTCGATCTGTGTCTCGATCTGGAAGCGGTTGAACAGTGGTACAGACTCTTTGTAAAGCTTGATACGGTTTTCGTAAGTTGGCATTACCTGACGAACGAAAAGCTGAGCTTGTTCAAATACTTTCGGCTCGTCGATTAGCACTTCACCGATGTCATCGCGTAGATAGTCGCGAATAGCACGAATAACGACGTTGCTCTCTTGGTAGATAAGGAATGGAGCAGGGCGATCATCAACTTCAGTAATCGCAGTCCAAACCGTTGCTAGGTAGTTAAGATCCCACTGCAGCTCTTCAGTCGAACGGCCAATACCGGCGGTACGAACGATGACGCCCATGCCTTTAGGAATGTCCAAGCCGTTCATGGCCGCTTTCAGTTCAGAGCGCTCATCACCTTCGATGCGGCGCGAAATACCACCTGCACGAGGGTTGTTAGGCATTAGAACCATGTAACGACCGGCAAGGCTGATAAAGGTTGTCAGAGCGGCGCCTTTATTGCCACGCTCCTCTTTATCGACCTGAACGATGACTTCGGTACCCTCTTTTACAAGATCTTTGATGCTTGGACGCTGGCCGCGTTCAGGCGATGAGACAAAGTACTCTTTAGCGATCTCTTTTAGGGGTAGGAAACCGTGACGTTCGGCACCGTAATCGACAAATGCAGCTTCAAGGCTGGCTTCTACACGGCTGATACGGCCTTTGTAGATGTTTGCCTTCTTCTGCACGCGGGAGTTGGATTCAATATCCAAATCGAACATGCGCTGTCCATCGACAAGCGCAACACGCAACTCTTCTTGTTGAGTCGCGTTGATTAACATGCGTTTCATTTTGACGTTCTCTTAACGCAACGCATCTTTGACGGGCAACAAACCTGTGTCCTGGCTTTATCGAAGCAATAACTAATCTCCAGTACGCTCTGCACCGGATAATTAGGGTCTCTTCAGCGATGAAGGAAACATCAACCAATATCGTTATCGATTCTAGCTGTGGCTGCTGCTCTGCCCAATTTACTCAACGTGGAGTGGGAGGCTGCAGGTTCCTGGTTGATGTGCGTCTCCATCCTTCAGCCGAGGGCTGTTATTCAGCACTCGTGAAAAATACGTCGCTATTTATAAATTTCTTCAGCCATTACATGGCTATTCAAGCTGGGTAACTACCGCCAAATTGTGAGTGAATCACTGTTCGCTCTAGTGGGGTGTAAATAAAAATGAAGCCTTCTTCATCCAGCAGCGGTAGAATATAGCAACTTACTGGTTTTTCAGCAATTTATTTTACCCACACATAATGCCTTCAAATCCCCCTAAGTCCGGCTCTTTGAATAAAGTTCAGTTTGTTGATATCGATGCCGATCAAGCGGGTCAGCGTATCGATAATTTCTTGCGGACCTTTCTTAAAGGGGCGCCAAAAACGCTGATCTACAGGCTGTTGCGCAAGGGTGAGATTCGAGTTAACAAAAAACGCACTAAACCTGACTATAAGCTTCAAGCGATGGATCAAATACGCATCGCACCGATTCGCCTGCCCGAAAAAGGGGAGAGTGCCCCTGTCAGTGATCAGTTGCTCGAATTGCTAGAGCGTTCAGTGGTCTATGAGACTGACTCACTGCTGATCATCAATAAACCCTCGGGTATAGCGGTGCATGGTGGTAGCGGCGTCTCATTAGGGCTGATTGAGGCGGTTAGAAAATTGCGCCCAGATGCGCGTTTTTTAGAGCTGATTCACCGAATCGATCGTGACACCTCAGGTTGCATCATGATTGCTAAAAAACGCTCGATGTTACGTTACATGCACGATGCGTTTAGGGAGCGTCGAGTGCATAAGATCTATCAGGCACTGGTTGTTGGTCGTTGGGATGCTAAGCACAAACAGATCAATGCACCTCTGCTGCGAGATGAGCACCGATCAGGTGAACGAACCGTCCGCGTCTCCCCTGAGGGCAAACCGTCGGTTACTAACTTTTCAGTGCTGCGTCGATTTGGTGATCTTGCCACCCTAGTGGAAGCTCGGCCTAAAACGGGTCGCACTCACCAGATTAGAGTGCACACCCAATATACGGGTCATCCGATTGTGGGTGATGTTAAGTACACTTCGGATGAGAACAACGCTGAATTTAAAAAGCTGGGTTTTAAACGATTGATGCTTCATGCAGCCGGCCTCAGGTTCATCCTGCCTGATGGCGAAGAGCTAGAAGTGCGTGCTCCGTTAGATGATAGTTTGTTAAGATTGATGGACAATTTGTAGTTCGTTGCAGTGGAACGAAAAGGTAAAGATGAGCGAGTTAGATCTTAAAGTAGTTGAGTTAGCAGAAGAGCTGTTGGCCGAAGGCCAATTGCCGACTGAGGTTGTGATCTCTGAACGACTGGGTCTCTCTAGAGATGAAGCCAGTGCGGCATTAAGTCAGTGGGCGCAGAGTTTGATTTATGCCCGACTGCCTGAGGTGCATGCCAGTGCAAAGTTACATAACTCTGTGCCCGAGTCACTGAGTAAAGGCATTGAACAGATCTGGGATCTTGCGTTGCAAGAGGCGATGGCCGAGCTGCGAGTTGAGTTGCAGAGTGAACGAGCGGGTGATGAAGAGGATCGCAAGGCGACTCGCGACATGGTTCGTGACGCGGAAGCACTCTATCGTGACTTGGAAGTGAAATACCGCGCGCAAACTCAGCAGATGGATAAGAGTGAGCAGGCTCTTCGAGCGATTGAAGCTGAAATGGGCGTGCTTAAAGCCAACATTGCCAGTGAGATCAATCAACGTAAAAAGGCTGAACAGGTTCGTACTAACCTAGAGACCGAATTGAACCAGCTTCGTAAGATGCACGAAGATGCCAAGAAAACCTTTGATGCACGTATCAAAGCGGAGCAGCAGCAGGCATTGGAGAACGTTACCCGTGCTGAGGTTGAAGCTCGTCACTATCGTAATGCGCTTGAAAAGCTTCGTGATGAGGGCACTCGAACAGAGTCAGAGCTGACGCGTTCAGTTCATGAAAACCAGGCTCAGATAGCGAAGAAAGATGCACGTCTTGAGATGCAAGAGAAGACCATCAGCGATCTGGAGCGTGATCTGAACGAACTAAAAGAGAACATGACATCGGCCAGTCGTGATATCTCGAATATCAACTCTAAGCTGCTGCGTGAAACTAACGCCAACCGTCGTTTGGAAGCTCAGATTAAAGAGCGCGATGATCAGGTTCGTGTACTGAATCAGAAGTTGACGGTCGCAGCAACGGAAGCTGCAAAGCGCGAAAGCGTGCTTCGTCAGCAGCTCAAAGAGAAAGATGAATCGCTGACGCGCGCTACCGCTCGAGTGAACTCACTGGAGAAGCGTATTACTCAGCAGGAAGATCAGATTCGCCGACTCAATGCTCGCCTTTAGTCGTGTATAAGGATATAGCCTTTTGCTTTAGCTTATTCTCTAGTGTTATATTTGGCTTATTAATAGATATCAACGCCGACTAAGGGCGATTGGCTAATAATTGGCTAATAATTGGCTATAAATTGGAGCAATAGATGAAACTTCAGCAGCTGCGTTACATTTGGGAAGTCTCTAAACACGACCTCAATGTCTCTGCTACGGCACAAAGCCTATACACATCGCAACCAGGTATCTCTAAGCAGATCCGTCTACTAGAAGATGAACTGGGTGTTGAAGTGTTCGCTCGTAGTGGTAAGCACCTGACGCGCGTTACACCTGCTGGTAAAGCTATTCTTGAGATCTCAGGAGAGATTCTCCAGAAAGTGGACTCTATTCGCCAGATTGCTCAAGAGTTCAGCGATGAGCGTAAAGGCAGCCTATCGGTAGCCACCACTCACACACAGGCACGTTACGCTCTGCCTCCTGTGATTAATGAATTCATCAAAATGTATCCTGAAGTTGCGCTTCATATGCACCAGGGTACACCTACTCAAATTTCTGAGATGGCCGCCGATGGTACTGTCGATTTCGCGATTGCGACGGAAGCGATGGGCAGCTACTCAGATCTAATTATGATGCCTTGCTACAGCTGGAACCGTTCAGTGGTCGTACCTAAAGATCACCCGCTTGCGCAAGGTGGCGAGTTAACTCTAGAGAAGTTAGCTTCTTATCCAATTGTTACCTATACCTTTGGTTTTACCGGTCGTGGCAAGTTGGATGAAGCGTTTAAAGAGCAAGGTCTCGATCCTAAAGTGGTCTTCACTGCGGTGGATTCGGACGTTATCAAAACCTACGTTCGCCTAGGGTTGGGTGTAGGTATCATTGCCAGCATGGCGGTCGATCAGCAGCTAGATCAGGATCTGGTAGCGATCGATGCATCTCATCTGTTTGAGCCCTCTATCACTCGAATCGGTTTCCGTCGTGGCACCTTCCTTCGCGGTTACATGTTCGACTTCATTCAGAAGTTTGCTCCACACATTACTCACGACGTTCTTGAAAAAGTTCAAGCCTGTAGCGGTCGTGCTGAAGTGGATGAGCTGTTCCAGGATATACAGATCCCTTCGATGTAAGGCCATAGGTCTAATGAACCTCTAATATTGTCGTCTTTCGTTTGAAAGGCGGCGACTAAATCGCTAGAGTAGCCTCTCAATTTTTAAAGGAGAGCCTAGCGTGGAACTAGCATGTCTTGATCTTGAAGGGGTCCTAATCCCTGAAATCTGGATCGCATTTGCCGAAGAGACTGGTATCGAGGAGTTAAAAGCAACGACTCGTGATATCCCTGATTACGATGTGTTGATGAAGCAGCGCCTTCGTATTCTTGATGAGCACGGTCTAACCCTTCCTCAGATCCAAGAGACCATTGCTAAGCTGAGCCCACTTCCAGGCGCTAAAGAGTTCACCGATTGGTTGCGTGAGCGTTTCCAGCTGGTGATTCTTTCCGATACCTTCTATGAGTTTGCAGCACCGTTGATGGCTCAATTGGGTTACCCAACGCTGCTTTGTCACCGACTTGAGACAGACGAAAACGGTCGTATAACTGACTACACGCTTCGTCAGCGCGACCCTAAGCGTCAATCAGTGCGTGCTTTCCAGCTGCTTAATTACCGTGTTATCGCTGCAGGCGACTCTTACAACGACACGACTATGTTGGCTCAAGCTGAGCAGGGCATTCTTTTCCATGCTCCGCAGAACGTCATTGAAGAGTTCCCACAATTCCCAGCGGTACACACCTACGAAGATCTTAAGAAAGAGTTTCTAGCGGCAAGTAACCGCAATCTCTCCCTTTAAACCTGCCTATTGGGGGTAGCATTAGCTGCCCCTACTTATCCCGAGTAGTGCTTACCATGAGTCGACTATCAGATAGTCACTGTCATTCAGACACTCTAGCCCATGCAGGTTATCAGCACGCTTATCGCATTTATCGTCACCCAGAATCTGAAGGTGGTCGCCGACTGCTGTTAATCCACGGCGCTGGTGTGGCGGGTCGATATACTTGGGAAGCGATGCAGCACTTTCTTGAAGGCTGGGGTGAAATCCTTGTACCTGATTTACGAGGGGCAGGTGAGACCGTCAGTGATGATGGAGTAGAGCACCCCTTCAGTGTCAATGACCTGGTGTCGGATATGACCCACCTAGTGGATCATTTAGGCTGGCATGAGTTCGATCTAGCGGGCTATTCTCTTGGGGGCTTGGTGTCACTGTTGTTAAAACAGAACCTCAGAGATCGGGTGCGCAAACAGTTCCTGCTTGAGAGTGCGCTGCTCGATCGTCATGATTGGCAAGAGACCGTCTCCATTCGTCAATCCTTCTCTGCCGCGGCTAAAAGCCTACGCAATACAGAGGGTGATGAAGGGATTCGAACCTTTCTTGATACCATTTCGCCCAATCGTAAGGTGAGTGAAGCGGTTGAAAAAATGACTTTGCAGCGTTTGGGCGAGCGTCGACTGGGTTTTGCTAACTCTCTAGACGCCGTTACCAATGCGGCCCTGTTCATCGATCGAGAGAGACTGCTAGCGGCTCAAGGGGATGTCAGCAGTTTTATAGGTGGATTGAGTGTCGAGCCGATGCATCAACTGCATCAGCACCTGTCAGACAGTATGCGTAATTGGCACTACCATTTTGTGGCAGGGACAGATCACTCCCTACCTTATCAAAAGCCTCGTCAGATCGCCCGTATCATGAATGATGAGTTAAAGCGCTATTTAAAAGGCTACTGAATTGCTAAAAATCCATTGATTAGCATCTGAACAGCGATCGAGATCAATATCATACCCATCAGACGTTCTATCGCTTTCAAGCCACGTTTGCCGAGTATTCTATAGAGTGATTGTCCTGCGATTAAAATAATAGCGGTCGCCACCCAGCTGATCAGAAGGGCGATTAACCAGTCTATACTGCGACTCGGTTCGCTCTCTGCCAGCAGAACCAGAGTGGCCAGTATTGAAGGGCCTGCGATCATTGGCGTAGCCAAGGGGACCACTAGCGGTTCGCTATCATCCTCATCATCGCCCATAACGCCACCACGGGATGGGAAGATCATTCGGATTGCAATAATCAGTAGTACTAAACCGCCAGAGATAGAGACCGCCTCTTTAGAGAGCGATAACAGTTTTAACAGTGCCGAGCCGCTGTATAAGAAGATCAGCATTAGGATTAAGGCGATCACTAACTCCCTGAGTAGTACCTTGATACGTCTGGCGGGGTCGACCTTTTTAAGAATGGATAACACCACAGGGATATTGCCCAACGGATCCATGATTAAGAAGAGCATCAATGCTGCAGCGTAGGTATCCATATTTCACTCCTGCTTATATCCGACTGATCAGTCGAGATAACAAAATTGTCGACAATGTTAGCCTTTTGGTTGATTGTCAGCCTATATAAAGCGGGTTATTCTACATTGCACAATCAGATTGTCGACAATATTTATGACCATTGAACCGCTTTACGCTTCAGAATCACAACAGAGTAGCACGCTTGCAGACCGAGTGTGTCATGAAATTATTACTGCGATTGTGAAGGGTGAAATTCCAGCGGGCGCTAAAATTTCTGAACCAGAACTGGCTAAAACCTACGGTATTTCGCGAGGCCCACTTCGTGAAGCGATACGTCGTTTAGAGGGGCTGCGTCTGGTTGAGCGAAAGCCTCATATTGGCGCGCGTGTTGTTCAGTTAAGTGTCAAAGAGCTGTTGGAAATCTATCGCGTTCGTGAAGCGCTAGAGGGTATGGCGTGCCGTTTAGCCGCGACCGTTATGCCGCAAGAGGAGATCAACCAGCTTCGTGCTCTGCTAGATCAGCATCAGTCAGGTATCGAAGAGCAAGAGGGACAGGCCTACTTTCAGAAAGAGGGCGATCTCGATTTTCACTACCGAATTGTGATGGCGTCTGGTAACTCAAAACTTCAAGAGTTATTAGCGGCCGATCTATACCACTTGGTGCGAATGTATCGTTTCCAATTCAGTCTTTCCAGTTCTCGTCCCACCATGGCTTTACGTGAGCACCATCAAATATTGGATGCCATTGAAGCGCGTGATGAAGAGCTGGCCGAACTTTTAATGCGTCGTCACATCAGTGCATCAAGACGCAATATCGAATCTAAATTAAATCAACCCTAAGGAGAGATAGAGATGACTCAGTCGATGTCCCCAGGCGCTAAGTTCCGTAAGGCACTAGCCGATAACAAGCCACTTCAAGTTGTGGGTACTTTCAACGCATACAACGCAATGATGGCAACACGTGTTGGTCACCAAGCGATCTATCTCTCTGGTGGTGGTATTGCAAACGCCTCTTACGGCCTACCTGATCTAGGTATGACCTCATTGAACGATGTGATGGAAGATGTACGTCGTGTAACAGCAGCCTGTGATACGCCTCTGATGGTTGATATCGATACAGGTTGGGGTGGTGCATTCAACATCGCACGTACGGTTAAAGAGATGATTCGTGGTGGCGCAGCGGCGTGTCACCTTGAAGACCAGGTTGCTCAGAAGCGTTGTGGTCACCGTCCAAACAAAGAGATCGTCTCTCTAGAAGAGATGGTTGATCGTGTTAAAGCGGCCGTTGATGCTAAAACAGACGATGACTTCTTTATCATTGCCCGTACCGATGCATTCCAGATGGAAGGTCTTAACGCAGCCGTTGAACGTGCACAAGCCTGTTTAGAAGCGGGTGCTGACGGTATCTTCGCTGAAGCGGTTCATACGCTTGAAGACTATAAAGCCTTCTCTCAGGGTATTAACGGTGGACACCTACTTGCGAACATCACTGAATTTGGTGCGACACCTCTATTCAATAAAGAGGAGTTGGCAGAGAACGGTTGTACGATGGTTCTTTACCCACTGTCTGGTTTCCGTGCAGCAAACAAAGCCTCTTTGAACGTTTACGAAGCGCTACTGCGTGATGGCGATCAGAAAGCCGTTGTGGATACGATGCAGACTCGCATGGATCTTTACGATTTCTTGAACTACCACGACTTTGAACAGAAGCTAGATGCTCTGTTCCAAGAAGGTAAAAACAAGTAACTAATCCCTAACTCTCGGATCTGTTGTTCTGTCGCAGGTCCATGTCATTCAAGGAGAAAGAGATGGCTGAAGCAAAAAAATTAAGTGGTGCAGGTCTGCGTGGTCAATCTGCGGGTGAAACGGCACTCTGTACGGTTGGTAAATCGGGCGCTGGTCTTACTTACCGCGGCTACGATATTAAAGAGTTGGCTGACAATGCGCAGTTTGAGGAGGTTGCCTACCTTCTTCTATACGGCAAACTGCCTAACCAAGCGGAACTGGATGCTTATAAAGCACGTCTGAAAGGCATGCGCGCACTTCCAGCAGCGCTTAAAACGGTTCTAGAGAACATCCCTAAAAATGCTCATCCAATGGATGTGATGCGTACCGGTGTCTCTATGTTGGGTAACCTTGAGACAGAGATGGACTTTAGCGAACAGCACGATCACATCGATCGCATGCTGGCGGTATTCCCTGGCATCATCAACTACTGGTACAACTTTGCTCACAAAGGCATCCGAGTTGAGACAGAGACAGACGCAGACTCTATTGCAGAGCAGTTCCTATGGACGCTTCACAATAAAAAACCAGAGCCGCTGCACGTCGATGTTATGCACGCCTCTTTGATCCTTTACGCAGAGCATGAGTTCAATGCCTCAACCTTTACGGCTCGTGTCTGTGCGTCAACGCTGTCTGACATTCACAGCTGTGTGACCGGTGCCATCGGTTCACTGCGTGGTCCTTTGCATGGCGGCGCTAACGAAGCGGCGATGGCGATGATCGAAAACTGGAAATCTGCTGACGAAGCAGAGGAAGCGATCATGGGTATGTTGGCTCGTAAAGATAAGATCATGGGCTTTGGTCACGCGATCTACCGCGAGTCAGATCCACGTAACGCGATCATCAAAGAGTGGTCTGAAAAACTCTCTAAACAGGTAGGTGATACGCACCTTTACGCTGTTTCTGAGCGTGTTGAAGCGGTCATGTGGCGTGAGAAGAAACTCTTCTGTAACGCGGACTTCTTCCACGCATCGGCTTACCACTTCATGGGTATCCCTACTGAACTGTTCACGCCGATCTTTGTCTGTTCGCGCGTAGCGGGTTGGACTGCTCACGTCATCGAACAGCGTGCAAACAACCGTATTATCCGTCCTTCTGCAGACTACACTGGCCCTGAGTCGGCTGAGTGGGTTGCGATTGAAGACCGTGCCTAATTAAGAGTAGGAACTTGAAATGATGAATACTCAATACCGTAAATCTTTAACTGGCACGACGCTCGACTACTTCGATACTCGTGCAGCGGTTGAAGCAATTGAAGCTGGCGCTTATGCGAAGCTTCCCTACACATCGCGTGTATTGGCAGAACAGTTGGTTCGCCGTTGTGAGCCGGACGCTCTAACTGATTCGCTAAAACAGCTAATCGAGCGTAAGCGTGACCTCGATTTCCCTTGGTACCCAGCGCGTGTTGTCTGTCATGACATTCTTGGTCAAACAGCACTGGTTGACCTAGCAGGTCTGCGTGATGCGATTGCGGATCAGGGTGGTGACCCATCTAAGGTTAACCCTGTCGTGCCAACTCAGCTGATTGTTGACCACTCGTTGGCAGTAGAGGCACCAGGCTTTGATCCAGAAGCGTTCGATAAGAACCGTGCGATTGAAGATCGTCGTAACGAAGACCGTTTCCACTTTATCGACTGGACCAAGACTGCGTTTGAAAACGTTGATGTAATTCCAGCCGGTAACGGCATCATGCACCAGATCAACCTTGAGAAGATGTCTCCGGTTATTCAGGCGCGTGATGGGGTTGCCTACCCTGATACCTGTGTCGGTACTGACTCGCACACGCCTCACGTTGATGCACTGGGTGTTATCGCGATCGGTGTCGGTGGTCTTGAAGCTGAAACTGTTATGCTGGGTCACCCATCAATGATGCGTCTTCCAGACATCGTGGGTGTGAAGCTAACGGGTAAACGTAATCCAGGAATCACTGCGACTGATATCGTATTGGCTCTGACTGAGTTCCTACGTCAGGAGCGTGTCGTTGGTGCATACCTTGAGTTCTTCGGCGAAGGCGCTGATTCACTATCGATTGGTGACCGTGCGACTATCTCGAACATGACTCCAGAGTTTGGTGCAACGGCTGCGATGTTCTACATCGATGGCCAGACGATCGACTACCTAAAACTGACGGGTCGTGAACCAGAGCAGGTTGCACTGGTTGAGCAGTACGCTAAAGAGACTGGCCTATGGGCGACCGATCTTGTTACGGCTGAATACGAGCGAGTTCTTGAGTTTGATCTATCGACTGTTGTGCGCAATATGGCTGGTCCATCAAACCCACACCGTCGTCTACCAACCTCAGATCTAACTGATCGTGGTATTGCAGACGAAGCGAAATTGGCTGTTGCGAAAGCGGAAGAGGCTGATGGCCTGCTACCAGATGGCGCAGTGATCATCGCAGCGATCACTTCATGTACCAATACATCAAACCCCCGCAACGTTGTTGCTGCAGGTCTTGTTGCTAAACGTGCTAACGAGCTTGGCCTTGTGCGCAAGCCTTGGGTTAAATCGTCATTTGCTCCAGGTTCAAAAGTTGCAAAACTTTACCTAGAAGAGGCGGGTCTTCTTCCAGAACTTGAGAAGATGGGCTTCGGTATCGTGGCATACGCTTGTACAACCTGTAACGGTATGTCGGGTGCGCTTGATCCTGTGATTCAGCAAGAGATTATTGATCGTGACCTCTACGCGACAGCTGTACTATCGGGTAACCGTAACTTCGACGGCCGTATCCACCCATACGCTAAGCAGGCATTCCTAGCATCACCACCACTTGTCGTTGCTTACGCGATTGCCGGTACGATGCGTTTTGATATCGAAAACGATGTATTGGGTACGGATACCAACGGTAACCCAGTAACGCTTAAAGATATCTGGCCATCAGATGAAGAGATCGATGCGATTGTCGCTAAGGCCGTTAAGCCAGAGCAGTTCCAGCAGATCTACATCCCTATGTTTGACCTAGGTGAAGCTGAGAAAGCGCCAAGCCCACTTTACGACTGGCGTGAAATGTCGACCTACATTCGTCGCCCTCCATACTGGGAAGGTGCGTTGGCAGGTGAGCGTACGCTAAAAGGTATGCTTCCATTGGCAGTGTTAGGTGACAACATCACAACTGACCACCTATCGCCATCGAATGCGATTCTTGCGTCGTCTGCAGCGGGTGAATACCTTGCTAAGATGGGTCTTCCAGAAGAGGACTTCAACTCATACGCAACTCACCGTGGTGACCACCTAACAGCACAGCGCGCAACCTTCGCTAACCCGAAACTGTTGAATGAGATGTGTCGTGATGAGAACGGCGAGATCATTCAGGGTTCTCTAGCTCGTCTAGAACCTCAGGGTGAACAGATGCGCATGTGGGAAGTGATTGAGACTTACATGGAGCGCAAGCAGAACCTAATCATCGTTGCTGGCGCTGACTACGGTCAGGGCTCATCACGTGACTGGGCGGCTAAAGGTGTTCGCCTAGCGGGTGTTGAAGCGATCGTTGCTGAAGGTTTCGAGCGTATTCACCGTACTAACCTAGTCGGTATGGGCGTACTACCTCTTCAATTCAAAGAGGGCGAAACACGTCATACTTACGGTATTGATGGTACTGAGTCGTACGATGTGGAAGGTGAGATCGCGCCACGTGCAGATCTAACGCTGATCATCAATCGTCGTAACGGTGAACAGGTTCGCGTACCAGTGACCTGTCGTCTTGATACGGCTGCAGAAGTTCGTGTCTATAAAGCTGGTGGTGTGTTGCAACGCTTTGCTCAAGATTTTCTTGAGGGCAATGCATAAGCAATTGGCTAACTACAAGGGGTCGCATCGCGGCCCTTTTTTAAATTAAGGGAGATGTTTGAAATGGCATTTGTTCCTCAAATTCAGGTTCGCGCTACCTACATGCGTGGCGGTACATCTAAGGGTGTTTTCTTCAATCTGAAGGATTTACCAGATGCGTGTCAGGTTCCAGGTGAAGCGCGCGATAAGTTGTTAATGCGTGTCATTGGTAGCCCAGATCCATACGGTGCTCAAATTGATGGTATGGGTGGTGCGACTTCATCGACATCGAAGACGGTTATCGTCTCAAAAAGCACCATGCCAGATCATGATGTTGACTACCTTTTTGGTCAGGTCGCGATCGATCGTCCATTTATGGATTGGTCAGGTAACTGCGGTAACCTATCGGCGGCTATTGGCCCTTTTGCTATTCATGAAGGGCTAATCGACCCAGCTAAGATTCCTGAAAACGGCATCTGCGAAGTCAAAATTTGGCAGGCCAACATCAAGAAGACCATCATCGGTAAAGTCCAGATCACTAATGGTCAGGTACAAGAGACAGGTGACTTCGAGCTTGATGGTGTCACTTTCCCCGCAGCTGAGATTGAAGTGTCGTTCATGGATCCAGCCGATGGCGAAGGTTCTATGTTCCCAACAGGTAATCTTGTCGATGATCTTGAAGTTCCTGGTGTGGGTACTTTTAAAGCGACAATGATCAACTCAGGTATCCCAACCATCTTCCTCAATGCAGAAGAGATTGGTTACCAAGGTACTGAGCTTCGTGAAGCGATCAATAATGATCCTGAAGCGCTAGCGCGTTTTGAAACCATGCGTGCCCACGGTGCGCTAAAGATGGGTCTAATCACGGATCTTAAAGAGGCTGAGACGCGTCAACATACCCCTAAAATTGCTTTTGTCTCACCACCAAAGAACTACACAGCGTCTAGTGGTAAAGAGATCACAACGGATGATGTAGATGTTCTAGTTCGTGCACTGTCTATGGGTAAACTTCATCACGCGATGATGGGTACAGCGGCAGTTGCTATCGCAACGGCAGCAGCAGTACCGGGTACGCTGGTTAACCTCGCTGCCGGTGGCGGAGAGCGCGATGCCGTTCGCTTTGGTCACCCATCGGGTACCTTGCGTGTCGGTGCAAAAGCGGAAGAGGTGAATGGTGAGTGGACTGCTAAAGCCGCCATCATGAGCCGAAGTGCGCGTCTTCTAATGACGGGTTCTGTGCATGTTCCAGGGGATACCTTTTAGTCTCTGGAAAATGCTGAAAGTGCCGATGTCAGGCTGAAGGCCTGGCACGGTAACTGCGTAGTGGGTTAGTACCCAGGTGACAGGCCTTCAGCCTGTCATCCGCCCTTTCTTCATTCACCACTAAACAAGTGAATTTCACTCCGCAAAACAGCATATAATTGATCCTTTCCATCGGGTTAACGTATTGTTTATATTGAATAACGTTTATAACCAGACCACAGGATCTTTTGATCATGCCACTTCAACTTAGCGACACCTCTCTTCTTATCTCTAAAGCGTTTATTAATGGTCAGTGGGTAGACTCACATTCCGGCGAAACATTCGCCGTGACCAATCCAGCTACTGGAGAGTTACTTGCTGAAGTTCCCGATATGGATGAGGTCGATACTCAACGAGCTATCGACGCGGCCGATGCTGCTTGGGCCGATTGGAAAGCCGTTCCGTGCAAACAGAAAGCTAATCTTATCCGTCGTTGGTTTGATTTGGTCATGGAGAATCAGGAAGATCTAGCGCGTTTGATGACAGCAGAACAGGGTAAGCCTCTTGCAGAAGCGCGTGGTGAGGTCGCTTACGGCGCGAGTTACATCGAGTGGTTCGCTGAAGAGGCCAAGCGTGTTTATGGTGATACCATTCCTGCAGCTACGGGTGATAAGCGTTTAGTTGTTATCAAGCAGCCAGTCGGCGTAGTGGGTGCAATCACTCCTTGGAACTTCCCGAATGCCATGATTGCGCGCAAGATTGCACCAGCGCTAGCAGCGGGATGTCCAGTGGTTGCTAAACCGGCAGAAGATACACCGCTTTCATCTCTCGCACTGGCAGAACTTGCAGCACGAGCAGGTATCCCTACGGGTCTTATCAACATTGTGACAAGCTCGAGAGCTAAAGCGGCTGCCGTAGGCAGTGCGCTTACGAGTTCAGATAAAGTTCGTAAAATTTCCTTCACTGGTTCGACGCAGGTCGGCAAGATTCTAATGAAACAAGCCGCCGACAGCGTCAAAAAAGTCAGTATGGAGCTGGGAGGAAATGCCCCCTTCGTCGTTTTTGATGATGCTGATTTGGATGCGGCTATCGAAGGTGTGATTGCATCTAAGTATCGAAACACTGGCCAAACCTGTGTCTGCGCCAACCGTATTATTGTCCAAAGCGGTATCTATGAGTCATTCCTTCAAAAGCTCGCTGAGCGTGTTTCAGCCTTTAAAGTGGGTAACGGTCTTGAAGTGGACGACGCTGTTCAAGGTCCTCTGATCAACCAAGCTGCGGTCGACAAGGTTGAACGACACATCAAAGACGCGGTAGAGAAGGGGGCTCGGATTGTATTAGGTGGAAAGCCCCATGCACTGGGTGGCACCTTCTTTGAGCCGACCATACTGGCTGACATCACAACCGATATGTGTGTGACTTACGAAGAGACCTTTGGTCCTGTGGCACCTATCTACAAGTTTGAAACAGAAGAGGAGGCCATCGCACTGGCAAATGACACAGAATTCGGCTTGGCAGCCTATTTCTACAGTCGCGATATTGGCCGTGTCTGGCGTGTTGCTGAAGCACTGGATGTTGGGATTGTGGGCATCAATGAAGGGATTATCTCTTCAGAAATGGCACCCTTTGGTGGGGTTAAACAGAGTGGCCAAGGTCGAGAAGGGTCTAAGTACGGTCTGGATGACTACCTAGAGATTAAATACCTCTGTATGGGTGGCATATAATTATGCCCACTAAAAGCCCTCTTGTCAGAGGGCTTTTTCTTTTACAGTTTCCAGCTAGGATCTTTTTGATCGATCAAACGGATCAACGCCGGCCACTCAGGGTGTCTAACTTTTGCATTGGCTTGAGCTTCGCCGCCTTCGAACTGATGACGAGTTTTTCGAATGATCTCTTCATCAATTGGGTTCAGGTTGCCTGCTGCCATAGCAGCCAATTGCACCTCTGCATTTCTAATGAAAGCAAAGTGTCTTACAAAGGCCCAGGTACAAGTTGGGCCTGCTGTGAGAAGACCGTGGTTCTTGAGAACAAGCGTGTGGTTGGTTTCACCCATTGCCGCCGCTAGTCGCGGCCCCTCAGAGCCATCCAGAACGATCCCTTCAAAGTCATGATAGCCAGTGCGTTCGAAGAACTGACAACCCTCTTGCGTAACAGGAATTAATGGTGAATCCAGCGCGCACAGTGACTGCGAAACTGGCTCGTGTGTATGTAATATACAGTGCAGATCAGGGCGGGCTTTATGAATCGTTGAGTGAATGGTGTAGCCTGCTTTGTTGACGTTCCACTCACTTTCAGAAAGGGCGTTACCATCAATATCGATCTTAATCAGGTCTGATGCGCGCATTTCATCATAACGAACCCCGAACGGGTTGATTAAAAACTCATCAGTTCCAGGAATACGCAGGCTGATATGGTTGTAGACAATGAATGTCCAGCCAAAGTGATCAACCATTCTGTAGGTCGCTGCGAGTTGAAGGCGGGCTTGCCATTCAGTGTCACTCATTCCTTCAGGTGCATCGGGTAGATCTACCTGAAATCTTGGATCGTTACTCATGTTCTGTCCTTTTATTTATTCGGTGTCGAGCGTTTCAATATTTTTAATCAATTTGTGAAGGGTCCCAACAAATTGAACTAATTCACTCTCATCAATCTCTTTTACGACTCTCTCATGACGATCAAGCACCACGTCCAAGAAGCGTTGATGTAGTGCCCAACCCTTTTCACTAAGTGACCAGCGTTTTTGCTTGCCTTTGGGTGTGGCTGTTTCACCAATGAGCAGATTTTGTGAGTCCAGTTTAGCCATGGCTCGACTGGCCGCTGCCTTATCTATGCTGATCAGGGAGCAGACTTCAGCTGCCTTTTGGTTTGGCTGATAAGCCAGAGATGCGAGAACCCGCATCTCAACTGAGCCCAAACCAAATTGCGATAGGTACTGGCTTGATGAGTAGCTTGTCAGCCTATTGGCGATCACAGAGATAAGGTGTTGAAGGTATCGATCATAGTCGAGAACTTCATGCCCCTCTCTGTGTCGAATAATGTCCAATTTATCTGACATTAACTTTCAAACGCAGCCTGAGGTTTTTCGCCCATGACTGTTGTGCGATGCAGTTCACGACGGAACCCATCGTAATCATTAAACGCGCGGTGAAGACAGATGCGGTTGTCCCAAATGGCGACAGTATCCTCTTCCCAGCGTAAACGACAACAGAAGAACTCTTGCGTTGCGTGCTCGTGTAGGAATTTAAGCAGAGGTTCTGACTCGCGGCGCTCCATTCCCTCGATATTGACTGAGTAGACACCATCAACATAGAGTGACACTTGACCAGATTCTGGATGCTTGCGAACCATCGGATGGAAGTTTCCGCGCATCATCGCGTCGATATCAATTTCTAACTCGATATCGGTCATTGAAGTCATATTCTTTGTCTGTTCAACCACTTTTTTCATCGAGCCTATAACGCGGTCAGCAGCCATATGAACCTTTAATGGCGCTAGCATCTTTTTCATGCCGGCAGACAGGCTCTCATACGCCATCACTGAGTTGTACCAGATGGTGTCACCGCCATAGGGTGGAATTTCGATGCCGTGAAGTACGCTGATTGATGGTGGTCTCTCTAGAAAGGCTGAATCGGTATGGTGACCACCGCCAAAGATGATTTTAGATTTGGTATCAGCCTCTTTGATAACAGGTTGTACATCTGGGAAGCCAGGAAGACCTGTGGTGTAAGCATCGGTACCTAACTCGCCAAAGCGCTTTGTAAACTCCAACTGATCAGCAGGGGAGAGATTCTGCTTACGCAAGAAGATCATCTTGTGGTGCCAAAGCGCCTCTTTAAGCTCCTCAAAGGCTTCGTCATCAAGATCTTTTAATTGAACATCCAGTACCTCGGCGCCCATCGATGAAGCCAGGGGTAGTGTTTTGATCTGTTTACCTTGATATGGGTGGTTTTTGTAGGGCTGATCGTCATGAATTAGATCGGTATCCATTGAACTCATTGCTTCTCTCCGATGGTGTTATTTATTGTGAAATGAACAATAGATCCAAAAAGTTGATATGTCAACTTTTTGGTTTTTACAGAATGAGGGCAGATAAAAGTGATCTCTTTTTTTGTGCATTGCGAAAGCTAAATTTAATTCCCCGCAGGATCCGCTATAATCCGCATCTGATTTCAAGATAGAGGCTTTGAATAATGTCGACTCAGGCACTTATTTCGCAGTTACAAACCATTGTTGGTAAGAAATACGCATTAACCGAATCTGATCGTGTGGCGCCTTACGCTACCGGTTTTCGTCTGGGTGGTGGTAGTGCATTAGCAGTCGTTCGTCCTGGAACCTTGGTTGAGGTTTGGCACTGCCTGCAAGCCTGTGTCAAAGCGGATGTGATTGTCATCATGCAGGCTGCTAATACCGGTTTGACCGGTGGCTCTACCCCTAATGGTGACGATTACGATCGTCCTATCGTGATTATCAGCACCATGCGCATCGACTCTATTCATTTGATCGATCAAGGTAAGCAGATTGTGGGCCTTGCGGGTTCTACGCTCTTTGGTCTGGAAGATCGCCTGCGTCCATACGGTCGTGAGCCTCACTCTGTCATCGGTTCCTCATGTATTGGCGCGTCTATTGTCGGTGGTATCTGTAACAACTCTGGCGGTGCGTTAGTTCAGCGTGGTCCTGCTTACACAGAGATGTCTATCTTTGCTCAGATCAATGCCGACGGTGAGTTGGAGTTGGTGAACAATCTTGGTATCAACTTGGGTGATACACCTGAGGAGATGCTCGAAAATCTTCAGTACGAGCGCTATCGCGCTGATGATGTACAGTACCCAGATCTGCTGGGTTCCGATAACGAGTACAACGATCGTATTCGTGATATTGATGCTGAGACACCCTCTCGCTACAACAATGATGGTCGTCGTCTGCACGAAGCGTCTGGTTGTGCCGGTAAATTGGCTGTCTTTGCCGTGCGTATGGATACCTTCGAGATTCCAAAGAAACAGCAGGTGTTCTACGTTGGCACAAATGACCCTGCGGTTATGGAACAGATGCGTCGCGATATCTTGTCGACCTTTAAGAACCTGCCTATCGCCGGTGAGTACATTCACCGTACCTGTTATGACGTCTCTAAGAAGTACGGTAAAGATTCGTTCATCGTGATCGACAAACTCGGTGCTTCCTACATGCCTAAGATGTTCGCGATTAAACGCACCGTTGATCGTTGGACCAATAAGCTAGGCTTTTTACCGAAAAACTTCTCGGACAAGATGCTGCAGTGGATGAGCTATCTATGGCCAAATCATCTGCCGGCTAGCATGGAAGAGTATCGTGATCGCTTTGAACACCACTGGATTCTTGAAACAGGGAATGAGTGTGTCGATGAGATGCGCGCTTACCTTAATGAGTTCTTTAAAACGAACGAAGGTGAGTATTTCGAGTGTACCGAGCGCGAAGCAGAGCAGGCGATTCTGCACCGTTTTGTCGCGGGTGGTGCGATTGGACGTAACAAGATCATGGAAGGCGACAAGCTAGGTGCGGTTATGACCATCGATGTGGCCTTCCCGCGTAATGAGCGCGACTGGTTTGAAACGCTGCCACAAGAGCTGGCGGATCAAATTGCCGTTAAGGTCTACTATGGTCACTTCTTCTGCCACGTTATGCACCAGAACTACATCATGAAGCCCGGTGTTGATGCCAAAGCGGTTAAGAACCAGATTTTGGATACCTTTGATGCGCGTGGTGCTGAATACCCAGCGGAACATAACGTTGGTCATGAATACGCTGCGAAAGAGACTCTGAAAGAGTTCTACCGAAGCCTCGACCCAACCAATGGATTCAACGCAGGTATTGGTCAAACCAGTAAGTTGAAGTATTGGGGTGAGTCATCCTGTGGTTGTGGCAGCGATCATCACTGATCCGCTGAAATGAGAAAGGGAAGCCTAATAGCTTCCCTTTTTTTGTATCCGATCGATGCTTATCGAGTTTTTAGAATTTCAGCGAGCTGATCATTCATCTCAATCAGTGAGCTTTCGGTCGTCTCCCAGTTGATACAGGCATCCGTCACCGAGACACCGTATTTCAATTCACTGAGATCTGAAGGGATCGACTGGTTGCCCTCATTAATGTGCGACTCGATCATTAGACCGATGATCGAGCGGTTACCCTGAACAATCTGATGCATTGCATCCTTAGCCACTAGCGGCTGGCGGTTGTGATCTTTGTTTGAGTTAGCGTGGCTACAGTCGATCATAATGTTCTGTGGCAGCTTCGCTTTCTCTAACGCTTGTTCTGTTAGATTGACGCTGACGGTGTCGTAGTTGGCACGTCCCGCACCACCACGAAGTACGACATGACTGTATTGGTTACCACGAGTGCGGACAATGGATACCTGACCTTCTGAGTTGATCCCCAAGAAACTGTGAGGGTGGCTGACCGATTGCATCGCATTAATAGCAACATCTAAGCTTCCGTCAGTTCCGTTTTTAAAGCCAACGGCACCAGATAGGCCTGAGGACATTTCACGGTGGGTTTGCGATTCAGTGGTACGCGCGCCAATGGCTGACCAAGTAATAAGGTCCTGCATGTACTGTGGTGAGATTGGATCCAATGCTTCAGTCGCCAGAGGAAGGCCCATCTCAGCTAGATCAAGCAGTAACTTACGACCAATGCGAAGACCCTCTTCAATCTCAAAGCTGTCGTTCATATGAGGGTCGTTGATCAACCCTTTCCAACCGACGGTGGTACGTGGTTTTTCAAAGTAGACTCGCATCACCAGGTAGAGTGAATCTTTCACCTGCTCTTGCAGCTTCAATAGGCGACGACCATATTCGATCGCAGCTTCTGGATCATGAATTGAGCAGGGGCCTACCACGATGAACAGGCGTTTATCTTCGCGCTTAAGAATCTGTTTGATGGTGTTGCGGCCGGCCATCACGCTCGCGGCAGCTTTATCAGATAGAGGTAACTCTTTTTTAAGCTGGTTGGGCGTGACTAGTGGGTCATTTGATTCGACGTTTAAATCGTCAATACGAGTATCGGTCATGGGTTAAATCCGAATAATCCTTTGAAAGAAGAGCTTTTGTAACACAGTCAATGGTCAGGTTTAAGGGCTCTGTCAGTATAAAATACGAATTTTAGTGATCTATGACCGACAAAACGGAATAATAGCTCTAACTGTGTAATTTAAATCTTCGTTATTGCGATAGATTAGTTTTAATGCGAGGACTTTGTGCGTTCTATCAAATTCACACTCAGCCTGTTAATGGCGTTCATATTGTCACTGTCAGGCGCTAATGCGTCTCTGTTTGGTGGTAACAGTGATGAGCCGTTAGAGGTTGAACAGGCGTTTAAATTCAGTGCTCAGCAGCTAGATGCTAATCGCTTTCTATTGGTATGGGATATTGAACCTCGTTACTACCTCTACCAAGATCGAATCGAACTAACCCTTCCAGAAGGGGTTAGCCAAGTTAGCCGAACGGATTCAGCGACTGATACTAAAGAGGATCCTGTCTTTGGTGTTGTAGAGGTGTTTCATGATCGCGCTGAGGTGACCGTTGAGCTGGCGCGTCAAACCACTGCAGCGGCTGACGGTCAATTTGATGTCAGCTACCAAGGTTGCTGGGAAGGGGGGATCTGTTATCCACCGGTGACCGGTGTGGTTGCCTATACTGGTCTAGCGGAGGCTTCACAGGCTGCAAAAACAGCTTCAGCTGACGCAACTACGACAGAGATTGTCAGTGAGCAGGATCAGTTCTTACAAACCCTATCAGGTAGCTCCTCTTGGACTTTGATTGGCGTCTTCTTTTTAGCGGGTTTGGCTCTGTCGTTGACGCCCTGTGTATTTCCGATGATTCCCATTCTGTCGGGCATTATTGCCGGTCATGGTCACAACACTAATGCTAAGCATGGATTAGCCCTGTCGATCATCTATGTGCTGGCTATGGCGGTGACCTACACAATCGCTGGGGTGCTGGCAGGACTGTTTGGAGCGAATCTGCAAGCGGCACTTCAGGCTCCTGCCGTAATTGCCCTCTTCAGTCTTCTGTTTGTGCTGTTAGCAGGCTCTATGTTTGGCTTTTACGAGCTGCAGATGCCGTCCTCTGTTCAAACCTGGTTGAGTCGCAATTCTGATAAACAGAAAGGTGGCAGTTATGTTGGTGTGGCTGTTATGGGCTTCCTCTCTGCACTGATTGTGGGTCCCTGTATGGCTGCTCCGTTGGCGGGCGCTTTGATCTATATTGGTCAAACGGGTGATCCAGTTATTGGCGGGTTAGCACTATTCTCACTGTCGATTGGTATGGGTATTCCTCTGATATTGATCGGCACCTCTGCAGCCAAGTACATGCCACGTGCGGGTCTTTGGATGGAGAGTGTCAAAGCCGGTTTTGGTGTCGTTCTTCTTTTGATGGCGGTTTGGATGTTAGATCGCATCGTGCCGGTTGAGGTGACGATGGGATTGGTCGCGCTGATCCTAATCATCACCTCTGTCTTTATGGGTGTCTTTGAAAGTCACGCCTCGGAAGTTCATGGTGTTAAGAAGATCGCCAAAGGGGTAGGGGTTATCCTGCTCGTTTACGGTGCCTCTTTAACCCTAGGGCTTCTGTCCGGTGGTAAGAGTTTGATCTACCCATTGAAAGGCCTCGTATCGACAAGTGAAGCCACGACTGCAGCGAAGATTGAGTTTGTAACCGTGACCAATCCAACCGATTTAGACGCTCAATTGAGCCTGGCTAAATCGAGAAGACAGGCTGTTTTACTGGATTACTACGCGGATTGGTGTGTCTCCTGTAAGGAGCTCGATTACGTCACTTTCGCTGACTCAGCCGTTCAGAACAGGATGGCGCAAATGTTGCTGGTAAAAGTAGATGTGACGGCTAATGATGAAGCGTCGAAGCAGCTTACAAAGCGCTATGAAGTACTTGGTCCGCCAACGCTTATCTTTTATGATGGACTTGGTCAGTATCGAAAAGAGTTAACTCTGGTGGGTGTACCCTCGCCAGAACAGTTTTTACAAATGAGCAATCAACTTTAAGCAATAACTGAGCTTAGGCAAGACAATTGTCCTGCTCTTTGGAGTGATGAAAATGAAAAAAAGTACTCTGTTTGCAGCCCTTCTGTTGACCCCTGTCGTAGCACTTGCTGCCGACGCGGATAACGGCAAGGAGCTTTATGATGAAACCTATTTTGAGCGAGAGATTAACGGCGAAATGCGTGATGATGTGACCTGCGCAACCTGTCACGAACCTGCCTTTTACACTCGTTCAGACCGTATGGCTTCCAGCTATAAAAATCTTGAACAGGCCTGGGTTCAGGGCTGTAACGACAAGATGAATGTCGGCTGGTTCCCGGAAGAGGTTGCCGATGTTACGGCTTACCTCAACAAGACCTACTACAAGTTCCCACAAGAGTAGTCATTAATTTTAGTTGCTAAAGAGCCAGCAAATAGCTGGCTCTTCTGTTTCTAGCTATCTATCGAATGAACTCTCTACTGATCTCTTTAAACTTAGGATGATCGGCACGCTTTAACCACTCAAACATCACCATCTCTTTTGAAACCAGGGTCACTTGGTTTTGTTGAATTCGCTTAAGAGCCAGCACTTTATCCTCGGCCTTTCGTGAACTGACAGCGTCTTCGACCACAAAAACCTGAAATCCCATTTCACTAAGTTCTAAGACTGTTTGAAGAACACAGACATGTGTCTCCATGCCTGCAATGATGATCTGTTTGCGCTCCCACTGATTCAACGCGGTTTTTATCTGTGGTTCACTTACGCATGAAAAGCTCTGTTTTTCGAACCGCTCAGCCTTACCTTCAAGAAGCGATAGTAGCGACTCTTCAGTGGCTCCAAGACCTTGTGGATACTGTTCAGAGTAGGCGATGGGTATCTCAAGAAGTTGCGCCACCTCAACCAGTGCGACGGTATTAGCGAGGGTCTGTTCTGGTGATTGCACAGCCGGTAGCAACCTCCCCTGAACATCAATTACGAATAGCGTGCAGTTATCTCTGTCGATCAGTGCCATACTGGTTAACCTTTATAGAGTTCGGGCCAATATTGTTCGACGACAGGCGAGTCTTCAGCGTAGGTGTGGCAGCTGTTGAGTTGCGCGGAAACCGGTGATTCAGCCGTGCTTTTTGCTAATCGATGGCGCTCTTGAAAGGTGACTTGTATGGCCGTTGTCGCTACTGGACCTAATAGCTCAACCAGGTGTGTACAGCCTTGAATGCCGCCAAACAGATCTCTCACCTTTTTGGTAAAGCCGGGTCTAATCGACTCTCCCTCTAACTGTTTATATACCGGTGCGATACCTGGACACATTGTGTAGGGGGTGGCATCCATCGTGGTTTCAACGGCGTGTATGTTCAGATCAAGATCAACAGTCAGGCGGATCGCCATATCGTGCAGTGGGTCGCCCGCTTTTAAGATAAATTCACTTAATGGCATCTCATCAGCTTTGGTATCGACGAGATGGCCTTCAATATCCCAAAGCCCATCTTCACGCTGATAGCCAGTGCAGGTGACCTGTCGTGTATGGCGATGCGTCCTCGCAGCCGGTGTGGGTAGTGGCATGATAGGCTCCTAAACAATGCGTCGATTGAGATTAGCATCGGCCATGATGCGTGTACTGATCTCTTCAATCGAGAAGTTGGTGGTATTGATCGATTGCATATTGTTCTGGCGGAAATAGCGCTCAGCCGTGCGAGTCTCAAGATCGCATTGGTCGAGTGACGAGTATCGGCTGTTTGGGCGTCTCTCATTACGAATCGCGGCAAGCTGGAACGGATCGATGGTCAATCCATACAGCTTTTCACGGTGCTGCTTAAGAATATCGGGTAGATCTTCACCGCCCATATCCTCTTCGGTCAGTGGGTAGTTGGCGGCGCGAATACCGTACTGCAGTGCCATGTAGAGGCAGGTGGGTGTTTTACCGCAACGGGAGACACCTACTAGGATAATGTCAGCCTCTTTGTACTGCTGAGTTCTGGCGCCGTCATCGTTATCCAACGCAAAGTTAACCGAATCGATACGGGCCTTGTAGCGATCAATTTGGTTAATCGCGTGTGATTTACCAACCGTGTAGGTCGATGCGGTATCGAGCTCGGATTCAAGCGGTTTTAAAAAGGTCGAGAAGATGTCGATGTTGTAGGACTCAGCATCAGCGATCATTGCGCGGTACTCTGCATTAACAAAGGTATCGAACACAATTGGACGATGTCCGTCTTGTTTGCCTGTTTCGTTAATACGTTGAATAACGGCTTCGACCTTTTCGGGTGTATCGATGTAGGGAAGGGTGATCTCTTCAAACTCTACCGACTCAAATTGGCTAAGCAGACTGTTACCAAGAACTTCAGCTGTGATGCCGGTTCCGTCCGATATAAAGAAAGCGGTGCGCTTCATTTTGGATACTCAATTCGACTAAATTCAATGCCCTATACTAGAGTTTTTGTAGCGAAATTACATTTTTAAAAGGGGGTTTTATTTCTCTTTTCTTCCTCTAGTATGGCGCGTATTGGGTAGTAAATACTCAGTTTAACGACCAAAGTTTAGGAGATAGTGCTTTGACAGAATACGTGATTCGTCTTGATCAGGCGCGCATGACCGATGTGGAAAAAGTAGGTGGTAAGAATGCCTCTCTTGGTGAAATGATCAGTCAATTGAGTGAAGCCGGTGTGCGTGTACCGGGTGGCTTTGCCACGACTGCCGAAGCGTATCGAGAGTTCCTAGCCTATGGTGGTTTGGCGGATCGTATTAATGCACGTCTTGATGAGCTGGATGCAGATGATACGCGTGCATTGGCGGAAACTGGCGGTCAGATTCGTCAGTGGATTATGGATGCGGATTTTCAACCTGAATTGGATGCTGCGATCGAAACAGCTTACGCAGAGATGTTGGATGGCCAAGCTGAGATCAGTGTCGCAGTGCGCTCATCGGCGACTGCAGAAGATTTGCCAGATGCCTCTTTTGCTGGCCAGCAAGAGACCTTCCTAAATATTAAAGGCCTAGATAATGTTAAACACGCGATCAAAGAGGTGTTTGCTTCCCTATATAACGATCGCGCCATCTCTTACCGAGTTCATAAAGGATTTACTCACGCTGAAGTAGCGCTATCTGCGGGTATTCAACGCATGGTTCGCAGTGAGACCGGCGCATCGGGCGTTCTCTTCTCATTGGACACAGAATCAGGTTTCCAGCACGTTGTCTTCATCACCGCCGCGTACGGTTTGGGCGAAACCGTTGTTCAGGGCTCAGTTAACCCTGATGAGTTCTACGTCTACAAACCCACTCTAAAGCAGAACGCTCCTGCGATTCTTCGTCGTACCATGGGCTCTAAAGCGATCAAGATGATCTACACGGATGAGCACAGTGCGGGTAAGGCGGTAGAGACGGTCGATGTCTCTTATGCGGATCGCAACCGTTTCTGTGTGACGGATGAAGAGGTAGAAGAGTTGGCGCGCATTGCCGTCATCATTGAGAACCACTACGGCCGTCCAATGGATGTCGAGTGGGCTCGTGATGGGGATGATGGTCAGCTTTACATCGTTCAGGCTCGTCCAGAAACGGTTCGCAGTCAGACACAAAAAACCGTGATCGAACGCTACCTGATGAAAGAGAAGGGTCAGGTCCTCGTTGAAGGTCGTTCGATTGGTCACCGAATTGGCGCCGGTGTTGTTCGTCTTGTTAAGTCACTTGATGAGATGCACACCGTTCAGGATGGTGATGTGTTGGTAACGGATATGACCGACCCAGATTGGGAGCCGGTTATGAAACGTGCATCAGCGATCGTAACGAACCGTGGTGGTCGTACCTGTCACGCGGCGATCATTGCACGTGAGTTAGGTATTCCTGCTATCGTGGGCTGTGGTGATGCAACCTCTGCACTGACTGACGGCCAAGAGGTGACTGTTAGCTGTGCAGAAGGTGATACAGGCTACGTCTACGCGGGTTGTCTAGACTTTGAACACACTACAAACAATGTTGAACAGATGCCATCGCTGCCGTTCGACATTATGATGAACGTGGGTAACCCAGACCGTGCCTTTGACTTCCAATCACTGCCGAATGCTGGTGTTGGTCTGGCGCGTTTAGAGTTCATTATCAACCGAATGATTGGTGTTCACCCGAAAGCGTTGATTAATCTAGAGGAGCAACCACGTGATGTGCGTCAGGTTATTGAACGCCGCATCGCAGGTTACAAATCGCCTGTTGATTTCTACGTTGATAAATTGACTGAGGGTATCTCAACGCTTGCGGCCGCTTTCTACCCTAAGAAAGTGATCGTTCGTATGTCGGACTTCAAATCTAATGAGTACGGTCACCTGATCGGTGGTCAATCGTTCGAACCGCATGAAGAGAACCCAATGCTAGGTTTCCGTGGTGCTGCTCGCTACATCTCTGAAGACTTCCGTGACTGTTTTGAGCTGGAGTGTCGTGCATTGAAACGTGTCCGTGATGAGATGCGTCTAACCAATGTTGAGATCATGGTGCCGTTCGTACGCACACCAGGCGAGGCAAAACAGGTCGTAGATCTGTTGGCGGAGAATGGGCTTCAGCGCGGACAGAACGGTCTTAAGTTGATCATGATGTGTGAAATCCCATCCAACGCACTACTCGCTGACCAGTTCCTTGAGTACTTTGACGGCTTCTCAATTGGTTCGAACGACCTGACTCAGCTGACACTCGGCTTGCACCGTGATTCGGGCCTTATTGCGCATCTGTTCGATGAGCGAAACGAAGCGGTTAAGCGTCTTCTTGAGATGGCGATTACCGCCTGTAAGGCGCAGGGTAAATATGTGGGTATCTGTGGACAAGAACCTTCGGACCACCCTGATCTTGCCCGTTGGTTGATGCAGCAGGGTATCGACAGTGTGTCACTCAACCCTGATTCAGTCATGGATACCTGGTTCTACTTGGCGAATGACAAAGCCTAAAAGAGGCTAAATCCTTAAAAACGGTCAGGATTCACTCCCTGGCCGTTTTTCGTTCTGGCCTAACCGGTTATCATAGGGTTTTTAATATTGGGAGAGAGGCGTGTTTGAACTCGGTAAGCGCAATCAATTAACGGTGTTGCGAGAGAGTCCATACGGTGTCTATTTAGAGACAGGTGATGGTGGCGGCATACTGCTCCCTCGAAGTGAAGTGCCTGAAGGTACTAAGCCTGGCGATAAGCTGCGTGTGTTTGTCTACCTTGACTCCCAAGATCAAGAGATCGCGACCTTGGCGCATCCCAAAGCGGAAGTGGGTCAATTCGCTCGACTGCGTGTTAAAGAGACCACGCCGATAGGTGCTTTCCTGGATTGGGGACTATCTAAAGATCTGCTGCTGCCTTTCTCAGAGCAGCAGCGTGATGTGACGGAAGGTCTGTGGGTGAATGTCTTCATCTACATTGATAACTCGAACCGTATCGCGGCCTCAATGAAAACGGATCGTTATCTTGAGTCCAACCCAACCGACCTAAACAAAGAGATGCTGGTTGAAATGCTGCCCTGGCGTATGACTGACTTAGGCATGCTCTGCATCATCAATGATCGCTATGAAGGCCTTATCCATCGTCAAGACCTCACTCAGCATTTGAAATTGGGTCAGCGTCTGACGGGCTATGTTAAGCAGGTTCGTGAGGATGGACAGATTGACCTTATGCTGACGCCACCTGGTTATAAACGAGTCGGGTCTGTTGCCGATAAGCTGTTGGCTGAGTTGGAGGCGAACAGCGGCTTCTGTCCACTGGGTGATAAGAGTCCGCCTGAAGCGATTAATGCCCGTTTTGGTTGCAGTAAAAAAGCCTACAAAATGGCGATTGGTCAGCTGTTGAAAGAGGGCAAGATCCAAATTGAAGCGGATGGCCTTCGTCTAAAATCTTAAAATCTATCAGGAGAAATCGATGGAAGATCTACTACCCGAACTGTGCGATCGCTATGAAGATGATGTGCGCATTCTTGAACCGATGTTTGGTAACTTTGGCGGTCGTGAACGCTTTAGCGGAAAGATCGTGACGATCAAAGCGTTTGAAGATAACTCCTTGGTTCGTGAACAAGTTGCGCTACCTGGTGAAGGTCGAGTGCTGGTAGTTGATAGCGGTGGC
The DNA here is from genome assembly GCF_013282965.1 of Marinobacterium sp. xm-a-152. Classification (NCBI taxonomy): domain Bacteria; kingdom Pseudomonadati; phylum Pseudomonadota; class Gammaproteobacteria; order Oceanospirillales; family Oceanospirillaceae; genus Marinobacterium; species Marinobacterium sp. xm-a-152. Next base: position 131,723 of record NZ_WBYI01000006.1, on the reverse strand, counting down.
TCTATGCGTCGCGCGATGTTGGGTGACATGCTGGCTGAGAAAGCAGTCAAGAATGGCTGGTCGGGTATTGTTATCTACGGCTGTATCCGTGACGTGAATGCCATTGGTGATCTTGACCTAGGTGTTCAAGCGTTGGGCTGCCACCCGTTGAAGACCGAGAAAAAAGGGGCGGGGGAATTAAATGTCACGCTTCGTTTTGGCGGTGTTGATTTCATTCCGGGTGAATATCTCTACGCTGATAACAACGGTCTGCTGGTTAGCGAAAAAGAGTTAACGATTGATTGAAAATTGACCAGCATAGGTCTATTATCCACAGCCCGTTCTTAGTTGAGCGGCTGTAATTTTTTCTATTTTATAAGTTGTTGTTTTTAAACAGATTTAAAATTTTTTCAAAAAAAGTTACAGATTCACGGAACTAAAAGACTTCACAGAGGGTCTACTGTTCTACAAGCAGGGCATTTTTTAAGCCCTATTTGGTAAATCACCAGCTTGAAAGCCTCTAAATGAGCAGTTATTACTGCTGACCGCAGCCTGGAACTCCCCCTTTATCCGGCCTGCGGTTTTTTATTGCCTAAATTTTAGCTAAGCCTAAATGCTTTCTAGAGTGCTTTGTCGTAGCGTGCTTTAAGAATCATTACACGTTCGATGTAGCGCTCTGTCTCGGGATAGGGTGGTATGCCTTGGTAACGTTTTACAGCCGTTGGCCCTGCGTTGTAGGCTGCTAGGGCCAATTTTGTGTCACCAAACTGCTCTAGCTGCTCTTTTAGGTATTGGCTCCCGGCAAAGATGTTCGCGCTAGGATCCTGTCGGTTCTCGACACCTAGGGAGAGTGCTGTCTTTTTCATTAGCTGCATCAAACCCATTGCCCCTTGTGAAGAGAGCGCGTTGCTTTTGAATGCCGACTCCGCATGAATCACGGCGCGAATAAGAGATTCGTCAACCTTGACTTGGTTGGCGGCGATTTGTGTAATGCTGCGAAAGTCTCGAGTGTTTAGAGGCACAGTGTGCCAATCGATTGATGGGTTTGACCGGCAGGCATAACAGTCAAATTTGAGTATTTCATAATGAGTGGTCTGTTTAGGGCGTCGATCGCTGAACGAGAGCACGCCTGACTCGTTGCGAAATTTATAGATGGTCTGCGAACTCTCACTTTTCGCAGAGGTGCTGTAGACTGAGCTGACTATCAGCAGTGTCGACAGCAGTGTTAGACGCTTGTTTAAATACATAATGCTCAAACTTTGAGGTTTACGTGAAGTATAGGCTACTTATTTTCGATTGGGATGGAACTTTAATCGATTCTCAAGCGCGTATCGTATCCAGTTTTCAGGGCGCTACGCGTGAGCTAGGTCTAAGAATCCCCAGTGATGAGTCAGTGCGAGATATTATTGGCCTTGGCTTGCCAGAGGCTATTCTTAAAGTCATGCCTGAATGTGATGCCGCAACGCGAGAGCTCATTCGGCAGGGTTACAGTAAACACTATCTAGAGGTTGATCAGACACCCACGGCGCTATTTGACGGTGCATTTGATGGACTGGGGCTACTCAAACAGCATGGCTATCGACTCTCGGTCGCGACTGGAAAAAGCCGCCGTGGTTTGGATCGCGTCCTGTCTGATACAGAGTTGGCGGGCCATTTTGAACTGACCAAGTGTGCTGATGAGACGGCATCCAAGCCAGATCCTTTGATGCTGCATGAGATCCTAGAAGAGACAGGTTTGGATGCTAGCGAAGTCCTTATGATTGGTGACACCAGTTATGATTTGGAGATGGCGCGCAGTGCGGGTATTGATCGAGTGGCTATGAGCTATGGGGTGCATGAGGTGGATGATCTGCATGCCTTTGAACCGTTGCAGGTGTTTGATCATTTTAATGAGTTAGTGGATTGGTTAAGGAGTTAATGTGGAACACAATCCTTGGGGTGAAAAGCCTAGTGATTCAAAAGAGAGTATTGAGCAGGCTAGTGGAACGGTTGTGCAAACTAATGAGAAGAGTGATCAGCCTGCTGTAGACAGTACCGATTCAAAAAGCTGGCGCTTGCTTGAAAAGCTGGTTGATAACGTCAACCGTGAGCAGCGCCGATCTCGCCGTTGGGGCATCTTCTTCAAGTCTCTGACCTTTATCTATCTGTTTGGTATCGCAGGCTTTTTTCTGTGGAGTGAGAAGTTCGCCTCCATTGAGGAGATCTCTAAGCCACATGTGGCAGTGGTTCAAGTGCGTGGCGTTATTTCAGACAGCAGCGAAGCCAGTGCTGATCTGTTGATCACCTCTCTGCGCGATGCGTTTGAGGCATCTGACAGTCTCGGTGTTATTGTGCGTATTAACAGCCCGGGTGGTAGTCCTGTTCAAGCCGGTTACGTCTATGATGAGATTGTTCGACTCCGTGCACTCTATCCTGATAAGGCGGTGATGGCCGTTATTACCGATATTGGCGCCAGTGGCGGTTATTACCTAGCCAGTGCCGCGGACGCTATCTATGCGGATAAAGCCAGCCTGGTAGGTTCAATTGGGGTCATTTCAAGTGGATTTGGTTTTGTCGATTTGATGGAGAAGCTAGGGGTTGAACGCCGTGCTCTTACCGCAGGCGACAGCAAAGCACTGCTAGACCCTTTCCAGCCGCTCTCGGATCAACAGAAGCGCTTTTGGCAATCTGTGTTGGATACTACTCACCAACAGTTTATTGACGCTGTGAAGCAGGGTAGGGGTGATCGTCTTGCTGATAACCCTGAGCTGTTCTCTGGACTAATCTGGACAGGTGAACAGGCCGTTGAATTGGGTTTGGTTGATGGGTTAGGCAGTGCTAGCTCTGTTGCTCGCGAACAGTTTAATACCGATCATCTAATTGATTACAGCTACCGTCCAAACGCGGTTGAACGCTTGGCAGAGCGTCTAGGTGTTGGGGTGGCCAGTCAGGTTATGAACACTCTCGGTATAACGAGCTCTATCCAGTTCAAATAGATCGCTAATAGCGTCTATTTTAGAAGCGGGTTGATGCCCGCTTCTAGTAATAGATGGTTTAACCCAATCAGTGGCAGGCCAATTAGAGTATTAGGGTCTCTGCTCTCAATCGACTCAAACAGTGTGATACCTAACCCCTCGCATTTAAAACTGCCTGCGCAGTCCAGCGGTTGCTCGCGATCAATGTAAGCTGTGATCTCTGCGTCTGACAGTTCTCTAAAGGTCACGACAACCTCTTCTAGATACTCTCTAGTCTCCTCAGTTTGGCTGTTGAAAAGCGCCAAAGAGGTTAGAAAGCTGACACGCCGACCGCTGCACAAAGAGAGCTGGGTAATCGCTCTCTCTTTGGTTAAAGGTTTGCCAAGAATCAGCTGGTCAAGCGTAGCCAGTTGATCAGACCCTATAATCCAGTGTGCAGGGAACTCTTTAGCTAACGCCTTGGCTTTCAGTTGGGCTAAACGAGCCGCACAAGCCTCTGGAGACTCACCGGCTATTGGCGTCTCATCGATGTCGGGAGAGGCGTGTTCAAACTCATTTAAAATGCGAGACAGTAGTTCGCGGCGATATTTTGAGCTTGAGGCTAAAACGATCGGTAATTGGTGGCTTTTCATCGATATTCCGCTGCGATTTTGTGCAGATTGGGCTTTTGTTAGCTAAAGAGGCTCTAACCTAACAAATATCCTCAATTAATGGCATATATTCCTTTACAGTTGGGCTTCAGATCCCTAGAATTGCGCGCTTATGTCGAACGGCCCTCTTCCGAAAAAAGTCGACCCTCGGAAACTTGCCGAGCGGGAAGCAGTTTTAACAGGCACTATTGCACTGCAATCTATGCCTCAGCTCTGCTCCTTGCTGGTCAGTCCCTGTGGTGATGTCAATGTAGAACTGGCTTTTGCCCTTGATGAGCAGAAGCTAAGAACTGTGACCGGACAAGCGAACGTTGAAGTTCAGCAACAGTGTCAACGTTGCTTGGAGCCAGTGACATTGCAATTGGAAGCAGAGTTCAGTTTAGCCGTTGTGTTAAACGAAGAGCAGGCCAAGAATTTGCCCCGTTACTATGATCCTCTACTGTTAGAGGATGATGTAAATCTTGCAGATTTGGTCGGAGAAGAGTTGATACTGAGTTTACCAGCCGTCTGTTATCATGATGACTGTTCAGTAAAAATGTCCTTCGGCGAAGATGAGATACCTGCGGAGCAGATTGAAAAACCGAATCCATTTAGTGTGCTAGCGAGCCTTAAGAAGTAGCGCTAGTAAAGTAAGATCCAGGAGTAAAAACCATGGCAGTACAGCAGAACAAAAAGTCTCGTTCACGTCGCGATATGCGCCGTTCACACGATGCACTTAGCAACCCAACTCTTTCAGTTGAACAGACTACTGGTGAGACTCACCGTCGTCACCACATGACAGCTGACGGTTTCTACCGCGGTCGTCAGGTTGTTGCAAAAGGCGACGAGTAAGTCTTAGCCGTGCAACACAGTTATTGCATCGCTGTTGATGCAATGGGCGGGGACTTCGGTCCCCGTATTACTGTTGAGGCCTCCCTCGCAGTTCTTAAAGATCACCCTGATCTATCGATTACCCTTGTGGGTGATCAAGAGCAGATCGCTCCCTATCTTCCTAAAGACGCTAATTCACAGTTAAGCCTTGTGCATGCTTCATCGGTTATTACGGCCGATATGAGGGTAATTTCCGCTCTGCGTGAAGGCTCGGACAGCTCAATGCAGTTAGCTCTGGATCAGCTCGCATCAGGTTCGGCCTGTGCCGTTGTGAGTGCTGGCAATACGGGGGCTTTGATGGCCCTTGCGAGACGCACCTTGGGAATGATTCAGGGGATCGATCGTCCCGCTATCTCTGCAGCTATGCCGACCTTGAAAGGCGAGTGTCAGGTCGTCGATTTGGGCGCTAACTTAGACTCATCCCCAGAGATGCTAAAGCAGTTTGCTGTGTTGGGGCGCGCTTTGGTGCGGGTTACAACAGGTAGAGATCCAAAAATTGGTCTGCTTAACGTAGGCTCTGAAGAGACCAAGGGCAACGAGACGCTTCGTGAAGCGAGTGCTCAGATAGCGGAACTTCCAGAGGTGAACTACATCGGCTTTGTTGAAGGCGCTGATCTGTTTGTTGGTGAAGCGGATTTGATCGTCTGTGATGGTCTGGTCGGTAACGTGGCCCTAAAGAGTAGCGAAGGGGTCGCTAAGCTGCTAGCTCATCGACTGCGCCAGGTGTTTGCAGGTTCACTCTACAGTAAAGTCATCGCATGGCTGGCTAGCCCAATGCTGACAGCCCTGACTAAATCGCTCGATTCAGGTCAAAGAAATGGTGCACTGTTTTTAGGTTTGAATGGTCTGGTCGTTAAAAGTCATGGTGCTGCGAACGCTAATGACTTTAAGGCGGCTTTAGAAAACACTCTGAATATGCTTAAAGCCGATCTGCCTAACCAGTTGGCGGATCAGGTTGCTCAGGATCTAAACAGTTCCCCTTAAGGGTTCAGATATTCCTCATATGATGTAAACTCCGCATTAGGAATTTTTATGGAGTTAATCTCCGACAGTTAATCGAGGACAACATGTCTCAATCACTTGCATTGGTCTTCCCAGGCCAAGGTTCACAATCACTCGGTATGTTGAGTGATCTAGCTGCACAGCACTCTATTATCACGGATACGTTTAAAGAGGCTTCTGAAGCCTTAGGTCAGGATCTTTGGGCTATTGCTCAAGAGGGGCCTGAAGCGGTTCTTAATAGCACTGAGAATACACAACCCGTTCTGCTGACTTCGAGTGTCGCTCTGTGGCGTTTATGGCAACAGCAGGGTGGTGAAGCACCCTCGGTTGTCGCAGGTCACTCACTGGGTGAATACTCCGCGCTAGTTTGTGCTGGTGCTATCTCCTTGGCTGACGGTGTGCGTCTGGTTCGCCTTCGTGGCGAGTTGATGCAGGCTGCGGTTCCTGCTGGTACTGGGGCGATGGCGGCAATTCTTGGTCTTGATGACGCGGCTGTTGTGGCTGCTTGTGAGCAAGCCGCTCAAGGTGCAGTGGTCTCTGCTGTTAACTTTAACTGCCCAGGTCAGGTCGTAATTGCCGGTGAGAAAGCAGCGGTTGAGCGTGGTGTGGAAGCTTGTAAAGAGGCGGGTGCTAAACGTGCAGTAGAGCTACCTGTATCGGTGCCTTCTCACTGTGCTTTGATGCAGCCAGCAGCTGAGAAGTTGGCTGAAGCATTGGCAAAGATTGAGATTACACTGCCAGCGATTAAACTCATTCACAACGTCAATGCATCGACCTGTGAAGATGTTGCTGAATTGCGTGATCTGTTGGTGCAGCAGCTGTACAGTCCAGTGCGTTGGACTGAGAGCGTACAAGCAATGTTAGCACTGGGTGTTGATCGCACCGTTGAGTGTGGTCCAGGTAAAGTTCTGTCGGGTCTGAATAAGAAAGTCGATCGCGCATTAACCGTTTTGAATATTGGTGATTCTGCGGGTCTAGAAAAAGCCCTAGAAGCACAAAATAGCTAAGGATTAAAAGATGAGTTTAGAAAATAAAGTTGCGCTAGTAACAGGTGCTACCCGCGGTATCGGTAAAGCGATCGCAGAGAACCTCGCTGCACAGGGCGCTACCGTTCTAGGAACTGCGACCAGTGAAGGTGGTGCTAGTGCAATCACTGAATACTTAGCTGCAGCCGGTAATGCGGGTAAAGGTTATGTACTAAACGTCTCTGATAAAGAGTCGGTTGATGCGGTACTGGCACAGATCCAAGAGGAGTTCGGTGCGGTTACCATTCTGGTCAACAATGCTGGTATTACTAAAGACAACCTGATGATGCGTATGAAGGATGATGAGTGGGATTCTGTGCTGAATACCAATCTTTCGTCAGTCTACCGCATGGTTAAAGGTGTTCTACGCGGCATGACAAAAGCGCGCTGGGGTCGTGTGGTCAGCGTCAGCTCTGTTGTGGCCTCTATGGGTAACGCGGGTCAAGCAAACTACGCAGCAGCTAAAGCAGGTATGGAAGGTTTTTCACGTGCATTGGCTCGTGAATTAGGTAGTCGTAACGTGACGGTCAACTGTGTTGCGCCTGGTTTCATCGATACCGATATGACGGCTGATCTACCTGAAGCACATAAAGAGATGCTGCAGTCTCAGATATCACTGTCACGTCTAGGTAAGCCTGAAGAGATCGCAGCAGTCGTTGGTTTCTTATGCAGCGAATCTGGCGGTTATGTGACCGGTGAAACGATCCAGGTCAACGGTGGTATGTACATGGGTTAAAACCCCCGTTTAGGTGTGGTTTTTTACCGTATAAAAGGTTGTAATTTCCATCAGATAGCGGATAATTGCACCCAGTTAACAATTGTTGCTTATCTTTTATGTAAGCAGCGGTTTTCTAAAATTCCCAAAGTGTCAGTATAGATACAGTGGGCGTTGAAACATTATAGGAATCGATATGAGCAATATTGAAGATCGCGTTAAGAAAATTATCGCCGAGCAACTTGGTGTTAAAGAAGAAGAAGTGACTAACGAAGCTTCTTTCGTAGAAGACCTCGGTGCTGATTCACTTGACACTGTTGAACTAGTAATGGCTCTTGAAGAGGAATTCGAAACTGAAATTCCTGATGAAGAAGCTGAGAAAATCACTACAGTTCAGCTAGCAATCGACTACGTTAACGCTAACCAGTAATCGGTTCTACGTACGTTCGAAAAGCCGCACCTGCCTAGAGTAGTTGCGGCTTTTCTTTTATTAGCCCATCGGAGAGTTTTAGATGTCGCGCAATCGAGTTGTAGTCACAGGTCTTGGTCTATTAACACCTGTTGGTCAAACGGTCGATGACACTTGGTCAAATATTCTTGCGGGAAAGAGTGGTGCAGGCCCAATTGAGCATTTTGATGCTTCGGCTTTCAGCACACGTTTCTCATCATCTGTTAAAGATTTTCAACTAGAGCCTTACCTCAACCCTAAAGAGGCTCGTAAGATGGATCTGTTCATTCAATACGGCATGGTGGCTGCTATTCAAGCAGTTGAAGATTCCGGTATTGAAGTCTCAGAAGAGAATGCACCACGCATTGGTTGTGCCATTGGCTCCGGCATCGGTGGTCTACCAATGATTGAAAACACACACGACATACTGAATAAATCAGGCCCTCGTCGAGTCTCTCCATTTTTCGTTCCTGGCAGTATCATCAATATGATCGCCGGTAACCTAGCCATTAAATATGGCTTCCGTGGACCGAATATTGCGATCACAACCGCCTGTACAACCGGTACCCACAACATTGGTCATGCGATGCGCATGATTCAATACGGTGATGCTGATGTGATGATCGCAGGTGGCTCTGAGATGGCGACAACGCCACTTGGTTTGGGTGGTTTTGCCGCTGCGCGTGCCTTGTCGAGTCGTAACGACGATCCACAAGCAGCAAGTCGTCCATGGGATCGTGATCGTGATGGGTTTGTGCTGGGTGATGGTGCCGGAATGTTGGTACTTGAGTCCTATGAGCATGCTAAAGCGCGTGGTGCGAAGATCTACTGTGAGTTGAGTGGCTTTGGTATGAGTGATGACGCCTACCACATGACTTCACCACCAGAGGATGGTGCCGGTGCTGCTCTGTCGATGACTAATGCGATTAAAGATTCCGGTCTGAACGTCGATCAAATCAACTACATCAATGCACACGGCACATCGACTCCGGCGGGTGATATTGCGGAATCCAATGCGGCTAAAGCGGTGTTGGGAAGCGCTGCTTCAGATGTCCGTATGAGCTCGACTAAATCTATGATAGGTCACCTATTAGGGGCTGCAGGTGCTGTCGAAGCAGCCTTCTGTGTGCTGGCTCTTCGTGATCAAGTAGCGCCGCCTACGATCAACTTGGATAACCCAAGTGAAGGCTGTGACCTTAACTATGTGGCTCACACGGCCCAAGAGGCGAAGCTATTTGCCGCTATGTCCAACTCATTTGGCTTTGGTGGTACCAACGGTACACTCGTCTTTAACAAGATCTAGCGACCGTTGAGTCGGGTGCCTATCGGCCCCGACTCATACTGATTGCTAATACTCATTGGGTTTAGGTTTGTTAAAACGAACAGTCATAGTATTTGTTGCTTTTTTTATGGTGCTTGCCTCTGTTGGGTGGAGCCAATATCAGTCCGTTCTTGATCTTCCTAAACAGCGTCTAGCGCTCCAGCAACCAACCACCTTGACGGTTCCTACTGGCTATACGGCCTCACGCTTGGTTCAAGAGCTATCCGATCGTCACTGGTTGGATGAGCCGTTCAAACTTAAGTTACTGTTTAAGCTTCAGCCAGAACTCACCAAGTTGCGCAGCGGCGAGTATGAGGTAAGGGTGGGTGATACCCTAGAGACCCTGCTTGATCGTCTCATATCGGGTCGATCTGTGCAGTATCGAGTGACCCTTATTGAGGGGGCAACCGTTAAAGAGATGCTGGCCTCTCTTGCAGACAATGAACTGCTTGAGAAAACATTGAGTGCTACGGATGCCGCCAGTTTGTCGACTGAACTGGGCCTCAATGTCGATTCATCTGAAGGCCTATTTTTAGCCGAGACCTACTATTTTGAGCGGGGTACAACGGACAAAGAACTGCTGCTTCGTGCACACAGAATGCTTAATGATGTGTTAGATAAGCATTGGCAGAGTCGTGATATAACATTGCCGCTTGAGAGTTCCTACGAAGCCCTTATTCTGGCATCTATCATCGAGAAAGAGACGGGTTTGAGTAGTGAGCGGGGGCAGATCTCGGGTGTCTTCATTCGTCGTCTCAATCGGGGGATGCGACTGCAGACCGATCCAACCGTGATCTATGGCTTAGGTGAGCGTTATCAGGGCAATCTGACACGTAAGCATTTAAAAGAGTCGACACCCTATAACACTTATAGAATTCCAGCGCTCCCTCCTACGCCAATTGCATTGGTAGGGGAGGATGCGATTGTCGCAGCGCTTAATCCTGAGCCTGGTAAGGCGCTCTATTTTGTCGCCAAAGGTGACGGTTCGCACCAGTTTTCAGATACACTAGAGCAACACAATCGCGCCGTAAGAGAGTATCAATTGAAACGTCGCAAAGATTATCGTTCTACACCAGAGGCCAACTAATGCAAGGCAAGTTCATTACACTCGAAGGTGGTGAAGGGGTCGGTAAAACGACCAACTTAGACTACATTCAAGACTGTCTCGAATCGTCGGGTATCGATCTGGTCGTGACACGTGAACCGGGTGGAACTGAATTGGCTGAACAGGTTCGTGAGCTGCTTTTGACCCCGCGATCTGAATCGATGTCCGAGATGACAGAACTCCTTCTTGTCTTTGCTGCTCGAGCACAGCATGTTGAGACCCTCATTAAACCCGCTTTGGCTGAAGGTAAATGGGTGCTTTGTGATCGTTTTATCGATGCGACTCATGCTTATCAGGGTGGTGGCCGAGCGATGAATCAAACGACTATTGATCAGCTAGAGTCGTTGGTGTTGTCCGATCTTCAACCCGACTTAACCCTACTGCTAGACCTACCGGTTGAGGTAGGTATGAGCCGTGCGCGTGCACGAGCTGCGCTCGATCGCTTCGAACAAGAGGAGATGAGCTTCTTTGGTCGGGTACGCGATCGTTACCTAGAGCGTGCAGCGGCTTCAAACGGACGCATTCGAATTATTGATGCAGAGCCTTCCATTCCTCAGGTTCAAGCCCAAATTGCGGCGGTGCTGCGTGAGTTTGGAGTTGCCTTGTGAGCATTCTTCCTTGGCAGGCAGAGTATTGGCAGCGTATTGATCAGTTGATCGCTGATAATAAATTACCTCATGCGCTGCTATTGGCTGGGCATAAAGGGGTGGGTAAACGTGCGTTTGCTGAGCACCTCGCTAAACGCTTGCTCTGTAATAACCCTAGGGGTTCAGAACCCTGTGGTCAGTGTAAAACCTGTGAGCTGATTCAGCACGAAACGCATCCGGATCTGCTTCACCTTTCACCTGAAGAGGCCGGCAAGGTGATCAAAGTTGATCAGGTGCGCGAAACCATTGATCGCTTGCACGGCACTGCGCAGCAGGGTGGTTATCGCGTCTTGATCATCGATCCTGCAGAAGAGATGAATATCTCTGCGGCCAATGCTCTGTTGAAAACCCTCGAAGAACCTGGCAATAACACACTCATTCTGTTGATTGTTCACCAGTTAGGTCAAGTGATGCCGACCATTCGTAGTCGTTGTCAAAGAGTTGAATTTAGCCTGCCTGAAGCCGGTTTGGCGACCGATTGGTTGGCCGAAAAGCTTCAGCTACCACCGGAAAAAGCCAAAGGTTACTTGGGGTTAGCGCAAGGAGCTCCATTAACAGCTTACGAATGGAAGTCCGGCGGTGCGATTGATCTTCGTGCCAATTTTCTGGGTGGCTTGGCCGATCTGTTGCGTGCACGAGTCAGCCCAGTCGCCTTGGCAGAGAAATACCAAAAAGAGGATCTGCGTCTGCCTCTAATTTGGTGGCAATCTCTGTTGGGTGATATTGTTAGAATTCAGATGGCGCAGGATGAACAGCCTCGTATCAACTTGGATATGCGTAAGATGGTGGATTCAGTTGCAAAACAGGCGAATGCAAGCCGTGTACTGAAACTCTATGAGTCAGTTCAAGTTGAATTAAACGCGATCCAACGCCACCTAAACCCCAATAAGCAGCTACTATTAGAGAAACTGTTTTTTGATTGGAAAGAGTTGAGTGTTAAGTAATGGTTGAGACAGTTAAATCAGAAAATCACGGCATCCTCGGTCTCGTTATACATACGAAAGAGGATCTCTATCGTGCTTACATGCCGTTTTTAGAGCGTGGTGGTCTGTTTATACCAACCAAAGATCAGTACGAGCTAGGCGAAGAGATCTTCCTGCTGCTATCGCTAATGGGCGAGCCTGATAAGATCCCTGTCACCGGCAAAGTGGTTTGGCAAACACCCAAGAATGCGCAGGGCGGTAAAGTGCCGGGGATTGGCATTCAACTCTCATCTGACGAGACTGAGCTGCTTAAGAAGATTGATACCTACCTTGCGGGTGCACACGAATCGGGCCGTCAAACCCTTACCATTTAATTTTCATCGTTTTCAAAGTTTACAATCATGTTCATCGATTCTCATTGTCACTTAGACCGTTTAGATCTCTCCAAACATAACGATTCACTGACTGAGCTGCTTAATGATGCGCGTCAACGCGGTGTATCTAAAATGCTCTGTGTCGGTATCGATATGAATCTCTACCCTGCGATGTTGGAGGCGATAGAGGGACAGTCTGATGTCTACGCTTCGGTTGGCATTCACCCATGCCACGTCGAAGAGAGTCCTTGGGATGAAGCTCAGATTCGCCAAGCGGTTGCGGCTAATCAGCGTGTCGTTGCCTTAGGTGAGACTGGACTCGATTTCTTCTATAAGACGGATACCAAAGAGCAGCAGGTAGAGAGTTTTGCTAACCACTTAAAGCTGGGAAGTGAGTTGGATCTCCCCGTCATCATTCACACACGTGAAGCGAGAGAAGAGACGCTTGAGGTGATGCAGGAGCATGCGGATCCAAAGACTGCTGGGGTGATGCACTGTTTTACAGAGACGATGGAGATGGCGATGCGCTCAATTGAGCTCGGCTTTATGATCTCTTTCTCAGGCATTATCACCTTTAAGAACGCCGCAGATCTTCGCGAGGTCGTTAAAGCGGTTCCATTGGATAAGTTCCTCATTGAGACCGATTCACCCTATCTAGCGCCTGTACCTTATCGCGGTAAACCGAACCAACCAGGTTACGTCGCAGAAGTCGCACAGTGCGTTGCTGATCTTAAAGGGCTACGAGTAGAAGAGGTGGCTGAACGTTCAGCGGCTAACTTCCACCGCCTGTTCAAAAAAGCGGTTTAGATAACCTACAGACAGTTGTCCGGTTTAGGCAGTCCTGCAATCAGGGCAATACGTTTAACCGGGCTACCCTCGCCAGGAAAGAGCTGCATTAGGTAGATACTTTTCCCTTTATCAGCCCCCAGATGCAGTGTGGTGTATTTGATGAACGGACGCATCGCAGGGGATAGTTCAAACTCTTGATAGAACTGACGCATCAGGTCAATCAATTCCCAGTGAGCTTCTGTAAGCTCTAGATCAATGCTCTCTGCAAAGGACTCAGCCAGCTCAACATTCCACTGAGTTAAATTTTCTAGGTACCCTTCGGCATCCAATGGGTAGCTAACACCGTTAACCAGCAGATCACTCATTAGAACCAACTCACAGAGCGCGGATACTGAATCGTCAGATCGACAAACCCACCATCGCTACAGGTCGGTAATGAACTAAGGACCCCACGAGCCTGGCAATCGCACTCTAAAACCGTCGCGGGGCAGGGGAGTTCTTGTAATGAACGGCTTAAGCCTTCAGAAGCCCAGTAGACGCCATTTTCGATAAGAAGTAGATGATCATCAGCCTGCAGTAGCTCAAGGCATGCCTGAAGCTTGTTGGGGCTGTTAGGCGGTGTATTGACGATGTAGAGAGTGCCTCTGATCTTGTCGTTGGAGCTAGACATGGAAAATATGATCCTGTTGGCGAATGAGTAGTGCGATCTCAGAACGACTCAACGCTTTTGCCGGCAGAGCAAGCTTGTCTTGAGTAATGCCTCGCTCCTCTAAAGAGTCAGCACAATAGAAGAGATCCTCTACATCGTAGAGCGGAAGCGCCTGCTGCATGGCGGAAAGGTTTTTCTGCTCTATCACTGCTGGGTTTTGATCCGGTAGCAGTTGGAACACGCCATCACCCTGAAACAGAAGAGAGACCTTCTGATCAAACAGAGCGGCAGCCAAAGCAAGGTCAGTTGCCTCTCGGGCTTGAGCGCTTCCATAAGGTGCTGAAGAGGTGATCACAAGAAACTGTTTCATGAACCAGCCCCAAAGGTAACGACACGGTCAGATTCCACCGCACTGGCGACTAGCTGCCCCAGACCCGATAGATCATAGCCGTCCGCTAAATTGTCACCCGTCTTGCTGTAGCGGCTACTCTCCGCTGAGTTAATAACCCCACGCCGTACCGCCGCCGCAATGCAGACAACAGCATCCAGTGAGTGTTGAGTAACAAACTGCTGCCACTGCTCAGGCAGGTTTAACTCATCTTGCGGAGCAACACTGTGACTGGTCGCATTGTGAACCCCAGCACCATAAAAAAATAGGCGCTCAATGCTATGACCCGCCTTCAAAAGCGTACGAGCAAAGCGCAAAGCGGTATGGCTGCTCTGATGATCGATCGGCGCGGATTGAATGATGAGGGTGTATTTCATGGTGAGAATTCTAACAACTTATTTTTGATAGGCACATCTTTGTGGGTGTTTTGTTATTGAAGATCAAAAGCGAATACCCAGCCTAAAGGCTGGCCATTGGCACTCTCGATCGGACGTGGACGACTGGCATGAAGTTCGAATCTGGCAATGTTGGAGCGGTCTTGAAAAGGCCGCGATGTGTATTAACGTGAATTTAGCTAACGGCACCAGTGACTGGCTTTAGCCTGTCATCTGCTATATCGGTGTTTTCCAGATTGGTAATAAAGCCTACCTGCGGTTGACAGGCTGAAGGCCAGTTAAGTCCAGGGATGGTCTATATGCAGTCATTGCAGGAGCAAATTACTGCCACCGAAAAGATCGCCACCTCTTCGATATGCCTCCAACAAAAAATCCCCGCTATTGCGGGGATTTTTAAAGAAACTCAAACAACAAATTAGTCGTCGTTAAACGCACCCACTAGGCTCAGTAGGTGAACAAACAAGTTGTAGACGTTTAGGTAGAGACCCACCGTCGCCATGATGTAGTTAGTGTAGGTACCGTTGATGATGTTGCTTGTATCGTACAGAAGGAAACCTGCCATTAGGAATACAACCGCGGCAGAGAAAGCAAGCTGCATGCCTGATACATCCACACCGAACAGAGGCAGGATGAACATCGCAAGCATTGCTACGATCAGTACGATAGAGCCCGCAGCCAGGAATCCACCCATGAAGCTAAAATCACGGCGGCTAGACATGACGTAGCCCGTTAGACCGAAGAAGGTTACAGCAGTCATACCCAGAGCCGTCGCTACAATTTGACCGCCATTCGGTAGTGCTAGGTAGGAGTTAAGGATTGGTCCTAGACCAAAACCCATTAAACCTGTGAAAAGGAAGGTCAATGGAAGTGCAGCGGCTGTATTCTGCTTCTTGTTGATGACAAAAAGCATAATGAAGCTGACGATGATGCTTCCTAGGTAGACGATAAACGGTGGGTTGATCGCCATAGAGATAACGGCAGTGACGGTACTGAATACCATGGTCATCGCAAGCAGCATGTATGTGTTGCGAATCATTTTATTGGTATCGCGTACGGCACCCTGTGCTTGTGTGTTGATACTGTCGTAAGTGGCCATAATGTCCTCTTCTCGTTGCTGGTTTGGTTCGGTTTATTACAACCTGAACGCTTTAGTTTTATAGCTCTTTATAATGTTGAGCATTTTACTCAAGATTTCAAGTTTTTAGTTATGATTTTTAACCTTAACCCCCAGTAAATATGGGGCTTTTAAGTAATATCGATTGGTTCGAAGTGGATGCTTAAATGATTCAATGCCGGTACAATTCTGCAATAAATTTTTATTAAAGGGTTGTTGGGTTTGGCACAAGCACACGAGAGTTTTCAATTTATCCGTTCAGAAATGATCAACTCGCTCGGAATCGAAATGAGCGAGTATGAGCACAAGGCGACAGGGGCTAAGCACTTCCACCTTGCAACTGATTATGATGAAAACGTCTTCTTAGTGGCCTTCAGAACCATGCCTGAAGATTCAACCGGGGTGGCTCATATCCTCGAACATACAGCGCTTTGTGGTAGTGAGCGTTTTCCTGTTCGTGATCCCTTCTTCATGATGACTCGCCGTTCACTGAATACCTTCATGAACGCGTTTACCAGCAGCGATTGGACTGCGTACCCCTTTGCCAGCCAGAACCGTAAAGACTTTTTCAATCTCTTGGATGTCTATCTTGATGCTGCATTTTTCCCGCGTCTCGACCCATTAGATTTTGCGCAAGAGGGACACCGTGTAGAGCTAGCGGAAGCGGGTAATCCAGAGTCGGACCTGCTCTTTAAAGGAGTCGTATTCAACGAGATGAAGGGGGCCATGAGCTCAACCACATCGGTGCTGTGGCAAACCGTCTCTAAATACCTTTTCCCAACGACGACCTACCACTACAACTCGGGCGGAGAACCTGCGGATATTCCAGATCTGACATACGATCAGTTAAAAGCCTTTCATGAGACCCACTATCACCCAAGTAATGCCATTGTCATGACCTTTGGTGATATTCCCGTTGACGAATTACAGCGTCGCTTTGAAGAGCAGGCGTTTAATCGTTTTGAACGACTCGATTCTGAATTAAGTGTGCCTGATGAGAAGCGTTACTTTGCCCCGATCAAGGTAGAAGAGGCCTACCCACTCGATCAGGGTGAGACAGAGGGTAAGACCCATCATGTCATTGGTTGGTTGACCAAACCGTCGATCGATCTTAAGGCAGAGCTTGAGGGGCAACTTCTGTCACGCGTTCTGTTGGATAATTCCAGTTCACCCCTGCGAGCCGCTCTAGAGTCAACAGATTTAGGAGCTGCACCTTCACCGCTTTGTGGTATCGAGGACTCTAATCGCGAAATGTCATTCCTCTGTGGTATCGAGGGGAGTGAGCCTGAGCGAGCGGCGCAGTTTGAGCAGCTGGTGTTGGATACGCTGCAAGAGGTGGTTGATCAGGGTGTTGATCCATCCGTTGTGGCCGCCCAACTGCACCAGTTGGAGCTTCAACAACGAGAAATTACTGGTGATCACTACCCCTTTGGTATGTCGCTAATCCTAGCCTCCCTATCAAATGCGATTCACCGTGGTGATGCCATTGCGAGCCTCAATATTGACTCTGTTCTGGATCAACTACGAGAGGAGATTAAAGACCCTCAGTTCATTCCGAATCTAGTAAAAACTTGGTTGCTCGATAACCCGCACCGTGTGCTACTCACTCTAAGGCCTGATACCGAATTGAGTCAGCGTAAAGATCAGGCTGAGGCGGATCGTCTGGCCCAATACAAACAGAGTTTGAGTCGTGAAGCGTTAGAGTCGATCGATGCGCTCGCTAAACAGCTCGAAGAGCGTCAAACCCAAGCCGATGACCCTTCACTGCTGCCAAAAGTGACCTTAGAGGATGTTCCTGTTGAATGTCACTTCCCGGTAGGTGATCAGGTCAATGATTCCACTACTTGGTTTACAGCCGGCACCAATGGCATCGTCTACCAACAGCTGCTGTTTGATCTGCCAGAACTAACGGCAAGGCAGCAGACCCTTCTACCACTCTACACTCAGTGTCTAACGGAATTGGGTAGTGCTGGCCGAACCTACAAAGAGCACCAGGCATTGGAGAGTGCCATCAGTGGTGGAATCTCAGCTTCTATCAATGCGCGAGCGGCGACCGATGATGCGACGCAACTGCGCGCTATCCTGATCTTATCCGGCAAAGGGTTGGTTGTTAATCAAGCGGCACTCTCTGAGTTGATGGCCGATATGTTGGTTTCAGCACCTTTTAATGAGACGGCTCGTATTGCTGAGTTGCTAAACCAGAACGCGTCTCGAAAAGAGCAGTCTGTTACTGGGCAGGGTCACTCGTTAGCGATTTTGGCCGCCAGTGCAGGTCTAGCACCTGGGGCCGGTTTCTCACACGCCTCTAGAGGTTTGCCATCGATTAAATTGGCCCGTGAGTTGGCTGATCAATCCAGTGATGAAAGCCAGTTGAACGCCCTGGCTGAAGAGCTTAGAGGCATTCACCAAGCAATAATGGCCTCTAGCCCTAAAGCGCTGTTAGTGGCTGATTCAGAGCATAAAGAGAGCTGTCTGCGCCAGTTTGAAAAAGAGTTCGCGCGTCTATCCTCTGGTTCGGTCGATAAGCCTTTCCAAGTATCGGCTGAAGCGCCAGTGAAGCAGCAGGCTTGGATTGTTAATACACAGGTAAACTTCTGTGCCAAGGTCTTCAGGACCGTTACTGTTGCGCATCCAGATGCCGCCGCGTTGACCGTTGCTGGTGAGATTCTCCGCAACGGTTACCTGCATCGTGCCATTCGAGAGCAGGGTGGTGCTTACGGTTCGGGTGCTAGCCAAGACAGTGGTGACGGGCTATTCCGTTTCTACAGCTACCGTGATCCCAACAGCATCGAGACGATCAACCATTTCGATCAATCAGTGGCTTGGTTGCTTGACGGTGGTGCGGATTCTGAAAAGTTGGAAGAGGCAATCTTGGGTGTGATCAGTTCGATCGATAAACCGGGTTCACCGGCTGGCGAAGCTAAAGCGACTCACCTGAATGCGCTCTTTGGCCGTACACCGGAACAACGCATGGAGTATCGCTCAAGAGTGTTAGCTGTCACCTTAGGTGATATTGAGCGCGTCGTTAATCAGTATCTATCAAACCCTGAAGAGGGCTATGAAGCGATTGTGACCAGCGCTAAAACGGCAGAGACTCTCTCTGACGACTACCAGCGATTCTCGTTGTGAGTGAGCAGGGGGCGAACCAGCTCTTAAAAGGAGTTCTGTTAGTTATTTTTGCAGAAGCTGTCTTGGTGGCTACCGGTGTGTTAATTCGAACCGTTGCTGAGTCGCTCTCGGTTGCACAGTTGGTCTTCTTACGAAACGCCTTTGGTCTGCTCATTATGCTACCACTGGTGTTGGGTGCGAAGGGGATCTCGCTGAAAACCTCACGCATCAACCTTCATTTGGGTAGGGCTCTGGTTGGTGTCTCTGCTATGTCCTGTCTCTACTATGGCTGGACCCATCTTCCTCTGGGTACGGCAGCCCTATTAAAACAGACGGCACCGCTGTTCATGCCACTGCTGGCGCTCTGGTTCTTGAAAGAGAAGATCCACCCCATTCTTTTTTGGTCCCTACCGATCGGGTTTGTTGGGGTAGCACTAGTCCTTAATCCGGCCAATGCCGGTTTGCAACTGGCAGTATTGATAGGCCTTGCTGGTGCTGTGCTGGGGGCTCAAGCAAAAATTTTCGTGCGTAAAATGAAAGATACAGAACCCTCTCGCAGGGTGGTCTTCTACTTCTCGCTATTTGCGTCACTATTCAGTGCACCCTTTGCACTGCAGGGGTGGGTGGCACTGGGCTGGTTTGAGTTAGCGGGTGTTATTGGAATCGCTGCGCTATCGACCTTGGCGCAACTCTCAATGACTAAGGCATACCATAGCGCCCCCGCTGGTTATCTTGGGCCATTCACCTACAGCTCAGTCATCATAGCCAGTCTGGTCGGTTGGTTGTTGTGGGATGAGACTCTAGCAACCTTAACGATTGCCGGTATGGGGTTAATTGTGTTGGGTGGGGTGATGACGTTGAAAGCGAAAGCGTAGGATTGGCAGTATGCCGGTGACTGGTATTCAGCCTGTCACCCGCTCTTTTAGTTTACTGCCAAGCTCTGCACGTAATTTAAAAGCGGATGACAGGCTTCAGCCTGTCACCAGTACGTTGGAGCCTTATCGAAGATGAGGCGATCTTTTTCGCGACCTTTTCAAGATCGCTCCAACAAAAAAACCGCGGCAAGCCGCGGTTTTTTTATTCACGCTAACCCTTAGGCATCGATGATGCTGTTTAGAGTCTCACTTGGGCGCATAACCTTAGTTACAACGTCTAGCGGTGCATGGTAGTAACCCTGAAGATCCGCTGGGTTGCCTTGAACGGCTGCTAGCTCTTCTAGGATTTTCGCTTCGTTAGCGCTTAGGTCTTCAGCAACTTTAGCGAAGGTTGCTGCTAGCTCTTTATCTTCTTCCTGCTGTGCAAGTTCCTGTGCCCAGTAAAGGCCTAGGTAGAAGTGGCTTCCGCGGTTGTCCAGTTCACCAGTACGACGAGAAGGTGACTTACCACGCTCAAGTAGTGTTTCAGTTGCACGATCGAGTGCTGCTGCAAGAACTTTAGCACGTGGTTTGTTCTCTTTGATGCCTAGCTCTTCTAGTGAGACACCGATTGCAAGGAATTCACCTAATGAGTCCCAACGTAGGTGGTTCTCTTCGACAACCTGCTGTACGTGCTTAGGTGCAGAACCACCAGCGCCTGTTTCGTACATACCGCCGCCCGCAAGCATTGGAACAACGGATAGCATCTTAGCAGAAGTGCCTAGCTCCATGATTGGGAATAGGTCGGTTAGGTAGTCACGAAGTACGTTACCGGTAACAGAGATGGTATCCATGCCACGGATTAGACGCTCACAAGTAGAGCGCATCGCGCGTACGTAAGACATGATGCGAAGATCTAGACCTTCAGTGTCGTGTTCTTGTAGGTAGAGTTCTACCTTCTTACGAAGTTCACGGTCGTGGGCACGTTCAGCGTCTAGCCAGAAGATCGCAGGAGTGTCTGATTGACGTGAACGAGTCACAGCCAATTTAACCCAGTCACGGATCGCAGCATCTTTGGTCTGACACGCACGCCAGATATCACCTTTCTCAACTTTGTGGCCCATCAATACAGTGCCGTCTTCAGCAACGACGCGCATGATGCCATCCTCTTCCATTTCGAAGGTCTTATCGTGCGAACCGTACTCTTCCGCTTTCATCGCCATTAGACCGACGTTTGGAACGGTACCCATAGTCGTTGGATCGAATGCACCGTGAGTCTTACAGAAGTTGATCATCTCCTGGTAGATACGAGCGTAAGTCGATTCAGGCATGACCGCTTTAGTGTCTTTAGTCTTGCCGTCAGGGCCCCACATCTTACCTGAGTTACGGATCATCGCAGGCATAGAGGCGTCGACGATAACGTCTGAAGGTACGTGAAGGTTAGTGATGCCTTTAACGGAATCAACCATCGCCATTTCTGGGCGGTGCAGTGCAGCTGCGTGGATATCTTCTAGGATCTCTTCACGCTTAGAGTTAGGCAGTGTTTCAAGCTTATCAAGAATGTTACCCATACCGTTGTTAGGGTTAACACCTAGCTCTTCAAACAGCTCGCCCCACTTGTCCCATACCTCTTTGTAGAAGACAGTCACAGCGTGACCAAATACGATAGGGTGAGAGACTTTCATCATGGTCGCTTTTACGTGAAGTGACCACATAACGCCAGACTCTTTACAGTCTTGTAGAGTCTCTTCGAAGAAATTGCGAAGCGCTTTAGCGCTCATGAACATGCCGTCAAGCACTTCACCTTTCTGAAGGTCTAGCTCTTTCTTAACGGTGATGTTGCCATCGCCACAGATGAACTCGATACGGACCTTAGTGTCCTTCTCCATCGTTACAGACTGTTCGCTTGAGAAGAAGTCGCCGCCGTTCATGTAGTCAGCGTGTGTACGTGATGCTTTGCTCCACTGACCCATGCTGTGTGGGTGCTTGCGTGCAAAGGCTTTAACAGCCGCTGGAGCACGACGGTCTGAGTTACCCTGACGTAGTACAGGGTTAACAGCGGAACCTAGAATCTTAGAGTAACGATCACGGATCTCGATCTCTTTGTCGTTACGTGGCTCATCTGGGAATTCAGGTACGTGGTAGCCCTGGCCCTGAAGTTCAGCAATTGCAGCTTTCAACTGAGGTACAGAGGCTGAGATGTTTGGTAGTTTGATCAGGTTAAGGTTTGGATCAGAGGTCATGTTACCTAGTTGTGCTAGACCGTCTTCAACCTTCTGTTGATCGTTAAGGTACTCGGGGAAAGAGGAGAGGATACGTCCTGCTAGTGAGATGTCGCAGAGTTCAACATTAATGTCTGCGGTTTTAGCAAACTTACGTACGATCGGTAGTAGTGATGCTGTCGCAAGTGCTGGTGCTTCGTCAGTGAGTGTGTAGACGATGGTACTTGGTTTTTTAGCCATTCTAGTCCCCAAATGTTAACGGTAGGATTCCATCAAATTGAAGTTTGTGACCTCAATTTATTTCCTTCGGAATCTGCGGTGATAGTTTCGCAGCGCGCATTATACTGGGGTGTGTAGTTATTTTACAGAGCGGGACTAAGACTTAAGGTGTAGGAGTGCTAGGTCGATTTGGATCAAGTTAAGTCGGGAAAGTTATAAGGTGGATTGGCGTGGTTTATCCAGAGGTTTTGCTAAGACCGGGTGACTGGCTTTAGCCTGTCATCCGCTGTCTGGTGTTCGCAGAGGTTCTGGAAAACGCTGGTGATGCCGATGACAGGCTAAAGCCAGTCACGGGCACTGCGTTGTTAGGTCATTACAACGGTGACAGGCCTTCAGCCTGTCACCGCATTCAAATCACGTGCTTTTACAACGACTCCGGCTCATACCCTAGATTCGGTGCCAACCAGCGCTCAGCTTCTGACAACTCCATCCCTTTACGATGAGCGTAGTCCTCTACCTGGTCTTCGCTGATCTTGGCAACACCAAAGTACTTCGCCTCAGGGTGGCTGAAGTACCATCCGCTGACAGCGGCGGTGGGTAGCATGGCAAAGCTATCAGTCAGCGTCATGCCGACCTGCTGCTCGACATCCAGAAGCTCCCACAGTAACCCTTTTTCGGTGTGGTCAGGGCAGGCTGGGTAGCCAGGTGCTGGGCGAATGCCAACATACTCTTCGCGAATCAACGCTTCGTTATCGAGAGACTCTTCAGAAGCATAGCCCCAATAATCCCTGCGGACATCTGCGTGCAGTTTCTCGGCAAGCGCTTCGGCAAGACGGTCAGCTAGGGCTTTAACCATAATCGACTGGTAGTCGTCATGGTCTTTTTCGAACTCGGCCACCATCTCGTCAACACCAATGCCCGCCGTGACGGCAAAGGCGCCTAGATAGTCCGGTGTACCACTCTCTTTACTCGTAATGTAGTCCGACAGACAGTGGTTGTATCGACCTTCAATCTTTTGCGTCTGCTGACGTAAGTGGTGAACCGTCGTTAATAGCTCAGTCCGACTCTCGTCCTTGTAGAGTTCGATGTCATCACCGACGCGGTTAGCTGGGAATAGCCCAACGACAGCGCGTGCCTCTAACAGTTTTTCCGAAACAATCTTATTTAGCATCGATTTGGCATCTTCAAACAGTTTAGTTGCCTGTTCGCCAACAATCTCATCGGTCAGGATGCGAGGGTATTTGCCGGCCAGCTCCCAAGATTGGAAGAAGGGTGTCCAGTCAATGAACTCAAGCAGTGATTCCAGTGGAATATTATTGAGGGTGTGGATGCCAGGTTTGTTGGGTACTGGCGGTAGGTAGCCTTCCCAGTTTACCGGTTCTGCATTCGCACGAGCCGCATCGATGTTGACGCGACGCTGCTCATTTTGACGGGCCAGGTGACGCTCACGAACCGCCTGGTACTCTTCACGAGTGTCGGCAATGAACTGCTCTTTACGCTCTTTCGAGAGTAGGGCAGAGGCAACACCGACCGAACGTGATGCGTTGGTTACGTGCACCACTTGGTTGTTCTGGTAGCTAGGTTCAATCTTAACTGCAGTGTGTGCTTTTGACGTGGTTGCACCGCCGATCAACAGCGGTATGTCAAAGCCTTGGCGCTGCATCTCTTTAGCAACATGCACCATCTCATCCAGTGACGGTGTGATCAGTCCAGACAGACCTATAATGTCGGCGTTCTCTTCGCGGGCTGTTTTCAGAATAGTCTCTGCGGGGACCATGACACCGAGGTCGATGATCTCGAAGTTGTTACACTGCAGTACCACCCCAACGATATTCTTGCCGATGTCGTGCACGTCACCTTTGACGGTCGCCATGATCACTTTGCCGGCTGAACTCGACTCGCTGCCATCTTTCTCCGCCTCAATGTAAGGCATCAGATAGGCAACCGCTTTCTTCATAACGCGGGCCGATTTCACCACCTGAGGCAGGAACATCTTACCGGCGCCAAACAGATCACCTACAACGCCCATACCATCCATTAATGGACCTTCGATGACGTGCAGTGGACGATCGTACAGGTGACGACACTCTTCGGTATCTTCATCGATGTAATCGGCAATGCCTTTGACTAGGGCGTGCGATAGGCGCTCTTGGACAGGCAGTTCACGCCATGCCAAATCAGCCCCGTTCGCTTGAGTGGCCGCATCACCTCGATACTGTTCAGCGTGCTCGAGCATTCGCTCGGTACCGTCTTCGCGACGGTTAAGTACGATATCTTCAACATGCTCACGCAGCGCTTCAGGTAGGTCGTCATAGATCGCCAACTGACCCGCATTGACGATACCCATGTCCATGCCCTGTTTGATGGCGTGGTAGAGGAATACACAGTGGATCGCTTCGCGGACCTTGTCGTTACCACGGAACGAGAACGAGACGTTGGAGACACCGCCCGAGATCATAGCGTGCGGTAGGTTCTTTTTGATCCAACCAGTCGCCTCAATAAAGTCGACTGCGTAGTTGTCGTGCTCTTCGATGCCGGTAGCAATGGCAAAGATGTTCGGATCAAAAATGATATCTTCAGGTGGGAAGCCTACGGTATCGACCAGCACGCGATAAGAGCGCTCACAGATCTCAATCTTGCGCTCATAGGTGTCGGCTTGACCCACTTCATCAAAGGCCATCACGACCACCGCAGCACCGTAGCGACGAATCAGCTTGGCTTGAGCTATGAACTTCTCTTCACCCTCTTTGAGTGAGATGGAGTTAACAACGCCTTTACCTTGTATGCGTTTTAGACCCTCTTCGATGATCTCCCATTTTGAGGAGTCGAGCATGATCGGCACGCGAGAAATGTCTGGCTCAGATGCAATCAGATTGAGGAAGCGGATCATGGCCGCTTCGGCATCCAGCATCCCCTCATCCATATTGATGTCGATGATCTGTGCACCGTTATCTACCTGCTGACGAGCGACCTCGAGTGCTGTCTCGTAGTCACCCTCTTTGATGAGTCGGCGGAAACGAGCAGAGCCGGTAACGTTGGTCCGTTCACCGACGTTAACGAATAGAGTCTCTGGCCCAATGTTAAGAGGCTCTAGGCCGGCTAGGCGACACTCAATCGGTAGATCTGGAATCTGACGTGGCGCTTTAGAGATGATCCCTTCGCGAATGACACGGATATGATCCGGGGTTGTGCCACAACAGCCACCCACGACATTGACGAAGCCAGAGTCGACCCATTCAGCAATTTCGCTCAGCATCTCTTCAGGCGATTCATCATATTCACCAAAGGCGTTAGGTAGACCCGCGTTAGGGTGAACAGAGACAAAAGTATCCGCTATACGCGAGAGCTCCTCTACGTACTGGCGTAACTCTTTAGGGCCTAGGGCACAGTTCAAACCGATGGTGAGTGGTTTAGCGTGACGCAGAGAGTTCCAGAACGCCTCGGTTGTTTGGCCAGAGAGCGTGCGGCCTGAAGCGTCAGTGATGGTGCCACTGATCATCAATGGGAGCCTTAAATTGTGATCGTCAAAGTACTGTTCACAGGCAAAAACGGCCGCTTTAGCGTTCAGGGTATCGAAGATGGTCTCGATCAGAATCAGGTCTGCACCACCGGTGATCAAACCATCAAGCGACTCGGTGTACGCTTCAACCAGTTGATCAAAGGTGATGTTACGAAAACCGGGATCGTTTACATCGGGTGAAATGGTAGCGGTGCGGTTGGTCGGGCCTAGCACGCCTGCAACAAAACGAGGGCGGTCCGGTGTCTCGGCCGTCATGCGATCCGCAGCACGACGTGCCACTTTAGCCGCTTCGACATTGATCTCGTGGTTGATCGATTCCATCTCATAGTCGGCCATTGCGATGGTGGTCGCGTTGAATGAGTTGGTTTCAATAATGTCGGCGCCCGCTTTGAGGTACTCGTAGTGAATATCTTCGATGATCTTGGGTTGCGTTAACACCAATAGATCATTGTTACCTTTGACGTCACAGTGCCAATCTGCAAAGCGCTCACCACGGTAGTCGGCTTCTTCTAGCTTGTACCCCTGGATCATCGTACCCATGCCACCATCCAGAATAAGGATGCGCTCTTTGAGTAGCTGTTTTAGTAGTTGATCTGTTGCAGAATAGTCACGCACGCTGTCACGCCTTTTATCTAAACGAATTTTGAGGCGCATATTCTATAACAAGTTGATTGGAATGGTTTTGATTGCATTTCATCTTTGACTGAAATCAGCTCATGTTTAACCTGAATTGACGTTGAATATTGTTAGAACGATTACGCAGGTGCAAAATTTAGATGATAAGAGTAAAATCGCGACCTCGTTCGACTCAGGGATAGAATCCCCAACCAATTCATGGGTTATAGATATGCTACAAACTTTCTTAAAAGCGAAGCTGCACCGCGTGACAGCCACTCATGCTGAACTGCACTACGAAGGCTCTTGCGCCATTGATCAGGACCTTCTAGATGCTTCAGGTATTCATGAGTATGAGAAAATTGAGATCTATAACATCAATAACGGCGAACGTTTTTCGACCTACGTTATCAGTGCTGAGCGTGGCAGCGGTGTAATCTCTGTGAACGGTGCTGCGGCTCATAAAGCGAACAAGGGCGACCTGCTTATTATTGCCGCTTACGTCCAGCTAGATAGTTCAGAACTGGATGGCTTCCAACCAACGCTCTGCTATTTCGAAGGCGCTAAGTTTGATGAGGTAGACGGAGTCTCCGATGAAGAGATCCGCGCTCGTAACAAGTTGACCGGTGTGAAAAAAGCGATTCCTGTTCAGCCTGCTTCAATGTAAGTCGTTTCTAGAAGTAAAAAAAACCCGCCAAGTAGCGGGTTTTTTTGTGTTCAATGTTGGTGTTACTTGTTGGCGTAAGTGCCCGGAAGCGCTCGAGCGACTGCACCTGTTACGACCGCTGCAAGAACGACCTTCACTGCGTCACCTGGAATGTAGACCCACATGATCATCAGTGACTCAAGCCATGTACGTCCAGTGACCAGTTTGAATCCAGCAATACCAAAGAGGTACATCACGACAATGCCGCCAACCAGAGCACCAATGCCTGCTGCAATGGTGAGGGAGAATTTACCTGACAGTGAGCGTGTCAGAAGGCCTGCTGTGAACGCAGCAAATGGGAAAGCAAATAGGAAGCCAGCAGTAGGGCCTGCAAAGACGCCAAGACCGCCACGACCACCAGCCAAAAGGTTAGCACCTAGAGCCACGACGACTAGGAACAGAATCATCGATAGAGCACCATTACGTGCGCCCAAAATCGTGCCCGCTAGCATAACGCCCAGCGATTGAGCTGAGATAGGAACACCCGTCGCAAATGGGATTGGCGGGATAAAGCCCAGTGCTGCTAGCAGCGCCGCGAAGATTGCAATTTGAACAACCTGTTTGTCTTTCGTTATTTCACTCACAGTGACTCCTTTTGAGTTGCTTGAAGCCGAAATGGCTCTCTAGTTTTTAATTTTTGGTATGCCGCCACGAGCGGCGACCGCTTCAGCCACCTGGTCAGACATTCTAAGTGCCTGTACCACTAATGGGGCTATAATTTGCCAATAGCGACGTTGTCCACCACGTGCTCGCCATGCCGCTAACAGGGCATGCATAAACGAGACCAACACAGGAACAAACCGTATCAGTAAAGAGAGTGCAAACGCGATTCGTTGGGTCTGAACACCCAGCCATCGAAGTGGCGTTAGCAAAAATTGAAAAACCGCGTTCATCTCATCCATGCGTGTAGTCATGCTGATGGCATTAGCCAGCAGGATAAGCACCAACATGCGACCCAGTAGTATCCAAGCCTCGGCAAGCCCCATGGTCCAATACTGCAAGGCAAAGATTGCCAGCATCATCCAGAACAGCGGTTTCAATAGTTTCAGTTGCGCCAAGCCAGATCTGCCCAAGCTGACGTAAATCCCTAGCGTTACAGCAACGGCTAATGAGATGATTCCTACCTCTTTTACAGGATAGAGCAGTACCGTGGCGATGGCTAAACAGAGGAGCTTTAGCCCGGCCGGCAGACGGTGCAGCCAGGATATTTGTGCAAGGTAGAGACTCATCATGACTCAGCGGTCTTAACAGCATGCTGTTTATAGTCAGTGATCACCTCTTCAGTGGGACCGTCTTTTACGACCCCTTGATCACCTAGCCATACCAGTCGATCAAACCCGTCAAAACCGTCTAGCTCGTGACTGATCATAATGACCTGCTGGGACAGAGTGCTGATCACTTTCTGAAGCTGATATCGAGTGGGTAGATCAAGTGCAGAGAAGGGTTCATCGAAGACAATAACTTTAGGCTTCAATAGGAGTACCGAGAAAATACAGATCAACTGCTTTTGTCCTTCAGAGAGGCTGTGGACCGGAAGATCTTTCCAATCCAGTCGATCGTGCTCTTTTAATAGTGCGAGTGCTTCGGCTTCTGACTCTGACTTATCTTTGCCCTGGTTTTGCAGACCAAAGATCAACTCCTCAAGCACGGTAGGGAAGATCAGTTGGTGATCTGGATTTTGAAATACAAAACCGACTTCAGTCGACATGGCGGCAGGCCCTTTCGATGGGTCTTTGCCGTTGATGCTGATGGTGCCGCTGTCGGCGGTAAGTAAACCGTTAAGCAGGCGAATCAGGCTGCTTTTGCCACTGCCATTAAACCCGATAATACCAATGCGTGACTCATTAAGTGACAGCGTCAGATCATCGAAGATGGTGCGTCCCTCTCTAGTCAGAGTGACGTGACTTAACTCTATGGATGGGGTGTGCATTAATAAAAGGGTATGTAACTTTTCAAAATGTGGACGCAGAGTAGCCTATGCTTTCGAACAAATCCAACCCAAATAGGGCTGTAGTAGAACTACATGCTGGCGATAAAAGTGCCTTAAATCCATTTATCTGGTTATAAGGATGGATAGGATTGTCGACAATATCGCCATAAGTCGTAAATAAATCCCCAATCTTTTCCGGTAAAGTGTCGACAATCTTATTTTAGAAAAGTGCTCATATCGAGCGTCTAAAAATAATCACATCTCGTCAGTTAATGAGGAATGAGTATGTCTTACCTAAGCGAATACACTAAGTCGATTGAGCAACCAGAAGCGTTTTGGGCTGAGAAAGCGGCGGATCTGCCATGGTTTAAAGCACCAAAAACGATTCTTTCGAAAGATGAGAATGGCATCGATCGTTGGTTTGCTGATGGTGAGATGAACACCTCTTACATGGCTGTTGACTACCATGTCGAACAGGGTCGCGGTGATCAAGCGGCTCTACTCTATGATTCACCAGTAACTAACACTAAACGCACTGTGACCTACTCTGAACTGAAAGATCAGGTGTCACGCTTTGCGGGTGTTTTGAAATCTAAAGGGGTCGAGAAGGGCGATCGTGTCGTTATCTACATGCCAATGATTCCTGAAGCCGTGGTTGCCATGCTGGCGGTTGCACGCTTAGGTGCCATCCACTCAGTTGTATTTGGTGGCTTTGCGCCTAACGAGCTTGCTGTACGTATCGATGATGCACAACCTAAGGCGATTGTGACGGCTTCTTGCGGTGTCGAAGTTGCCAAGGTACTTCCTTACAAGCCGATGGTAGATGAAGGGATTAACCTGTCTGAGCATAAGCCGGAGTCTGTTATTGTCTTCCAGCGTGAAGAGGTGACGGCCGAGCTAACGGCTCCACGTGATTGTGACTGGGCTGAAGAGATGGCTAACGCGACGCCAGCAGAGCCAGTGGCGGTTAAAGGTACAGATCCTCTATACATTCTTTACACCTCAGGTACTACGGGCAAACCTAAGGGTGTCGTTCGTGATAATGGTGGTCATGCGACCGCACTGAACTACTCAATGAAAGCGATCTACAACGTGAAAGCGGGTGATGTTTACTGGGCCGCTTCGGATGTAGGTTGGGTTGTTGGTCACTCTTATATTGTTTACGGACCACTTCTGGCTGGCTGTAGTACGATTGTTTATGAAGGTAAGCCGGTTCGTACACCGGACGCTGGCGCTTTCTGGCGTGTCTGTGAAGAGTACAAAGCTAAGATTCTATTTGCTGCACCGACCGCTTTTCGTGCGATTAAGAAGGAAGACCCCGAAGCTCAGGAAGTGGGTAAATACGACCTGTCTGAACTGCAAACTATCTTCATGGCGGGTGAGCGTCTCGATCCACCAACCTATGATTGGACCGTTGAGAAAACCGGTAAACCCGTTATTGATCACTGGTGGCAGACGGAGACCGGTTGGGCGATCTGTGGCAACTTGATGGGTGTCGAGCCGATGCCACCAAAAGCCGGATCAGCAACGCTGCCAAGCCCAGGCTTTAATGTGCAGATTGTTGACGAAGCGGGTAATGAATTACCAGCAGGTCAGCAGGGATCTATCGCTATCAAACTGCCACTACCACCAAGCTGTTTGCCAACCGTTTGGGGTGATTTCGATCGCTTCAAGTCGGGTTACCTGTCAGATGTCGAAGGTTTCTACACCTCGGGCGACGGTGGCTATAAAGATGAAGATGGCTATGTCTTCATCATGGGTCGTACCGATGATGTGATTAACGTTGCCGGTCACCGTCTATCGACGGGTGAGATGGAAGAGATCGTAGCTGCGCACCCAGCCGTTGCAGAGTGTGCCGTAATCGGTATTTCTGAGCAGCTAAAAGGTCAGGAGCCTGTTGGTCTTGTCATTCTGAAAGACGGAGCTGATATCTCAGATGAGCAACTTTCAGCGGAATTGGTTGCTAACATTCGTAAAGAGATTGGCCCAATCGCCTGTTACAAGCGCACGGCAGTGGTTAAACGTCTGCCTAAAACTCGTTCAGGCAAAATCCTACGTAAGCTACTGCGTCAGATCGCTGATGGCCAAGAGTACACAGTACCATCAACCATCGATGATCCAGCCAGCTTGCCAGAGATCGAAGGCATCATGCGTGAGAATGGAATGATTGCTGGGTAATTGAATTTACCTTGTGAATGAAAAGCGAGCCTCAGGCTCGCTTTTTTGTTTATTGAGCGCAGGTGAATAGTTGGAGCGATCTTGAAAAGGTCGCGATGATGGATCGCCTCATCTTCGATAAGGCTCCTACAGTTCTTCTACCTTTTGTTGAACTAAACTCACCTATTCTGTGAAAAAGCCTCTCTTGCTGACTAATACCTTGGTCGAATATATTAGCGCCAACTTAATTAAACAGTGGAGGATGACCTCATGTCACAGATCCTTGATCAAAAAACACTTCTAGAACTTCTAGACAGCAACGACCTAAGCGAGTCAGAAAAGATCGCTCTGGTTGAGTGGAATGCAAAACAGATTCGTCGCTCTGAATTGGCAGCGCTTGTTGTTCAGGCTCAGAAAAAAGCGTCTAAAGTAGCTGCGCAGGTTGTTAATCATCGTGCTATCCAGCAGGTGTTCAGCTCACCGTTGATGCGTACACAGCACTAATAACTGTCTTGTGCTAGACAATAAAAAACCCCGCTACAGCGGGGTTTTTTTATGGGGCGCTATTAGCGATTAAGCGCGTGGGTGCTTGCGCTTAGGCGCACCAGTATAAAGCTGGCGTGGACGACCGATCTTGTTCGGGCTTGAGTGGAACTCGTTCCAGTGTGAGATCCAGCCGATCGTTCGTGACAGAGCGAAAATAACGGTAAACATAGAGGTAGGGATACCGATAGCTTTCAGGATGATGCCTGAGTAGAAGTCAACGTTAGGGTAGAGTTTACGGCTAACGAAGTATTCATCTTCTAGCGCGATGCGCTCAAGCTCTTTAGCGATGTCTAGCATTGGATCATCCGTGATGCCCAGTTCAGCCAATACTTCATCACAGGTCTGTTTCATAACGCGTGAGCGTGGGTCAAAGTTGCGGTATACGCGGTGACCGAAGCCCATTAGACGGAATGGATCGTTTGGATCTTTTGCTTTCTCGATGAACGCAGGGATGTTCTCAACAGAACCGATCTCAGCAAGCATCTTCAATACAGCTTCATTTGCTCCACCGTGAGCCGGACCCCAAAGTGCTGCGATACCCGCTGCAATACAGGCAAATGGGTTAGCACCTGATGAACCAGCAAGGCGAACAGTTGAGGTAGACGCGTTCTGTTCGTGGTCTGCGTGAAGTGTGAAGATCTTATCCATCGCGCGTGAAAGCACTGGATTGATTTTGTAATCTTCACAAGGTGTCGCAAACATCATGCGTAGGAAGTTATCAGCGTAGCCAAGATCATTACGTGGGTAGATGAATGGCTGACCGATTGAGAATTTGTAACACATCGCCGCTAGCGTAGGCATTTTAGCGATGAGACGGTATGCACAGACTTCGCGGTGGTGAGGATCATTAATGTCCAGTGAGTCGTGGTAGAAAGCGGATAGCGCACCTACGACACCACACATGATCGCCATAGGGTGAGCGTCACGGCGGAAACCGTTGTAGAAAGAGCGAAGCTGCTCATGAACCATAGTGTGTTGGTTCACAGTGTAGTCAAATTTAGCTTTCTGCTCTGGAGTAGGGAGTTCACCATTTAGAAGGAGGTAACACACTTCTAGGTAGTCTGAGTGCTCGGCCAGTTCTTCGATTGGGTAACCGCGGTGAAGAAGAACACCATTAGCGCCGTCAATGTATGTGATTTTTGATTCACAAGAGGCTGTTGATACAAAACCTGGGTCGTAAGTAAACAGGCCTTCACCTGTTAGTGGGCGAACGTCAACAACATCTGGACCTTCTGTGCCGTGATAAACCGGCAGTTCGATCTCTTTATCTACACCGTCTACTACGAGACGAGCTTTCTTATCAGCCATGGTTGGCTCCTATCTATTTCCGTTACTGCTTAATATGGGTATTTAAGCATCTTAGAGCTCTTCTGAGGTTGGCTCAGAACTCTTTAAGGCCTGATCACTATAGTGAGCCCAAAGTGATTGTCAATCGTCAATTGTTGCAGTGCAAAAGCTATAAAGTAAGGACAAAAAGCTATAAGTCGAATTTATGCGCTCTGGCGTATGAATCGCGTCGGAACTGTACATGGCCCTATTAAACCATTGGCTAATAGGGCCTTAGATTGATTGTCAAAAGCCTATCAATTGTTATAATCAGCCTCCGAAAATTGCGCGCTGCAATATGTGAATATTCATATGAATATTTGTCATAAACGTGCAGTTTTAATCGTCGTCCTGAGTAGTTGACTCTGTCACTACCGAATCAGGTACTTACTAGTAAACGAGGCCCCGGAGAGGGCACATAAGTGTGAACTAGAGCCGTGAACAAAAAACGACCTGTAAATCTCGATTTGAGAACCATTAAGCAGCCTCTACCGGCTGTGACTTCAATTCTGCACCGTGTCACTGGTCTGATTCTATTTGTCGGTACCATTTTCATGATGTACGCACTGAGCCTTTCTCTTGAGTCTCAAGAGGGTTTTGATGCAGCAGCTGCACTTCTAACAGAATCATTCATTGCCAAGTTCATCGCTTGGGGTCTGTTGTCTGCACTTCTGTACCACTTCTTCGCAGGTATCAAGCACCTTGTTATGGATGCGGGTTACTGTGAAGAGATTGAATCTGGCAATGCGGCTGCGAAAGCAACGCTTGCGATTTCAGCTATCTCCATTGTGCTAGCAGGAGTTTGGGTATGGTAACTTCGGTAACAAGCTTTGGCCGTAGCGGCCTTTACGATTGGATGATGCAGCGCGTAACTGCGGTTGTCCTTGCAGCTTACACGATCTTCATGATCGGCTACATGCTGCTTAACCCTGAACTAGATTACAACCAGTGGTCAGCACTGTTTGAAGGTACTGCAATGCGTATCTTCACACTGTTAACACTGCTTTCATTGGTTGCGCATGCTTGGATCGGTATGTGGTCAATTTCTACCGACTACATTAAACCAACTGGCATTCGTTTCGTATTCCAATCTGCCTGTGGCCTGCTCGCGTTTGTTTACGTGGTGTGGGGTATTCAGATTCTTTGGGGGGTTTAATAGATGTCTAAGCTACGTACGCTTACATTTGATGCAATTGTTGTCGGCGGTGGCGGTGCAGGTATGCGCGCAGCCCTTCAACTTGCACAGTCAGGTTTAAACACTGCGTGTGTTACAAAAGTATTCCCAACACGTTCACACACAGTATCTGCACAGGGTGGTATTACTTGTGCAATCGCGAGTGCGGATCCAAACGACGATTGGCGCTGGCACATGTACGATACCGTTAAAGGTTCTGACTACATCGGTGACCAAGACGCGATCGAATACATGTGTTCTGTAGGTCCACGTGCGGTATTCGAACTTGACCACATGGGTCTTCCTTTCTCTCGCACAGAGACAGGTCGTATCTACCAGCGTCCATTTGGTGGTCAATCTAAGAACTTCGGTGAAGGTGGTCAGGCTGCTCGTACTTGTGCTGCGGCAGACCGTACAGGTCACGCACTGCTTCACACGCTATACCAAGCAAACATGAAGTCAGGTACAACTTTCCTAAACGAGTGGTTTGCAGTCGATCTTGTTAAAAATGCAGACGGCGCGGTTGTCGGTTGTATTGCGATCTGTATCGAAACAGGTGAAACCGTTTACATTAAAGCGAAAGCGACTGTATTGGCTACTGGCGGTGCAGGTCGTATCTACGCATCGACTACCAACGCATTGATCAACACTGGTGACGGCATGGGTATGGCACTTCGTGCCGGCATTGCTGCGCAAGACATGGAGATGTGGCAGTTCCACCCAACCGGTATTGCGGGTGCAGGTACGCTGGTAACTGAAGGTTGTCGTGGTGAAGGTGGCTACCTAGTTAATAAAGACGGCGAGCGCTTCATGGAGCGTTACGCTCCTAATGCGAAAGACCTTGCCGGTCGTGACGTTGTTGCGCGCTCAATGATCCTAGAGATCCTTGAAGGCCGTGGCTGTGGTCCAGACGGCGATCACGTCTACTTGAAGCTTGATCACCTAGGTGAAGAGGTTCTTCACTCACGTCTACCAGGTATCTGTGAGCTTTCAATGACATTCGCAGCAGCTGATCCTGTGAAAGAGCCAATTCCAGTGGTGCCAACCTGTCACTACATGATGGGTGGTGTGACCACTAACATCGGTGGTCAGGTGATTAACCCAGATCCTGAATCAGGTGAAGATAAGATCGTTGAAGGTCTATTCGCTTGTGGTGAGGTTGCTTGTGTATCGGTACACGGTGCTAACCGTCTAGGTGGTAACTCACTACTAGACTTGGTTGTCTTCGGTCGTGCTGCAGGTCTTCAGATCGAACAGCAGATGCGCGAAGGCTACGAAGTTAAAGACGCTACTGAAGAAGAGATCGAGGCAGCAATGGCTCGTCTAAACCGTCTAAATAACTCGACTGGCGGTGAGAAGGTTGCGGATATTCGTAAAGATCTTCAGCAGTGCATGCAGCTCTACTTCGGTGTATTCCGCGACGGCGATGCGATGCAGGAAGGTTTGACTAAGCTTAAGGCAATCCGTGAGCGTGTAGCGAACGTATATCTTGAAGATAAGACTGGGTCATTCAACACTGCACGTCTTGAAGCGCTTGAGCTTGAGAACCTAATGGAAGTGGCTGAGGCAACTGCCATTGCTGCATACGAGCGTAAAGAGTCTCGTGGTGCGCATGCTCGTAACGACTTTACTGAGCGTGATGATGAAAACTGGTTGTGTCACTCAGTTTACTACCCACAAACGAAAACGCTGGGCAAACGTGCCGTGAACTTCGCTCCGAAGACCATGGAAGCGTTCCCACCTAAAGTTCGTACATATTAAGGAGTCGTTACGATGCTAGTAAGTGTTTATCGTTACAACCCTGAGATTGATGATGCTCCCTTCATGCAGGATATCCAGATCGATATCCCTGGTGGCAAGGACATCATGGTGTTGGATCTTCTACACCTTCTCAAAGAGAAAGATACATCAATGACATTCCGTCGTTCTTGTCGTGAGGGCGTATGTGGCTCTGACGGTTTGAACATGAACGGTAAGAATGGTCTTGCGTGTATTACCCCTCTTTCTGAAGTGGTTAAGAACGACAAGCTGGTTCTTCGTCCACTTCCAGGTCTTCCGGTTATCCGTGACTTGGTTGTCGATATGGGTCAGTTCTACAAGCAGTACGAGAAGATCAAACCATTCTTGATCAACGATACTCCGGCTCCAGCGATCGAGCGCCTGCAGACTCCTGAAGAGCGTGCAGAGCTAGATGGTCTATACGAGTGTATCCTCTGTGCTTGTTGTTCAACCTCTTGTCCGTCGTTCTGGTGGAACCCAGATAAGTTTGTCGGCCCATCAGGCCTTCTACAGGCTTACCGTTTCCTAGCGGACAGCCGCGATACAGCGACTAACGAGCGTCTTGCAGAGCTAGATGATCCATTCAGCGTATTCCGCTGCCACGGCATCATGAACTGTGTGAATGTATGTCCTAAAGGTCTAAACCCAACCAAAGCGATTGGTAAGATCCGTAACATGCTGATATCACGCGCAACCTAAGATTAGGTTGAAGCTCAAAAAAAACCCGCCTTGGCGGGTTTTTTGTTTTCTGGAAATCGCTGTAAGGGTGGATGACAGGCTGAAGCCAGTCACCGTCACTCCGTAGCGAAAATAATACATTGGTGACTGGCTTCAGCCTGTCAGCCGCTATCCAGTCACGGCAGCTCCGTAGCTAGAATAATGCATTGGTGGCTGGCTTCAGCCTGTCAACCGCAATTCAATTACACTCCAAACTCCTCGTACAACACTCCAAAACATGCATTACGACTAAAGTGCAAAAAAAACGTTTAAAAAGCTCTTACTTAATAGCCTAAAAGAACTAAAAACGGCTGTTAAAAGCCCGTAGAATTAACTTATTCCAAAACGCGATAAAACATTGATTACTTTAGTATTAAATCGCTAAAACTGCGGTGTTCAGGGTTGAATAAAAGGCGTAAACTACGCGAGTTTTATTTGGTTGCAACACCGAATAATGCGCTGAAAAATGGAAATTAGAAGCATAAGGGCGATGGATGAAGAGGCTTCACAAGAGCTTCGGAGGTCCCGTACCCCACAACGAGGGTAAATATATAATGCAAGACGGTCTGATGGAGCAGCTGTGGAAGAATGCTCATCTATACGGCGGCAACCTCTCTTACGTAGAACAGCTATACGAAACGTACCTTTTAGATCCAAACTCCGTTCCCCCAGAGTGGCGTGAAGAGTTTGATAAACTCCCTAAAGTCGGTGAAAACATTACTCCTGATGTTCCTCTTGCACCGATTCGTGAACATTTCCAATACATTGCTAAGAATCAAAAACGTGCACAGCCTGCAGCGGTATCTTCTGTCAGCTCTGAACACGAGCGTAAGCAAGTTCGCGCGCTGGCCCTTTTTGATGCTTACCGCATGCGTGGACACCAGATCGCTAAGATCGACCCACTGAATCTGCTAGAACGTGCAGAAGTGGCCGACCTTAATCTGCGCTACCACGAACTTTCAGAAGCGGATTTTGATACAACTTTCCAACTCGGTAGTCTGCAGTTTGGTCGCGAAGAGGCGACACTGCGTGAGATCCTTCAGGATCTTCAAGAGACGTACTGCAGTTCGGTAGGTTCTGAGTACATGCACATTGTGAACACTGAAGAGCGTCTATGGCTTCAGTCTCGCATTGAGCCAACCCGTGCACACCCAACGGTTGAGCCTGAGAAGAAACTCATGGTCCTAGAGCGCCTGACGGCAGCTGAAGGTCTAGAAAAGTACCTTGGCTCCCGCTTTGCTGGTGCTAAACGATTTGGTCTTGAGGGTGGTGAATCTCTGATCGTCTCTTTGAATACTCTGATCCAGCGTGCTGGTAAGCAGGGTGCTAAAGAGGTTGTGATCGGCATGGCACACCGCGGTCGTCTTAATACACTGGTTAACATCTTCGGTAAAAACCCGGCTGACCTGTTCGGTGAGTTCGAAGGTAAGAAGCTGGTTGATTCATCGGGTGACGTTAAATACCACCAGGGCTTCTCATCTAACGTCAATACTGACGGTGGTGAGGTGCACATTGCGATGGCATTCAACCCATCTCACCTTGAGATCGTAGCGCCAGTGGTTGAAGGTTCGGTTCGTGCCCGTCAGGATCGTCGTGAAGATCCAGTCGGTAACACCGTTGTCCCTGTCAACATCCACGGTGATGCAGCCTTCGCGGGTCAGGGTGTTGTCATGGAGACATTCCAGATGTCTCAGACACGCGCTTATAAGACAGGCGGCACGATCCACATCGTGATCAACAACCAAGTTGGTTTCACGACCTCTAAGCAAGAAGATGCTCGCTCTACAGATTACTGTACCGACGTTGCTAAGATGATCGAAGCACCAATCTTCCACGTCAACGGTGACGACCCAGAAGCGGTTCGTTTCGTGACTCAGTTGGCGGTTGATTACCGTAGCGAATTTAAGAAAGACGTTGTTATCGATCTAGTCTGTTACCGCCGTCGCGGTCACAACGAGGCGGATGAGCCAAGCGGTACTCAACCGTTGATGTACGATGTCATCAAAAAGCAGAAGACCACACGCGATCTATACGCAACTAAGCTGATCGAAGAGGGTGTGATCACTGCTGAACAGAGCAAAGAGATGGAAAAAGCTTACCGTGCGGCGCTAGAAAATGGCGAACACGTTGCTCACTCTCTTGTGCTTGAACCAAACACTAAGATGTTTGTCGATTGGGCGTCTTACCTTGGTCACCAATGGTCGTTTGAGTGTGATACTCGTGTCGACATCAAAGTGCTTCAAGAGCTTGCGGCGAACATTGCTGAAACCCCTGAGCACTTCAGCGTGCAGCGTCAGGTTTCTAAGATCTATGACGACCGTAAGCGTATGGCAGCCGGTGCAATGGCCGCTAACTGGGGCTTTGCAGAGACATTGGCCTACGCGTCAATTCTTGCAGAGGGTCACCCAGTCCGTTTGACCGGTCAGGATGTCGGTCGTGGTACCTTCTCGCACCGTCACGCGGTTCTGCACGATCAGAAAGATGCGACGACTTACGTACCCCTCCAGAACATGGATAAGGATCAACCAAAATTCACGATCCACGATTCATACCTGTCTGAAGAGGCGGTGTTAGCTTTTGAATACGGTTACTCAACCACAACGCCAAACTCGTTGGTGATCTGGGAAGCGCAGTTCGGTGATTTCGCCAACGGTGCTCAGGTTGTGATCGATCAATTCATCACATCAGGCGAAACGAAATGGCAGCGTCTATGTGGTCTGACTATGCTGTTGCCACACGGCTTCGAAGGTCAAGGTCCAGAGCACTCATCTGCTCGTTTGGAACGCTACCTACAGCTCTGTGCTGAGCACAACATTCAGGTTGTCGTCCCTACAACTCCATCGCAGATCTTCCACCTACTGCGTCGTCAGGTGGTTCGCCCACTTCGCAAACCTTTGGTGGTCATGACGCCGAAATCTCTGCTTCGTCACAAGCAGGCGATCTCTACTCTAGAAGAGCTAGCGGATGGCACCTTCCAACCGGTTATTGGTGAAGTGGATCAGCTTGATAAGTCGAAAGTGAATCGTGTTGTGATGTGTAGCGGTAAGGTTTACTACGACCTATACAACCGTCGCGAAGAGCTAGAGAAGCAGAATGTTGCGATCGTTCGTATTGAGCAACTCTACCCATTCCCAGAGGCGGATCTGGTAGATGAGTTGAGCCAATACCCTAATCTTGAATCGGTTGTTTGGTGTCAGGAAGAGCCAATGAACCAGGGCGCGTGGTACTGCAGTCAGCACCACATGCGCAACGCTCTACGTAAAGTGAAGCCAGAGATTCACCTAGATGGTGTGGGTCGTCCACACGCTGCAGCGCCTGCAGTAGGTTACATCTCTGTTCACGTTGAGCAGCAAGAGAAATTGGTTAACGACGCCCTAAACGGTTAATAAAGAATTCGTTCGTACGACGAGCAGAAGGCAAGAAAGGAAAAATCATGTCAATCGAAATTAAAGCACCTACGTTTCCAGAATCAGTAGCAGACGGAACTGTTGCAACTTGGCACAAGCAGCCAGGTGAAGCGGTTTCTGCCGATGAACTTATTGTCGACATCGAAACCGATAAAGTGGTTCTTGAAGTTGTCGCTCCAGCCGACGGTGTGATCACTGAAGTCCTAAAAGGCGAAGGTGAAACAGTTCTTAGCGAAGAGATTCTTGCTAAGTTTGAAGCGGGTGCAGCCGGTGCGGCAGCTCCAGCAGCAGAAGCAGCGACTGAAGCGGCTCCAGCAGGTGACGCTGAAAAAGTAGGCCCAGCCGCTCGTAAACTGATTGATGAGAACGGTCTTGATGCTAGCCAGATCCCTGGTACAGGTAAAAACGGTGGCATCACTAAAGAAGACGTTATGAACTTCATGGCGAACAAGCCGGCTTCCGCTCCTGCGGCAACAGCACCTGCATCCGCTCCTGCTGCAGCCCAGCCAGCGGTATCAGTCAACGTACCAGCAGGTGAGCGTGTTGAGAAACGCGTTCCAATGACTCGTCTACGTGCAACCATCGCTAAGCGTCTAGTTGAAGCGCAACAGAATGCTGCGATGCTAACAACGTACAACGAAGTGAACATGAAGCCTGTCATGGAGCTTCGTAAACAGTACAAAGATCTGTTCGAGAAGACTCACAACGGTACACGGCTTGGCTTTATGTCATTCTTCGTTAAAGCGGCGACTGAAGCACTAAAACGCTTCCCAGCGGTAAACGCATCGATCGACGGTAACGATATGGTTTACCACGGTTACCAGGATATCGGTGTCGCTGTATCGACTGACCGTGGCCTAATGGTGCCAGTATTGCGCGATACGGATGCGATGAGCCTTGCAGAAGTAGAAGGCACTATTGCAGACTTCGGTAAGCGCGGTCGTGAAGGTAAGCTAGGCATGGAAGACATGCAGGGCGGTACATTCACAATCACTAACGGCGGTGTGTTCGGCTCATTGATGTCGACCCCCATCCTTAACCCACCACAGACAGCTATCTTGGGTATGCACAAGATCCAAGAGCGTCCAATGGCGGTGAATGGTCAGGTTGAGATCCTACCAATGATGTACCTAGCACTCTCTTACGATCACCGTATGATCGATGGTAAAGAGGCGGTACAGTTCCTTGTAACAATTAAGGACCTGCTGGAAGATCCAGCGCGCATGCTCCTAGACGTTTAATGCGAATCGCATTCTAGGAATCTTTAAAAAGTTACTAAGATAGGAAAGAGTAATGTCTGATAAGTTTGACGTAATTGTAATCGGTGCTGGCCCTGGCGGTTACGTAGCAGCGATTCGTGCAGCACAGCTTGGTTTGAAAACAGCCTGTGTTGAGAAGTGGATTGATGAGAAGGGCGGTACTGTCCTAGGTGGTACCTGTCTAAACGTAGGTTGTATCCCATCGAAAGCGATGCTTGAGACAACCCACAAACTTCACGAAGCACAACACGGCTTCGCGGCTCAGGGTATCGTTGCTGAAAACGTATCGATCGACCCTAAAGCGATGGTTGCTCGTAAGAATGGCATCGTTAAGAACCTAACTGGCGGTATCGCAGGTCTGTTCAAAGCGAACGGTGTCACAACCCTTGCGGGTACAGGTAAACTGCTAGCGGGTAAGCAGGTTGAAGTAACCGCTGCTGACGGCTCTGTCTCTACTTACCAAGCTGACAACGTGATCCTTGCATCAGGTTCAGTTCCTGTAGAGATCCCACCAGCACCTCTTACAGAGGGTCTAATCCTAGACAACGCAGGTGCGCTGGATATCGATGAAACCCCTGAGCACCTTGGTATCATCGGTGCCGGTGTTATCGGTCTAGAGATGGGTTCTATCTGGGCTCGTTGTGGCTCTAAAGTGACCGTTCTAGAAGCGATGGATGACTTCCTAGCCCTAGCGGACCAAGACCTAGCGAAAGAGGCTAAAAAGCTTCTAACCAAACAGGGTCTAGACATCAAACTGGGTGCACGTTGTACTGGCACTGAGATCGTTGATGGTAAAGCAGTAAAAGTTAAATACACCGATTCTGAAGGCGATAAAGAGCTTGTTGTAGATAAGCTGATTGTTGCTGTCGGCCGTCGTCCACAAACCAACGGTCTTCTAGCAGAAGATTCAGGTGTCTCTCTGGATGAGCGCGGCTTCATCTTCGTTGACGAGAACTGTCGTACCGGTGCACCAGGCGTTTACGCCATTGGTGACTCAGTACGTGGCCCGATGCTTGCACACAAAGCATCAGAAGAGGGTATCATGGTTGCAGATATCATTGCGGGTCACAAAGCAGCAATGAACTACGACTGCATTCCTAACATCATCTACACTTTCCCTGAGTTGGCTTGGGTCGGTAAGACCGAACAGCAGCTTAAGGCGGAAGGTATCAAATACAAGAGTGGCAAATTCCCATTCGCAGCGTCTGGCCGTGCCATGGCAGCGAATGCGACAGAGGGCTTCGTTAAGATGCTCGCTGATGAAGCTACCGACCGTATTCTTGGTGTGCACATCGTTGGTGGTATCGCCTCTGAGCTGATCGCTCAGGGTGTTATCGCAATGGAATTTGCATCAAGCGCGGAAGATCTGCAGTTGACCGTATTTGCTCACCCAACCGTGAGTGAAGCGATCCACGAAGCAGCTCTAGCTGTGGATAATCACGCTATCCACATTGCGAATCGCAAAAAGCGTTAATCGCAGAACAGGGAGCGCTTCAGGTCAAAAGCTTGAAGCGCTTTTGTTCAGATCGATGGCACGGGTAACCCCGTGTTCGTTTAACCGACCTAAATAACGGACTATAGAATGAATCTTCACGAGTATCAGGGCAAGCAGCTGTTTGCACAGTACGGTCTGCCAGTGTCACAAGGCATTGCAGTCGATACACCGGAAGCAGCCGCAGAAGCAGCCAAACAAATTGGCGGTGATAAGTGGGTTGTTAAAGCACAGGTACACGCAGGTGGCCGCGGTAAAGCGGGCGGCGTTAAACTAGTAGACTCTCCAGAAGAAGCAGCAGCTTTCGCAAAAGATAAGCTAGGCACTAATCTGGTAACTTACCAAACGGACGCGAACGGTCAGCCAGTCTCTAAAATTCTTGTTGAGACCTGCACCGACATCGCAAACGAACTATACCTGGGTGCGGTTGTTGACCGTTCATCACGTCGCATTGTCTTCATGGCATCGACTGAAGGCGGTGTAGAGATCGAGAAAGTCGCTCACGAAACACCTGAGAAGATTCTTAAAGCAACCATCGACCCTTTGACTGGCGCACAGCCATACCAGGGTCGTGAGCTAGCGTTCAAGTTGGGTCTTGAAGGCGTTCAGATCAAACAGTTCGTCGCGATCTTCATGGGTCTTGCGAAGATGTTTGAAGAGAAAGATCTAGCTCTTCTAGAGATCAACCCACTGGTTATCACTGACGAGGGCAACCTACACTGTCTAGATGCGAAAGTCGTTATCGATGGCAACTCGGTTTACCGTCACAAAGATATCCAAGCAATGGAAGATCCATCACAGGAAGACGAGCGTGAAGCACGCGCGGCTGAGTGGGATCTTAACTACGTAGCCCTAACTGGCAACATCGGTTGTATGGTTAACGGTGCTGGCCTTGCAATGGGTACTATGGATATCGTCTCTCTACACGGCGGCTTCCCAGCTAACTTCCTTGACGTAGGTGGCGGCGCGACGAAAGAGCGTGTAACCGAAGCGTTCAAGATCATCCTTGAAGACAGCAAAGTTAAAGCGGTATTGGTTAACATCTTCGGTGGTATCGTACGTTGTGACCTAATCGCAGAAGGCATCATCGGTGCTGTTAAAGAAGTGGGTGTTGAAGTTCCAGTGGTTGTTCGCCTTGAAGGTAACAACGCAGACCTCGGCTCTAAACTGCTATCTGAATCTGGTTTGGATATCATCGCGGCTACCAGCTTGACTGACGCTGCACAGCAAGCAGTTAAAGCAGCAGGAGGCAACTAATCATGTCAGTACTAATTAACAAAGACACCAAAGTAATCTGTCAGGGTTTCACTGGTGGTCAGGGTACTTTCCACTCTGAACAAGCGATCGCCTACGGCACTAAAATGGTTGGCGGTGTGACTCCAGGTAAGGGTGGCACAACTCACCTAGGTCTACCTGTATTCAACACTGTTGCTGAAGCAGTAGAGCAGACTGGCGCAGAAGCATCAGTTATCTACGTACCAGCGGCGTTCTGTAAAGATTCGATCCTTGAAGCGGCTAATGCAGGCATCAAGCTAATCGTTTGTATCACAGAGCACATCCCAGTGATGGACATGCTTCAGTGTAAAGTGAAGTGTGACGAGCTAGGCGTACGTCTAATCGGTCCTAACTGTCCAGGTGTTATCACACCGGGCGAATGTAAGATCGGTATCATGCCAGGTCACATCCACCTACCAGGTAAAGTCGGTATCGTTTCACGCTCTGGTACGCTAACGTACGAAGCGGTTAAACAGACAACTGACGCAGGCTTCGGTCAGTCTACTTGTGTTGGTATCGGTGGTGACCCAATCCCTGGTTCTAACTTCATCGATATCCTAGAGATGTTCCAGAACGACCCACAGACTGAAGCGATTGTTATGATCGGTGAGATCGGTGGTTCAGCAGAAGAAGAAGCGGCTGCTTACATCAAAGCAAACGTAACTAAACCTGTTGTATCGTACATCGCGGGTGTAACAGCGCCTCCAGGCAAACGCATGGGCCACGCTGGTGCCATCATCTCTGGCGGTAAAGGCACTGCAGACGAGAAGTTCGCAGCACTAGAAGACGCAGGCGTTAAGACTGTACGTTCACTAGCAGATATCGGCGTAGCCCTATCTGAAGTAACTGGCTGGGCAATGAAGTAATTCGTTTCTCGCGTTAAAGAAAAGCGACCCTTGGGTCGCTTTTGTGTTTTCTGGAAGACGGGGATAGGGCGGATGACAGGCTGAAGGCCAGTCACCGCAGCTCCGTAGTTAATTAAGTATTCCGGTGACTGGCTTCAGCCTGTCATCCGCTATCGCAGTTGGCA
The DNA here is from genome assembly GCF_013282965.1 of Marinobacterium sp. xm-a-152. Lineage (NCBI taxonomy): Bacteria > Pseudomonadati > Pseudomonadota > Gammaproteobacteria > Oceanospirillales > Oceanospirillaceae > Marinobacterium > Marinobacterium sp. xm-a-152. The sequence goes on along the minus strand of NZ_WBYI01000006.1, from coordinate 87,039 downwards.
GCGACTCTGGAAGAAGCTGCCAAGCAGTCTTGCTCCAATCTCTGGAAGTCGCTTTGTAGAGCTGATGACAGTCTAAAGACAGTCACCGCAGCTCCGTAGTTGGATCAGCACACCGGTGACTGGCTTCAGCCTGTCATCCGCTGTCAATGTAAACTCCCAACCATGATCTATACTCCAAAGAAAAAGGAGTTTAACCATGGCAAGGAAGCCAAGATTATGTCCAGCAGGTGTGCCCCAGCACATTATTCACCGCGGCCACAACCGACAATACATCTTTAAAGCCAGTGCCGACTTTGAAATGTACCTCAGTAAACTTGAGTATTGGTCAGAGGTATACGAAGTTCAACTGCATGCTTGGGTACTGATGAGCAACCACATTCACTTTTTATTAACGCCTAGTTCTGATGATGGCATTTCAGAGATGATGAAACGTATCGCAGGAAGTTACGGTCGTTACTTCAATAAGCGTTATGGATTGACTGGAACGATCTGGGAAGGGCGATTTAGGAATATTCCTGTTACAAACCAGAGCCACCTAGAGCAGATCAAAGCATATATCGAACAAAATCCAGTGCGGGCTGGGATTTGTGGAATGCCTTCGGAGTATCGGTGGTCTAGCGGGAACTCTGGAAAACGCTGATGGGGCTGATGACAGGCTGAAGGACAGTCACCGCGACTCCGTAGCAGGCTTTACACACCGGTGACTGGCTTCAGCCTGTCATCCGCTGTCACAGTTGGCAGAGACTCTGGAAAATGCTGCTAAGAAGCCTTGCTCGATTCACTGGAAGTCGACTGATAAAGCCGATGACAGTCTAAAGACAGTCACGGCGGCTGCGTAGTTGGTTCAGCGCTCCGGTGGCAGTAATTTGCTCCTGCAATGACTCCATACAGGCCATCCATGGCCTTAACTGGCTTCAGCCTGTCATCCACTCTTTACTCCCGCTCCAATACCCAGCGAATTGCCCGATCAACATCCTCCGATCGAAACCGCGTATGTTCTCGATCCTCAAACCCCATAAACAGCTTCGGCTCTTCAGCAGCTTCAAAAAGCGTTACACCTTGCTCGTAGGGAATGGTGTCATCATCGGCGGAGTGCATAATTACTACTGGCTCATCGACATTTTGAATCTTATCAATCGAATCAAATCGGTGTTTAAGCAGTAAGTTAACCGGTAACCAGGGGTAGTCATCTGCCGCCATCTGGGCAATGGAGGTATAGGGCGCGGCCAGAATAACCCCTTTAAAATCGCGTTCAGTGGCCAGTTGAACCGCCACGCCAGTGCCCAGTGATTCGCCGTAGATGATCAGGTCTGATGAATTTAGATTGTGCTCTTTAGCTAACCAATCAAACACCGCACGTGCGTCGTCATAAAAGCTAACCTCGCTTGGTGTACCTCTGCTTTGCCCAAACCCGCTCCAGCTGAAGATTAATAGTCCCCGTTCATTCTCTGACAAGATATTGATCAGTCGCCCACGCGTGCTCAGGTTGCGAGCATTGCCGTGCAGATAGACTAGCGTCTCTTGCCCAGTTTTAGCTGGCTTATACCAAGTCTGAAGGCGGTTGCCTTGCGGAGTATTAATAAAGAGCTCGCTAGCACCGGGGAATATCGTCTCAACCGACTCTGTTTCGTAGGTCGGTTTAAAAATCAAAGAGTCTTGCGCAAAGTACATGTACCCGCAAGCGGATAGGTAGGTGAGAGTTAGCAGGACTGCAGTGCGTTTAAATAATTTCATTATTTAGTCTATCCATAGATGACAGGCTGAAGCCAGTCACCGCGACTAGGCCACTCTCTGGAAGTCGACTAGTAGAGCCGATGACAGTCTAAAGACAGTCACGGTAGCTCCGTAGTTGGTTCCGTACACTTGATTATGATAGAGCGGATGACAGGCTGAAGCCGGTCACTGCCGCTCCGATGATGGTCGAGTACTCTGGTGACAGTAATTTGCTCCTGCAATTACTGCATACAGGCCATCCATGGCCCTAACTAGCTTCAGCCTGTCATCCGCTCTAAAATATCTATCGCGTTATCAATTTAATAAAACCAAAGCACCAAGTTAACACTAAACGCGTATTTCCATTAAATTTATAAGAAAAAAGACAAACATGAACCTAGTATCCCGCTTTTACAAACAGGTTGATCGCTTCCAAGATCGCACATTCCTTGGCTATAAATCTGAAGGCGAGTGGAAGACGCTCTCTTGGCAAGAGACAGCCGATCAAATATCTACACTCAGTCACTATTTAACCCAGTACGGCGTCGGTAAAGAGGATCGCGTATTAATTCTCTCTGAAAACCGTCCTGAATGGGCCGTCAGTGACTTAGCGATCATGTCTGTGGGGGCTTATGTGGTTCCAGCTTATACAGCGCATACGGTTGACGATCTTCGCCATATTCTCTCTTTGACCAGTCCTAAATTTGCCATCGTCTCTTCTCAGGTGTTGGCAGATAGAGTGTTAGAGGCCAACATCAGCCACGAATGCGTCACTCATATGGTTGTGATCGACCAGGGTGAGCATGATAAACCCGATTGGCATACCGAGATTTTACCTTGGCCTGAGGTTCAACAAGGTGTCAATCGTCCAGATCTGTCCGCCATAGAAACAGACGATGTCTGTACCCTGATTTTTACCTCTGGCACAGGTGGTCACCCTAAAGCGGCGATGCTGACCCATAAGAACATTATTCATAACGTCGAAGCTGCTGCGCGAGTGTTGGATACCATTCCGGTTAATGAAGAGGATCGATTTCTCTCTTTCTTGCCACTCGCTCATGCGTACGAGCATACAGCTGGACTGCATATGCCGATTACACAAGGGGCTGAGATCTTCTATTGTGAATCAACGGATAAGTTGGCTCAGTACTTAGGTGAGGTTTCACCCACAGTTGCAACGGCGGTTCCGCGTCTCTACGACATGCTCTATGCGCGTATAAAGTCGGGTGTAGATCGCGCCAGTGGATTTAGAAAAGGCCTCTTCTACAAAGCTTTGTCTATTGGCACGAAAAAGCTTAATGATGAAAAACTATCGCTACTAGAAGCCATTCTTGATCCTCTATTAGAGAAGTTGGTTCGCAAAAAATTGCGTGATCGTTTTGGTGGCAAGATTAAGTATTTCGTTTCAGGAGGTGCACCCCTAAACCCAGAGATCGGAAACTTCTTTGCTGCTCTAGGGATTGGCATTATTCAAGGCTATGGTCAGACAGAGGCATCGCCACTGATCACCGTGAACCGCCCAGGTAACATCCGTATGTCTACCGTCGGTTTGCCACTAGATTGTGAGTTGAAGCTAGCGGATGATGGTGAACTGCTCGTCCGTGGTGACAACGTCATGAAAGGGTACTGGCAGAATGAGTCAGCCACGGCAGTCACTATTATCGATGGCTGGTTACATACCGGTGACCTAGCCGAAATCGACGAAGAGGGCTTTGTTTCCATCGTCGGACGTTCTAAGGATCTAATCGTCACCTCAGGTGGTGATAACGTTGCGCCTGCCAAGCTAGAAGCGAAGCTGACGCTGGAAGAGGAGGTGGATCAAGCCGTGGTACTTGGCGATGCAAAACCTTGGTTGTCCGCCATTATTGTGCCGTCTGAGGATCTGCAAAAAGCGACAGACTCCGATGAAGAGCTAGAAAAGATCATTTCTAAAGCGGTCAAACGAGTTAACCAAGAGCTTAACGGTACCGAACGTATCCGTAAGTTCATTGTACAACGGGAACTCTTCTCGATTGAGAATGGATACGTAACACCCACACAGAAGATCAAACGCTCTAAGGTGATTGAAGATAACCAAGTAGCGATTGATCGGTTGTATGGGAAGTAACTGCTAGTGCGGATGACAGGCTGAAAGCCAGTCACCGGTGTGATAAACAGGCTACGGAGTCACGGTGACTGGCTTCAGCCTGTCAACCGCTTTGAAATTACGGAAAAGGCTCTGGAAAAGTATGCCTGGCAGTCTTGCTCGAATCCATGGGAGATAGCTTAAAGATCCGATGGTCGAAAATTGCTCCTGCATTTTCGGCATACATGCCATCCATGGAATAAACAGGCTGAAGGCCTGTCACGGTCAAATCTACGATTTGACGTGCTTCCGAACCAACGCCATCAACCCTTGCGTCGATTGGTCATACCCCTGCGTCGATTCACCAATCTGTTGGCTGATCTCATTGGCTAGGCGTTTACCGAGCTGAACACCCCACTGGTCAAACGAGTTGATGTTCCATATAGCGCCTTGTACAAATACCTTATGCTCATAAAGCGCAATGAGCGCGCCTAGGTTGCGTGGGCTGATGCGATCCATTAACAAAACGTTACTTGGGCGGTTACCTTGGCAGCTCTGATACTCCAATAGACCATCAGAATCATCACCGTTCATAAAAGCATTGGCTTGGGCAAGCATATTGGTCAGCAGAGCGAAGTGGTGCTCTTCTGTCTGTTCATCAGCCTCAAGCGAGGCGATAAAGTCGATCGGGACGAATCGCGTGCCTTGGTGCAATAGCTGGAAGAAGGCGTGTTGGCCATTGGAGCCTGTCTGCCCCCAGACGATAGGTCCCGTTGCGTAATCAACTGGGTCGCCATTGATATCGACCGACTTACCGTTTGACTCCATATCCAGCTGCTGTAAAAACGCCGGTAACTGATGCAGTGCCTGGTCGTAAGGAATCACTGCTTGAGTTTCGGCACCCAAGAAGTTGATGTACCAGATACCGATCAGCGCCATGATGACCGGCATGTTCTGATCCATTGGCGCTTCCACAAAGTGACGATCCATCTCGTAGGCGCCTTCCAGCATATCAATGAAGTTGTCATAGCCAATCGACAGTGCAATCGGCAGACCGATTGCAGACCAGAGCGAGTAACGACCGCCCACCCAAGCCCAGAACTCAAAGATGTTCTCTTGTGCAATACCAAACTCCATTGCGGCTGCTTGGTTAGTCGATACCGCCACAAAATGCTGGCTGATATCTTCGTGGCCGCCGGTCTGTTCGCGGAACCAGCGACGAGCCGTTTTAGCATTCAGTAGTGTCTCTTGAGTAGAGAAGGTCTTAGTCGAGACAACAAACAGTGTCGATTTGGCATCCAAGTTTTTCAGCGTCTTCTTAATATGCTGGCCGTCGACATTAGAGATGAAGTGAAACTTAATATCTGGGTGGCGGAATTGCAGTAGGGCGCGAACCACCATGTTAGGTCCAAGATCCGAACCCCCAATGCCAATATTAACCACATCCGTGATGCGGTTGCCTTTATAACCTTTCCAATCGCCGTTTCGAACCTGTTCGCTGAATAGCTTTAATTTATTCAAGCTGGAACGAATCTCTGGCATCACGTCTACACCATCGACAATCACCGGCTCATCGCCGCGGTTACGCAGTGCGGTATGGAGCACAGGTCTTTTCTCAGTAACGTTAATGATGTCACCCGAAAACATCTGAGCGCGACGCTGGCGCAAAGAAGAGTGCTCTACCAGATCGATTAGCGCTTTGAAGACATCGTCGTTAATCTTATTCTTAGAGAAGTCCAAAAATAGCTCGCCCAGACGTACACTCATCTTGTCGAATCGTTTAGCGTCCTCTTTAAAGTAGTCGCTTATACGGTCCTCGCTAGTCTCTTGCGCGAGCTGTTCCAGCTTTTTCCAAGTCACAGATGAGGTAAGAAGATTCATTTTTGGCCTCTAAATAAGGATTTTTGTTTAAGTTACGTCAATTCTACGGGAATAAAGAGATTAAATGAATATATTTACGTAATTTTACTACATACTTTATTGCTTACTTAAAGATGGTGACAGGATTCATCCTGTCATCCGCTGTTGCAAGTGGCAGAGATTCTGGAAAACGCTGTTGGACAGTCTTGCCCAAATCTCTGGAAGTCGCTTGGTAGAGCCGATGACAGGCTGAAGGCCAGTCACGGGAGCTCCGTAGTTGAGTTCAGCATGCTGATGACCCACTCCGTTGGTGACAGGATTCATCCTGTCATCCGCTTTTACAGCTAACTCCCCAATTTTGTTACATATTCCAAAACAGAAGGTTGCATATAACAAAATCATCTCAAAATTAACGAAACCTGAACGCTCACTTTAAGTTATTGAAATTAAATGATTTTATATATCATTGAGTTTTCTGAACAAAAGATTAACGAAAAAAAAGTTAAAAACAGGGAACTTTTTGAAAAATTAGAGTTGACCCCTGTTGTAGTGGGGGATAGAGTGCATTCTGTCCAAAGCCGAACGGGTTTGGTGTATTCGTACAACAAATGATGAGTTGGCCGGATATTTGAGGCTTAAATAAATAATTCTGGAGATTTCCAAAATGAAAAAAATTCTAGCGATCGCAGTTGCAACTGCAATCTCAGCGCCAGCAATGGCTGACATGACTATCAGCGGTTCTACTACTTTTGGTTGGATCGGTGATTCACTAAATGGTGAAGGTTTTGGTACTGATGGTTCTTCAATTTCAGTATCTGGTTCTGAAGCTTTAGAAAATGGTCTTACTTTCTCTGGCGCTTTCGGTTTCGAAAACGGTGCTAAAGGTCAAGAGGTAGCTGGTACTGGTTCTAACATGGCCGTAGCAGGTGATTTTGGTACTGTGAAGATTGTCAATGGTACATACGATCCATACACAGAGTCTTTCGGTACTGACAACTTCGCAGGCGAGTTCGGTGTTGAGTCTGATCCATTGACTGTTATCTCATACACAGCACCAGCTATGGGTCCTGTAACTCTTGTTGTTGATACTTCTGAAGGTGGAGTTGATGCTGGTGCTGGCGCTGGTGCATACGATGTCCAGGTTACTGCTCTAGTTAAAGCTGGTGCTTTCTCTGGTCGAGTAGCATACAAAAACTACGATTCTGCTGACAATCGTGTACGTGTAGGTGGTTCTTACGACCTTGGTGTCGCTAAAGTTGGTGCATCTTTCCAGATGCAGGACAATGCTTATGACTACACTTCATACGGTGTTTCAGTTCCTATGGGTGCAACTACTATCGGTCTTTCTGCTTCTAAGAAAGAAGATACAACTGCAACTCCTGCAGCAGACATGTCTGGTACATCATTAAATGTTTCTCACGCTCTAAGCAGTAATGTTACTGCTGCTGTTCAGTACGACAAGTACGATACAGCTACTGGTGAAAACACTCGTACTAAGGCGCTAGTCACACTAGCATTCTAATTTAGCGCTGAGCTAGTCTCAGCTGCTTATTAGATAGAAGAGGGGTTTTTAGCCCCTCTTTTTTTATGTCTAGAGTTTGGTGTTTTTGTTATAGTTTTGAGTTTGGCTGTGGTGATTCTTATCAGTTGTGCAGCCGCTAGTAAGGCGGATGACAGGCTGAAGGTCAGTCACCGGTGTATTTCCCAAACTACGAAGTGACGGTGACTGGCCTTCAGCCTGTCATCCGCTTTCTCGGATACTAATGAACTTCATCGAACGCTATTCACTCTGGCTGTTAATTACCTTCCAAATCCTTGTTTGGGGCTTCATTGCACCTGCCTTCCACACTGCACTGCCTTTGGATGTTGCTGAACTAATGACTCTCAGTGGTGAAGTTGTCATCGCTAACTACAAACACCCAAATCTACCGGGTTTGTTGCTTGATCTTTTTATCGGTATCACGGGGAAAGTTGAGGTTGTCTATCTTCTCTCTCAGCTCTCCATTGTTGCTGCATACATAGCGATCTACCTATTAAGCAGAGAATTTATCGGTAAACAGAAAGCCCTCGTCGCTACGTTTTTGACTAGCTCTATCTTCTACTACCACTGGCCGACCCCTGAATTTAACCACAACGTATTACAGATTCCGTTATGGGCTTTAGCTACTCTTTTTTCCTGGCGTGCTGTAGCTCGTCAAAAGTTAGTCTATTGGTCAGCTTTAGGCGTGATTGCCGGTGCCATGGTTTGGACTAAATACTCGGCGGGTATTTTGCTTTTATGGTTATTCGTCTGGTTACTAGTGACTCCTTGTGGGCGTAGTTCATTTAAAAGTAAAGGACCTTGGTTAACGGGAGTTCTCTTTATAGTGATTGCTTGGCCGCAGGCCTCGTACTTAATCGATTCCGAATTTCTTCCTATTTACTATGCACAAGACCGGGCTAGTAGCGGTGGTTTCTCAGATAGCGTCTCGTTTTTAGGTGCACAGCTGGCAGACCATCTCTTCTTTATCATTTTGATTATGGTTGGTGGTTTGTTGGGGCGCGGTGCATTATCGACAAAACTGGATCGTCCATCTGATAAAACGACCTTCCTATGGTTGGTAGTTATCGCTCCAATTTTAATGGTTACTCTATTGCCGGTCATTGCGGGTATGGGTCTTAAGCCTATGTGGGGCACACCCATGTTTAATTTTAGTAGCTTGGTGTTGCTCTACTTCATGGGTGGTCGTTTAACCGATGCTCGAGCGCGTCGTATCATGTTGGGTGGTCTACTTCTACTGCCTTTGGTAGGTGCCCTTTATGCAGTTCAACACATCTATCGCGCGGATTTGAGCGGTAAGCCGATGCGTACTCTGTGGCCCCGGGCTGAAATCGCTCTTGAACTAAGATCTGCGTATCAGGCTGAGACTGGTTCACCAATCAAAATCGTTGCTGCTAGTTACTGGTTAGGTGGACTGGTTGCGGCCAGTGCAGATGATCCACTTCGCGTCAGAGTTGATGGTGATCCAATTAAATCGCCATGGGTAACAGATAAAGATATTTCGAAAGAGGGAGTACTGGTTGCTTGGTTGGCAGGACAGGCGTTATCTGCTTCCATGACTGATTTTATAGAATCTAAGGGTTTTAAGCCTTTGGATGCAAAACGCCGATCATTCATTTGGCACCCTTCAAAAGCTGACAAACCGATTCAAATTGAATACATTGCTATATCACCATCCAATAATAAGTGACCTTGCGTGTGAGCACTACTCCATCATCTCCTTATCTCTCGATTGTTGTTCCTGTCTTTAATGAGTCAGAGAGTCTTACTCCCTTTTTTGAGCGTATTACGCCAATTCTGAAATCGACTGGCTTGGATTACGAGATTGTCTGTGTCAATGATGGAAGTCGTGATGCGACCTATGCGCAGCTTTGTGAGATGCGTACTGATTACCAAAACATCAAGGTAATAGATCTATCACGTAACTTCGGCAAAGAGCCCGCTTTAACGGCTGGATTGGAGTTATGCAGTGGCGATATCGTCATTCCGATGGATGTCGATTTGCAAGATCCACCAGAACTAATTCCAGATATGATCGCTAAGTGGCAAGAGGGTTTCGATGTCGTATTGGCTATTCGTTCAGATCGTTCAACCGATAGCTTCATGAAACGCTTTACCGCCAATAGCTTCTATAAGCTATTTAGTCGAGTCAGTGATGTTGATCTGCCCGACAATGCAGGTGACTTCCGTTTGATGGATAGGCGAGTCGTAGAGGCGCTTAAAACTCTCCCAGAGCGTACACGGTTTATGAAAGGATTGTTTGCTTGGCTCGGCTTTAAAACTACTCAACTCTACTTCAAACGTGAAGAGCGTTTTGCGGGTGAAGGTAAGTGGAGCAGTTGGAAATTATGGAACTTTGCCTTAGACGGTATTTTTTCGTTTAGCACTACGCCACTGCGTATCTGGACTTATTTAGGTTTTAGTCTCTCAGCACTCTCTGCTATGTATCTGCTTTATGTAGTAACTGATACAGTGTTATACGGTAACGATGTGGCGGGTTATCCATCGCTCGTTGCCATTATGCTCTTCTTTAATGGCGCTATTTTGATGGGGCTCGGTGTGGTTGGAGAGTATGTCGGTCGAATCTTCCTTGAGACCAAACGTCGTCCAATCTATCTGATTCGTGAGAAAGTTGGGTTTGATGAAGAGTCCGGCCGCTAACGTCTATTAATTATGAAAAATCTGATTCAGCAGCTATCCAAGTTTGCTTCGGTTGGTGTTATAGCGACAGGTGTTCATGCCTTGGTTTATGGTGTTGTTGGTAGTTTGTTAGTGCCGATGTTGGCTAACCTAATTGCTTTTCTTGTCGCTTTTTTGTTCTCGTATATAGGTCACTTTCTCTGGACCTTTCGAGCTCAAACAGAAGGGCAATCAGTGTATAAAGCCTTTGCATTTCAGCTCAGGTTTTTGATCGTCGCATTGTCGGGATTGTTGCTCAATTCATTGGCTGTTTGGGTGGTGACCGAGTGGCTCAAGATGGATTACCTATACGCTGTTGTGCCGATGGTATTTGTAGTTCCATTGGTAACTTTTGCTTTGGCTAAGGTTTGGGCGTTTAAGTAAGGGTAGGAGCGTCCTTGAAAAGGTCGCGATAGGGTCACCGGTGTCTGGCTTCAGCCTGACATCCACTCTCTAAGCTTTTTCTAGATATTTTGAAAAGTCTCCCAGCAGATGACAGGCTGAAGGCCAGTCACTGATCGCCTCATCTACGATAAAGCTCCTACAGTCTTACGGGCAAGAGTCGCCGATCAGCAGCTCCGTCGGCATTACCACATCCTCACTCATACGATTCTCTATAAGCAGCTTTGCCGCCATACGGCCTTTTTCGAACGAGTGCTGTTGTATGGTGGTGATCGCTTTGGGCATGGCTTGAGCTTCGGGGATACCATCAAAACCGGTAATTCTTAACTCTTCTGGGAATTCGATACCCATTTGAAGTGCGGCTCGCATTGCAGCGATGGCCATAACATCGGATTGGCATAGCAGCAGGTCAGGGCAGTTGGGTTGGTTTAGTACTTGGTAAGCGAGTTTGAACGCTTCGTCGTAATCGTTGACGTGAAGGTTCCAGATTTGATCCATGGGGCGTTCGATTCCCACTTCATCAAACGCATCAAAGTAGCCGTTTAGACGATCCAAAGAGAGGCGCAAGCCAACGGTTTTTAGGGTCTCTTCATTGGCTTGGCTAATACCATCATCGGAGGTGATGCGCAGCGCAAGAATCGCTGGGTTCTTCGGTGTCTGCTGAAGTGCATGTTTAGCGATCTGGTAGCTCGCTTCGCGGTTGTCGATGTTAACCGACCCATAGCCCTCTATCTTATGATCCACAACAATCAGGCGCTTCTGCTGACGTTTTAGGTGTTCTAGCGTTGGGCCAGGTGGGATAAAGCCGTAGACAATAAAACCATCAACCATCGATTCATGCAAACGTTGACGGTTGGCGTGATCTAAATCTCTGGCCGAGAGCAGCAGCATATTGAGATGCGCCTTATCGAACTCATCGGCTAAGCCGGAGAGAAAGTGGCTAGCGACGTAGTCGTTCATGGAGTAAGCGAGACGATCGGTTAGCACAATACCCACTACACCCGAGCGACCCGTGCGTAGATAGCGCCCAGCCGCGCTAGGGCCGACGTAACCCAACTCTTGGCACTGAGCCAGGATTTTGGTGCGAAGCGCTTCAGAGAGCTGATCAGGGCGGTTAAAGGCGTTTGAGATGGTAGCCGTAGAGACACCGATCGCTTTCGCCACCTCTTTTATGGTCATTTTTTTCATTATTATCTCTACCTGTTGGAGCCTTATCGTCTCTACCCGTTGGAGCCTTATCGAAGATGAGGCGATCCCATTTAAGTTAAAAGCATCGCGACCTTTTTAAGGACGCTCCAACAGTCTGTTAAGAGCACATCCACGTTATTCAAACCTCCGCAAACAACGCCTGATAGGGCGGCAGTACCATCGCACCATTCTCGTATCGTCCGCTAAAACCGTGCCCAGTTAACACTGATTTGAGCGTTCCGCTGTAAGGTACTGTTAACTCTGTACCGGTCATATTGATCGCAACCAACAGTGACTGCTCATCAGATTGACGCGTGAATACAAACGCTTCGCCTGTCTCTTCAACCAACTCCATATCGCCTTTAATCAGTGCAGGCTGTTGCTGTCGCCATTGAATGAACTGACGCATTTTATGAAGCATCGAGTCGTTCTGCTGTTCTTGCGTCTTAACTGACAGTGCTAGATGTCTTGGATCAACTGGCAGCCATGGCTTAGCGTTGGAGAAACCCGCTTGCTCGCTGCTATCCCAAACCATTGGGGTACGACAGCCGTCACGGCCTTTGTACTCGGGCCAGAACTCAATACCGTATGGGTCTTGTAGAGCTTCAAAAGGGACATCCGCTTCTGGTAGCCCTAGCTCTTCGCCTTGATAGAGACAGACGCTACCGCGCAGGCTCATCAGCATGGCCATGGAAACGAGCGGGAATTGCTTTGGATCCTCTTGCTCACCCCAGCGTGTCGCGCTGCGCTTGACGTCATGGTTTGATGCCGCCCAGCAGGGCCAAGCATCACCCGCGTTCGTTTTAAAGGTGGTCATCACTTGACGGAAGTAGTCCGCACTGTGCTCGGGTGACAACAGGTCAAAGGTGTAAGCCATGTGCAGTTTGTCACCACCGGCTGTGTACTCCGCCATGCGCTGCAGTGGATCGGTATGGTCCACGCCGATCTCACCGACCATGCTGCGATCATCATATTCATTCAGCAGATCACGCATCGCCTTAAGGAAGTTGAGGTTTTCCGGTTGGCTGAGATCGTACTGGTGAGTTTGGCGAACATAAGGGTTCGAAGCGTCAACGCTGTTGATGTACGGCATACCTTCTGGATGAGGTGGGTTATCCTCTAGCCCAGCGCTATGGTAGTAGAGGTTCACGGTGTCTAGACGGAAGCCATCGACTCCCAAGTCTAACCAGAAGCGCATGTTGTCCAAGTTCGCTTGGAACACCTCTGGGTTGTGGAAATTAAGGTCCGGTTGGCTCGTTAAAAAGTTGTGCAGGTAGTACTGCTGACGTTGGGTATCCCACTGCCATGAAGAACCGCCAAAGATCGATAGCCAGTTATTGGGCGGTGTGCCATCCGGTTTTGGATCGGCCCAGACATACCAGTCGGCTTTCGGATTGGTTCTATTAGATCGACTTTCGGTAAACCAGGGGTGTTGATCCGAGGTGTGTGATAGCACCTGATCGATCATCACTTTTAAGCCCAATTCATGTGCTCGAGCAACCAGCGCTTTGAAGTCATCCAGTGTGCCAAACATAGGGTCGACATCGCAGTAGTCAGAGACGTCGTAGCCAAAGTCTTTCATCGGTGACTTGAAGAAAGGGGAGAGCCAGATGGCATCAACGCCTAGTGAAGCGATGTAATCCAGCTTGGATGTAATACCGGGGAGATCACCAATCCCATCGCCGTTGGAGTCCATGTAACTGCGAGGATAGATTTGGTAGATGATACCGCCTTTCCACCAGGGGGTGTTGCTCATAGTGTTGTCTCTACTGTTTTCTATTATTGCGGATGACAGGCTGAAGCCAGTCACCGGTGTTTCTTTTCGGGTGACTGGCCTTCAGCCTGTCACCCAGCTTTTGTTGGAGCCTTATCGAAGATGAGGCGATCCCAGATCTGTTTAAAGCTTCGCGACCTTTTTAAGGACGCTCCAACACTCTTTTAAGGTCGCTCCGGAAGCGATCTCTGCGTAATACTCATTAACCCATCGGCCAGTAGCATCTCTAGCCCCGCTTCACTGAAGATCCACTCTACATTCAGCGGCCCGTTTACATTCAAATCCCGGCTGTATTGATGCGAAAAATGCCGGTTTAACTCGTCATCATCGGTATCAGCAGAGCGGCTAATACTTATCTGGTAACGGTCTTCTGTGCGCTTGATCTCAATTCGATGCGCTTCATCGTCTGAAGCAAAATAGGCAGATTCACCGACGTTCAAATTGAATTGAGTGCTCTGGTGTTTGCCCTTGTTCAACCTAATAGAGTCGGTTGGCTGAATGACCTCGGCTTCTGAACGACTCGCAAACTGTTGTGCGACTCTTAATCCATCAGCGCTCTCTATCAGTTTCAACTGACGAGGCAGTGTCATCTGGCCATTGGTGATCGAGCAGGGTAGTTCATTGGCGTAGCGCCAGTTGCTAAACCAAGAGATGGCCAGTCGTTCATTATTGGGTGCGTCTGACCAGCTCTGTGTCGCATAGTAGTCGCGCCCCTCATCTAACAGTAAAACCCTGTCGGCTGAGTTGCGGTTAGTAAACTGTATTCCGTCAAAGTCACCGATAAAGTATTGGGTGTACGAACCGTAGTGAATATCCGGTGTCATACCAATTCCCACTACCAATACCCAAGCGGTTTGACCATCCTCGGTGGTCAGTTCGAATAGATCAGGGCACTCCCAAGGGTGCCATTCGTGTGCCCCTTGGCCTTCACCAAACTCTGAGCAGAAGCTCCAATCGAGTAGATTTTTGGAGCGGTAGAAAGAGATGGTTTGACGCGTTGCCAGACACAGAATCCAGTGCTGACTCTCTTCGTGCCAAAAGACTTTAGGATCGCGGAAGTCAGAAAAACCAGGATTGCTCAAAACAGGGTTGTTTGAATATTTGGTCCAGGTCTCACCACTGTCGCTAGAGTAGGCGATGCATTGATCTTGCTCATAGCCGCGATCAAACCCCTCTTTGTCACGGTGAGCGGTATAGAAAGCGATAAGACCCGCTTGGCCATCAAATAGGCCCGAATCATCCTTCCAGTCGACAATGGCACTGCCAGAGAAGCACATTCCCTGCTCGTCAGGCTCTAAAGCAATGGGTTTGTGCTGCCACTGATTCAAATCAGAGCTTACAGCATGGCCCCAGTGCATAGGGCCCCAAGTCAGACCGTCTGGGTAGTGCTGGTAGAAGAGGTGGTAACGACCGTCACAATAGACCAAGCCGTTTGGATCGTTGATCCAACCGCGCGGAGCTTTGAAGTGCTCGGGTAGTGTTTGGTCTTGTTTGTTGGTCATGTTTTATTCGCTGTTTTGGTGACAGGCTGAAGCCAGTCACCTTTGTTTTTTTAATTCACCAGTGACAGGCTAAAGCCAGTCACCTAATTCAGTTCATATCAACAGTGACTGGCTTTAGCCTGTCATCTGCTTTCTCAGTGATTTCCATACAGTGGATGACAGGCTGAAAGCCAGTCACCGCCAAAGGCTGGCTTAGCCTTTCACTGAACCTGCTACCAAGCCGCGGACAAAGAATCGTTGCAGGGCAAAGAAGACGAGCAGCGGCAAGATAATGCTGATGAAGGCGCCTGAGGTTAGGACTTCCCAGTTTGAACCGCGGGTACCCAGTAGGGCACGCAGTTGAGCCGTCAGTACTATCTGATCTTCGCCCTGTCCTAGGAACACCAACGCAACCAGAAGATCGTTCCATACCCATAGGAATTGGAAAATCGTGAAGCTGGCCAGAGCCGGTAGAGAGAGCGGCAGAATGATTCTGGTAAAGACCTGGAAGTGACTTGCGCCATCGACACGTGCACTCTCAATCAGATCGCCTGGTAGGCTCTTCATGTAGTTGCGCATTAGGTAGATCGCAAGTGGCAAACCGAAGCCGGTATGTGCCATCCAGACACCCGGGTAGCCTTTGCTCTCAAAGCCGAACATCTGGCCTAGATCTGAATAGAGGCGCAGTAGTGGTACCAGAGAAGTTTGTAGTGGCACGACCAATAGGCCAATGACCACGGCAAACAGCCACTCACGACCTGCAAACTGCATCCAGCTGAACGCGTAGGCTGCGAAAGCTGCAATCAGAACCGGAATCACCGTCGCAGGGATGGTTACGGCCAGTGTATTAAGAAACGCCTGACCGATTTTGCCTTTATCCAAGACATTGTCGTAGTTCTCTAGCGTAAAGCGTGGCGGTTGACCGTAGGCGAAGAAGATACGCTTGCCACGGCTGCCGGTAATCTCTTTGTCCTGGACATAGGTGTAGCTACCGTCACTGTTCACCGTTAGCTGCGCACCATTTTTTAGCGTTGCTGTCTCACCGGCTGGAACCTCTTCTGGATCCCGTGAGCTGCTGCCGAACGCTAAGATGTTTGTGAATGCAGTGCCATCGTCAGCCGTCAGTTGACCGCTTAAGACAAACTGACCATCAATCTGCTGTTGTGTCTCAGGTAGATCGGTCCGGGCAAAGGTGACCTGTTTTGACTCATTAAACGAGGTCCACCAGCCCGATGCCGCCAACTGATCTTTGTCACGGATAGAGCTGACAAACAGACCCAGTGTTGGGACTAGCCAAAGAATAACCAGGGCGGTTAGTGCGGTGCCGTTAAAGAACCTTGGCAAGAAAGAAGATTGTGTACTCATTAGCGTCCTGCCTCATCTTTACGGAAACGGTAGATGTTCCAAGCCATGATTGGTGTCACTGACAACATGATAATGATGGCAATGGCACTGCCTCGGCCAAAGTCACCGGCACCGCGGAACATCCAGTCATACATTAGGTTGGCCAATACTTGGGTTTCCCACTGGCCATTGGTCATCGCTAAGACGATGTCGAATACTTTCAAAACCAGAATGGCGATGGTGGTCCAAACCACGATGACGGTTGGCATGATCTGGGGTAGTGTGATTCGGAAGAATAGCTGACGACGGTTAGCGCCATCGATGATCGCTGCTTCTAGTGTCTCTTCAGGAACACTGCGAAGTGCAGCACCTAAAATCACCATCGCAAAACCGGTCTGAATCCAAATGAGGATGACCATCAGCAGTACAGAGTTCCAGATCTCCATCGATAACCAGAACTGCGGTTCGCCACCGAACGCCACCACTATGGCGTTAAGAATGCCGATTTGAGTATCGCCTTCACCGTTGTAGTGGTAGACAAACTTCCAGATAACCGAGGCACCAACAAATGAGATCGCCATCGGCATGAAAATAATTGATTTGGCGATGGTGCCGAACTTGGCACGATCGGCTAACACAGCTACTGCGAGACCAAAAACAGTAGAGAGTGTAGGCACAATGATCAGCCAAAGTAGGTTGTTGCGCAGCGTAATATGGAACTGTCCGTCATTAAACAGCCATGCGTAGTTGGACCAGCCAACAAACTCTGTGGAGTCGGAGTTTTGGAACGACAGCCACAGGGTTTCGAAAACAGGGTAGACAAGGTAGAGCGTCAAGAAGAAGAGTGCCGGCCCCGCAAATAGCCATGGGCGGATTTTCTCGCGAAGTACCTCTTTGTTAGCGCGTGATGATTTTGAAATCAGCGCATCTAGAATCCAGTTGCTGCCCCAGAAGTAGATAATAACCGCGGATACACCAATAAGGATCGCGATTAGGGCAGAGTAGATCTGTTCAGTCATAGTGGTCTCAATATGAGTCGATCAGAGAGTGGGATCAGACCTTGAGTCTGATCCCTCTTTTGAATCGCGACCTCTGCGAGATCGCTCCTACAAGAGTGTAGGAGCTTTATCGCAGATGAAGCGAAGGTGGGCGCTATTACTTGATAGCATCCCAAGCTTTTTGGATGTCGGTAGTGACTTCTTCAGCCGATTTGCCTGAAGTGAAGTCAACCATACCTGTCCAGAATGCACCGGCACCGATAGCACCTGGCATTAGGTCAGACGCATCGAAGCGGAAGGTTGTTGCATTCAAGAAGATCTCACCTTGCTTACGTAGCGTGTCGCTTGAGTAAGCTTCAAGCTTCGCGCCTTTGTGTGGTGTTAGGAAGCCTTGGCCAGCCATCCACAACTCGTGTGCGATTGGTGAAGTCAGGTAGTCCATGAAGACTTGTGATTCTGGTGAGTCCTTCATCATCGTGATCAACGTACCACCGCCAAGAACAGGGTTACCTAGATCTTTGCTTTCGTACGATGGGAAGTAGAAGAAGTCAGAATCTGTACCGATAGTCTCTTTGTACTGATCTGGGAAGAATGCAGGGATGAACGACGCCTGACGGTGCATGTAACACTTAGGTGGTGTATCGAACAAACCTTTTGGTGAGTCACCGAAGAAGATCGAAGCAACAGCAGAAGATGAACCATCCACGTAGTCGTCGTTCAGCACGAACTGACCGAAGGTGTTCATGACTTCAATCACTTTAGGATCGTTGAATGGCATCTCGTTTGAAACCCACTGATCGTAGACAGAAGGTGGCTGAGTGCGAAGCATTAGATCTTCCATCCAGTCCGTACCAACCCAACCGGTTGCACCGCCAGACTCCATGCCGATACACCAAGGTGTGCCGCCATCTTTTACAATCTGATCAGATAGAGCAATAAGCTCTTCCATCGATTGTGGGATTTCGTAACCCATCTCTTCAAAGTTCTCTGGTACGTACCAAACGAGTGACTTCAAGTTAACGTTGTATGGAAGACCAAACATCGCCTCTTTGCCGTCAGCGCCTTTGTAAGTACCTAGATCAACCCAGCTTTGGCCTGCTGCGTAGTTAGTTGCTACCGCTTGCTCAACACTGTCAGATAGAGCGACTAGGTTACCCTGTGATGCTAGCTCAGACACGGTACCAGGTTGTGGCCATGCTGCTAGGTTGGGTGGGTTGCCCGCTTTCATATCAACTAGAACAAGCTGTTCGAAGTCGTTAGAGCCGTTGTATTCAACAGTCGCGCCGGTCGCTTCTTCGAAGTAGGCAATCACTGTGCGAAGGTTAGCTTCGTCACCATCGATCCATGGGCCGTCAAAGCGAATTGTTTTGCCATTTAGATCCATCTTTTGGAATTTTGACAGTGAATCCCAAGAGAAACGGTTGTCTGCTTTATCGAACTTTAGACCTTCAGCTGCCGCTGTGCCTGAAAGAGTAGCAAGTGCGATTGCTACCGAAAGAGTCTTACGTAGAGTCATCAGGGTAAACCTCTGTTTTGATTTTATTGTGTGAGCGGCTTGCACTATGCCGGGTGCTCAACCCGTGAAAATCATGCCGAATGCACGAAACTCAAATTCTTATTCAACCGGAAGCACACGCTGATCGTTCTGATCAAACAGGTGACAACGTTCAACCGGAATGCCGAGCTTTAATGTTTGGCCGCTCTTTGCAGTGACATCGCCATCAGCGACAACAACAACGGGTGATTCCAAACCTTCCAAATCCATATATATCATGCACTGGTCACCAAGATGCTCGACATGGCTGACGGTGCTCTCAATAAAGAGATCGCCGCTACCATCTACTGTTAGGTGTTCTGGGCGAATGCCAAGTGCGGCTTTATCGCAGGCAAAAGCATCAGTTTGGCGCTCTAGCGTCAGAGAGTGACCATCAAGAGAGATCGTGATCTTATTTTTCTCGACTGCATCGACACTCACTTCTAGGAAGTTCATCTTCGGTGAGCCAATGAAACCAGCGACAAAACGGTTAGCAGGGCGGTGGTACAGTTCCAGTGGCGCACCCACCTGCTCAATGCGGCCTGCGCTTAGAACGACGATTTTGTCTGCAAGCGTCATCGCTTCGATCTGATCGTGAGTCACGTAGATCATAGTGTTCTTTAGCGTACCGTGAAGACGAGCAATTTCGATACGCATCTGAACACGTAGTGCCGCATCTAAATTAGAAAGAGGCTCGTCGAAAAGGAAGACTTTAGGCTCACGAACTATGGCGCGACCTATAGCAACACGTTGGCGCTGGCCACCTGATAGAGCTTTAGGCTTACGATCCAGTAGATGATCCAGTTGCAGAGTCTTAGCCACTTCAGTTACGCGGCTGCGGATCTCATCCTTAGGCATGCCAGAGAGTTCAAGACCAAACGCCATGTTGTGGTAGACGGACATGTGCGGATAGAGCGCATATGACTGAAAGACCATGCCGATGCCACGCTCTTTAGGTGTGTGATCGTTGACGCGCTCACCAGCGATATTCAGGTCGCCTGAAGAGATCTCTTCAAGTCCTGCAATACAACGAAGTAGGGTTGATTTACCACAGCCTGAAGGCCCAACGAATACCACAAACTCACCGTCGGTGATGTCGAGATTAACATCATGAAGAATGTGGACCGGCGTTTTGCTTTTTTCGCCGTAAATTTTGTTTAGGTTGCTCAGATTGACCGATGCCACCAAAAACCTCCAGTTGCTTATTATTAATACTGCTTCCTGCAGTTATAAGATTATGCAAAACAGACGCTTTACTTAATCGATTTAGTAGCTACGTAATTTAGTCAGGGAACGATTAAGAAGCAAGTCAAAAATACCTCTTAACGGCTTCTTAAATTTTTTGCAGTGCGTTAAGAATGGGGTGTCTGGAAGACGCTGATAAGGCAGATGACAGGCTGAAGCCAGTCACTGTCACTTCGTAAGGTAGATAAACAGGTGACGGGTTGAAGCCAGTCACTGCTAGTTCATAAGAGGGGATATACCGGTGACAGGCATTCAGCCTGTCATCCGCAGTGAGTTTGTAAGATTTACTTAATATTCGGTCCGACGCGAACGATCTTCATGGTGTTGGTACCACCCTGAGCGTTGACGTAGTCGCCCTTAGTAATCAAGACGATATCACCCTCTTTTACTACCTTACGACGCTGTAGCTCTTCGACAGCACGTTGGTTGATCTCTTCGTTGGGAACCGCTTCTGAATCAAACGGAACGGTTTTAACGCCACGGTAGAGTGCCACGCGGGTCTGTGTCTTTGGATTCTTCGAGAAGGCGAAGATCGGTAGGCCAGAGCGAATGCGCGACATCAGAAGGGGTGTAGCCCCTGATTCAGTCATAGAAATAATCGCAGTGACACCCTCTAAGTGGTTAGCCGTATACATAGCCGCCAAGGCGATCGATTCATCGATTTTGTGGAACCGCTCGTTCATACGGTGCTTAGAGACTTGAGATTGACGGTTCTTCTCGGCGCCTATAATGACGCGAGACATCGCCTCAACGGTCTCAATTGGGAACTCACCAGCAGCCGTTTCAGCTGAGAGCATGACGGCATCGGTTCCATCTAGAACAGCGTTGGCTACGTCAAAAACCTCTGCACGAGTCGGCATGGGGCTGGAGATCATTGACTCCATCATCTGCGTTGCTGTGATTACGGTGCGATCCAGTGTGCGTGCACGATCGATGATCAATTTCTGAATGCCGATCAGTTCTGCATCGCCGATCTCTACGCCTAAGTCGCCACGAGCAACCATAACGCTGTCGGATGCCAGAATGATCTCATCGATATTTTCGACACAGCTAACCGTCTCTGCACGTTCGATCTTAGCAACAATCCCTGCGTCACCACCGGCCGCATTCATCAGTTCGCGTGCTTCTGTGATGTCAGCACCCGAGCGAGGGAAGGAGACCGCTAGGTAGTCCACATTGATCTCTGCCGCGGTAATGATGTCCGCTTTATCTTTTTCAGTCAGAGCAGCAGCTGAAAGGCCACCGCCCTGTAGGTTGATGCCCTTATTGTTTGAAAGTGGGCCGCCAACGGTCACTTCACACTCCAAGCGGTTTGGCTTCTTCTCAACAACGCGCATCTGTACACGACCGTCATCAAGCAGTAGCACATCACCTGGTTTACAATCTTCTACCAGTTGCTCGTAGTCGATACCCACAGCCTCTTGTGTGCCGGCTGTTTTGTCCATGCTCGAGTCCAGAGCAAAACGATCACCCACTTTGAGATGGATCTTAGTGTCTGTGAATCGCGCAATACGAATTTTAGGGCCTTGTAAGTCCCCTAAGATCGCAACGAATCGACCCGCTTTTGCGGCAGCTTCACGAACCATGGCTGCGCGCTTCTTGTGATCATCCGCCTCGCCGTGCGAGAAGTTTAGTCGGACAACGTTCACACCCGCTTGAACGAGGCGTTCAAGTACCTCTGGTGAATCGGTTGCTGGGCCAAGGGTAGCGACAATTTTGGTTCTGCGTTGCATCTTAAATCCTTAAGCGGTTTGCTTTCGGTGGGTAAGCAGGGCTAACTAGTGTTAGCCCTCAGTTGTAGAGAGTTGTAGAAAGTTATACCACGATTAGATGGCGTTTGTGTGAAATGGTTGTTCAGTTTTATTGAGCAACGACTTTAGCAAAACGAAGCATGTTACAGGTGTAGCCATACTCGTTGTCATACCAAGCGACCACTTTCACAAAGGTGTCATCCAATTGGATGCCAGCCTTGCAGTCGAAGATCGATGACTTGTTACAACCACGGAAATCCGTTGCAACAACGGCATCATCAGTAAAGCCTAGCGTTTCACCCAGAGCGCCTGTCTCTGAAGCTTCACGCATTGCACAGCAGATATCTTCGTAGCTCGCTTCACTATTTAGCTCAACGGTTAGGTCAACGACCGATACGTCTGTAGTTGGTACACGGAAAGCCATACCGGTAAGTTTGCCGTTGAGTTCAGGAAGTACTACTCCCACCGCTTTAGCGGCACCAGTAGAGGAGGGGATGATGTTCTCTAGAATACCACGACCGCCGCGCCAATCTTTTGCCGATGGGCCGTCAACGGTTTTTTGAGTCGCTGTAGCGGCGTGAACGGTTGTCATTAGACCGCGTTTCACACCCCATTTGTCGTTTAGGACTTTAGCCACGGGTGCAAGACAGTTGGTTGTACAAGAGGCTGCAGAGACGATCGCTTGGCCTGCGTAGGTTTCATGGTTTACGCCATAAACGAACATCGGAGTGCCGTCTTTTGATGGAGCCGACATGACGACTTTCTTAGCGCCTGCTTCAATATGTTTTTGACAACCCTCTTCGGTTAGGAAGAAGCCAGTACACTCAAGGACGAGATCGACATCGATATCACCCCAAGCAAGATCAGCAGGATCGCGCTCAGCGGTTAGGCGGATGGTTTTGCCGTTCACAATTAGGTTGCCGTTGTCGGTTTGGATATCGCCTTTAAATTGACCGTGCACTGAGTCGTATTTCAGCATGTAAGCCAGGTATTCAGACCCAAGCAGGTCGTTAATACCAACCACCTCAATATCACCATTGAACTCTTGGTAGATTGCACGGAACGCCATGCGGCCGATACGGCCAAAACCGTTAATGCCAACGCGAATTGTCATTTCAAAACCCTCGTAACTAATTTTATTATCAGTTTATGTTGTAAATTTACGTACAGTTTTGCCGACTTTCGTCTAAAGTTCAATCGTATGGGTTATAAAATCCCTATTCTTTTTTGCAATAATGACCCTATTTATAGCGTATATAGCCAATTTTCATAGGGTTTACGCTATTTAAGGCTACTCTCATAAAAGTTATTAACTTACGTAATTTCTTTTAATTCGTAAGTTTTTTACTAACCTTTGGTGTGTTAAAGTAACTTAATTAGATTTCGATGAAATTTGTTGAGGTAGCTAATGCCATCTAACATCATGCAGCAGATCAGTGCAGAGCTTGAGTCGCTGAATCGTTCCGAGCGTAAAGTCGCTGAAGTCATTCTTGCAGACCCGCAGGCGGCGACAAGATCCTCTATTGCCGTATTAGCTCGCGCTGCTCAGGTGAGTGAGCCGACGGTTAATCGTTTTTGTAAACGTTTCAATACAGCCGGTTTCCCAGATTTTAAACTGCATCTAGCTCAGGCGTTAGCACACGGTGTTCCCTATGTTAGTCGCAGTGTCGAACCTGATGACGACTCAGAGAGCTACACCAACAAGATCATCGACGCGACCATCGCTGCGTTGGTCACTGCTAAGAAGACCGTTGATCCACAGATGATCAATCTAGCGGTGGATCAGTTGATTCAGGCTAAGCAGATCATGTTTTTTGGCTTGGGTGCCTCTTGGCCTGTTGCGCAAGATGCTCAGCACAAGTTCTTCCGCTTTAACATCCCAGTCGTCGCTTACGACGACGTACTGATGCAGCGTATGACTGCGGCTGCTTCTTCTACAGGCGATGTTATTGTCATTATCAGTTACACCGGTCGTACTCGTGAGTTAGTTGATATTGCTGAGCTAGCCCGTGCGAGTGGTGCCACCGTGGTTGGCATTACCGCACCGAATTCACCACTGGCACAGCACTGTTCTATTGTTGTTGAGGTTGATGCACCAGAAGATACCGATGTCTACATGCCAATGACCTCTCGTATTATGCACCTGACCGTAATCGATATACTGGCGACGGGTGTCACGTTACGTCGCGGACCGGACTTCCTTAAGCACCTCAAAAACATCAAAGACTCATTAAAAGAGACACGTTACCCAGCAAAATAGGTATGAGTGTGAACAACTTCTCTCTGATTGCCGATATCGGTGGCACCAACGCGCGTTTTGCAATGGTTGAAACGGGTTCTATTAATCCGACTAATATTCGTAATTTAGCAGTCGATGACTTTGCTTCGATTGATCTGGCGATTAAACAGTACCTTAGTGATCTTGGAAGTGATGTTCCCGATCGTTGCTGTATTGCCATTGCTTGTCCTACCCACAACGATAGGATTTCGATGACCAACAACGGTTGGGTATTTTCAAAGCGAGATCTGCAGAACCATTTTGGTATTGAACAGCTATCTGTCATTAATGATTACGCTGCGATGGCTTATGCCGCGGCTAATCTGACGGGTAATCAACTGATTCAGGTGGGTCGTGGAGAGCCTCTGGACGATTTTCCGATTGCTGTGTTGGGTGCAGGCACGGGTTTAGGTGTGTCAGGTTTGGTTCGCTCGGGTGGTGCATCCATTCCTCTGGTGACTGAGGGCGGGCATGTCGATTTTGCACCGACCACAGAACAGGAGGTAGCGATTCTGCGTTGGTTGTTAAAACGTTATGAACGTGTCTCAGCAGAACGTCTTGTATCGGGTATGGGGATTCAAAACATCTACCAAGCCCTAGCGGAACTGCGCGGCTCTCCGGTTGAGCGAATCTCACCAGCCGAGATCAGTCGCTTAGCATTTGAAGAGCGAGATCAGTTCGCGTTAGAGACGCTGGAGCAGTTCTGCAAAATCTATGGCAGTGTTGC
Organism: Marinobacterium sp. xm-a-152; assembly: GCF_013282965.1. NCBI lineage: Bacteria > Pseudomonadati > Pseudomonadota > Gammaproteobacteria > Oceanospirillales > Oceanospirillaceae > Marinobacterium > Marinobacterium sp. xm-a-152. Next base: position 62,460 of record NZ_WBYI01000006.1, on the reverse strand, counting down.
AGGTAACTTGGCTCTCTCTTATGGAGCGCAGGGTGGTGTATTCGTCACCGGTGGTATCGTTCCTAAGATGCTCGACTTCTTTATCGAGAGCGGATTTAGACAGCGTTTTGAAGCCAAAGGGCGTTTCGATCAGTACATGTCGACCATTCCGACCTATGTTATGACGGCTGAAGAGCCGGGTTTGATTGGGGCTGCAGCGGCGTTGGTATAGGGCTCTGGAAGTCTGCTGGTAGTGCCGATGACAGGCTGAAGGCCAGTCACGGCGGCTCCGTAGCGTAATTTGTACACTGGTGACTGGCATTCAGCCTGTCACCCGCTCTCTACGTCAAACTGATGTCTTTTTCGAAACGCCATGGGTGTTTCACCAAGCTCTCGTTTAACGAATCGCGTGAAATACCCCGGATCACTGAACCCTAACTCATCCGATATCAGTGCTATTGATCGCTGAGTGAAGGCTAACCGTCGTTTGATCTCAATGGCTAAACGCTGATTGATTGTCTGTAGAGCACTTTTTCCAAAGTGTTTTTTACACAGACGGTTGAGGGTACTTGTTGAAACTCCGCACTGCGATGCGTAATCATCAATATCCCATCGGTTCTCTAAACTGCTTTCGATCAGTTGAGAAAACTGTTTCAACGCATCGGGTAGCTTCTCACTCAATGTTAACGCGGTATCCACTCTTTTGATCATTGCGAACAGTGTGTGGATCAGTTGCAGTGAAACGCTCTGTTGATCGGTAGGTTGTTGCTGCTCTTCTATTAAAAGTTCTGCGATGGTCAGTATCTGTTTCGTCGCTTCCTCTTTATCCCCCAGAAGAAGAATAGAGGCGCTGCTGGTCACAATATCGATGTCTTGCTGAATAATCGGCAGAGCGATGCTTAAAATGACTCCTCTTATACCGTTGTGAAAGTGAAAACCGTGCCTATTATCTGGCGGCAGCGTAACGATAACGGGTTCGTTAATTGAAACTTGATCATCCTCCAGTTGAATCTCAGCTTCACCTTGTTCAATGATTAAGACCTGAAATAGATCGCTATGCTTATGCGGTTTGATAATGCCGCGGTAGGGTCTGCTACTCTCTTGAACTGTCTCAATATGAACAAACCCTGCTTGAGCGTCACTCTGGCTGTCACCGTAGAGTGCATAGTTGGGTGTCATAGATGACTTTGTAGATCTCTGCATGACGAAAAAAGTAAATCCATAGATAGTATTTGCCTATAATCTCTATTATTTGATCGAAAAGTGCAATTAATTGGCGTTTTTTTGAGTTGGGAGTTCTTAAGCCAATTGCGATACTGAGTTCATAAAATTAAAAGGAGTTCGTCATGCATATTCAAAACGCCTGGTACGTCGCAGCTATGTCGTCTGAAGTGACCGATAAACCACTCGGTCGCACCATCTGTAACCACAACTTGGTTATGTACCGTGGTAAAGGTGATGCCATCGCATGTATTGAAGACTTTTGTCCTCACCGCGGCGCGGCCATGTCGTTGGGGTATGTAGAAGAGGGTGAGTTGGTCTGTGGCTATCATGGCCTGCGTATGGGTCCAGATGGTCAGACGATCTCGATGCCAAAACAGCGTACCGATCGATTCCCTTGCACGCGCTCGTTCCCAGTGATGGAGAAGTACGGGTTCATCTGGGTGTGGCCCGGCGATAGAGCACTAGCGGATGAGTCTAAATTGCCTAAGTTCCATTGGGCTGAGAATGCTGGTTGGGCTTATGGTGGAGGCCTGTTCCACATCAAGTGTGACTACCGTTTGATGATTGATAACCTGATGGACCTGACTCACGAAACCTACGTTCACTCGACCAGTATTGGTCAAAAAGAGATCGATGAAGCGCCGGTGAAAACGCGTATGGAGGGTGATCAGGTCATTACTGAGCGCTTTATGCCAGAGGTTAAAGCCCCTCCGTTTTGGCAAATGGCGATGGAGTTTCAGGGGTTAGACCCTAATGCGACCGTCGACCGCTGGCAGATCTGCCGATTTAATGCACCGAGTCACATCATGATTGACGTGGGTGTGGCGCTTGCGGGTAACGGCGGTATTGATGCGCCGCTTGAGAAGCGTGCTAGCAGTGTGGTGGTCGATTTTATTACCCCTGAGACGGATTCAACAATGCACTACTTCTGGGGTATGGCGCGAAACTTCCAGCCTGAGGATACCGCGCTAACCGATAAGATTCGTGAAGGGCAGGGTGGTATCTTTACTGAAGATCTTGAAGTACTGGAAGCGCAGCAGAAGAACTTGGATCGCTACCCAGATCGTGACCTGCTTAAATTGGATATTGATGCCGGCGGTGTTCAGGCGCGGCGTATGATTGAGCGTGCGATTAAGTTAGAACGGGAGGCGGGTAATGCTTAAGCTGCGGGTTGCGAGTAAAGCCCTTCTCACCGATCAGATTGTGAGCCTGACGTTGGAATCTGCATCAGGCGAGCCATTGCCAAAAGTCAGTGCAGGAGCGCATATCAATTTGCACCTGGGTACCGGTTTGAGTCGTCAGTACTCTATCTGTAATCCCGGTACCTCAACTACATATTATGAACTAGCTGTGTTGATTGAAGCTGAATCACGCGGAGGTTCTAAAGCCGTCGCAGCGCTAGAAGTCGGCGATATCATTGAGGCGGATGAGTCGCAAAATCACTTTGGCTTGAAAACAGCGTCCAATCACCGTCTTTTTGCAGCAGGCATTGGTATAACACCGATGCTTGCGATGGCGCGTGAACTGAATGCACGTGGCAGTCAATTTGATCTTCTCTACCGAGCAAAGTCACCTGAGAGAGCAGCCTATTACTCTCAACTGCAGCAGTGTGATTTTTCAGCGGCTTGCCGTTTCTCTTTCTCTAGTGATGGCGGACTTGACCTGGCAGTTGAGTTGGCAAATCCTCAGGCCGATGAGCAGCTCTATGTGTGTGGCCCTCAGCGTTTTATTGATGCGTTATTGGATGCTGCTAAAGAGACTGGCTGGCGCACGGATCAGATCAATCGAGAGTATTTCAATGCGGCCGTTCCCGAAGTGGAAGAGGGGGATCAACCATTTACTGTGAAGTTGAAATCGACCGGTGATGAGTATCTGGTACCGGTTGATCAAACCATTGCTGAAGTTCTAGAGGATGCAGGCGTCTTTGTTCCTCTCTCTTGTGAATCGGGTGTTTGTGGTACCTGTCTGGTTGATGTTGTTTCCGGTGAGCCGGATCACCGAGATCTGTATCAAAGCGAAGAGGAGCAGGCCTCAAATCGACAAATGACGGTCTGCTGTTCACGCAGTAAAACGCCTGTGATCGAGATTGATTTGTAGAACGAATGCAGCGCGTTTGGCGACGAGGCCCTCCCCGAAATCTGGGTCACAACCCTGGGTTTAATGAGATTCGCAATTTCTTCGATTTTCGTTCGGTGCGCATTGGTGGGTGGGTCACCGCTAAAGAGCAGGCGATGCGGGCTGAAGAGTTCTTTATTGCCCTGTTAGATCTTCAGGAGATACTCGGTCTTCCTAATTTTGCGCTGTCACTTCGTGGCGAACTATCACTCCATTATGGCACCGGTGGACGTCCCGGTGTCTGTGCGCACTATCAACCCTCAGCTCGAACCCTTGCCCTGGCTAAAAAAGCCGGAATTGGCAGTTTGGCTCATGAGTGGGCGCACGCTTTAGACCACTATCTGGCTAAAACCTCTTTCGAAGAGGATGTTGGCGCACGTTTCGCAACGACAGCATGGTTGGCTGACTTTACCCACAAAGTGCATCCACTTAATGATGCCTTAGACCGGCTTTACACGGCGCTCTACCTTTCCAACGATAAACAGAGTCCAAGTGACTATGTCACTCGATCCGTTGTCTTAGATAAGCAAGCAGGATCGCTCTATTGGAGCCTGCCCGAAGAGTTGTTTGCTCGTGCATTTGAGGCTTGGATATCGAGAGCGGAGATAAAGAATAGCTTACTGATAAACCCTAAAGATATCGTTCGGGATACAAAAGGGCTCTATCCGTTGGAGGGGGAGGCGGTTGTTATAGATAAGGCGTTTGAGGATTACTTTGGGTTGTTGGGGTATGCGCTTTCTAGGTAGTTTCTGAAACGCTGTTGGTGCCGATGACAGGCTAAAGCCAGTCACGGGAGCTCCGTTAGGTGACAAGCTAAAGCCAGTCACGTCAGTATTACCAAGGTGACTGGCTTTCAGCCTGTCATCCGCTGTTGAGTGAACGGCAAGCTACTCAATCACATGCCTCCTAAGAATGGCTCGATTATGCATCTGAACCTCTGGCCGTTCACGCCAACTCCAAAACAGCTCTCTGGCTTCAGCAGCTGAATGTTTTAGATCGACAATTGGATCTGGATAGCTCTGCTCACTCTCCAGCATCTGTTTCTCAAGTCCACCCATCGCCCAAGGGGAGTGTCTGAGCTCTTTGGGTAGTTCCGCTAGTTCAGGTACCCATTTCGCGATGAAGTGACCCTCTGGATCATGCTCCTCGGCCTGTAGGGTGGGGTTGTAGATTCTTAACGTATTAATACCCGTTGTACCTGCTTGCATCTGTAACTGTGGGAAGTGAATGCCCGGTTCAAAATCGAGAAACTGTCGAGCTAAGTGAGGTGAGCCGAGGCGCCAATCAATCTTTAGGTAGTGGCATAGAAAGCTTACAAGCATCGCTCGCATTCTAAAGTTGATGTAACCGGTACGATTGAGTGCTCGCATGCAGGCATCAACCAGAGGCACGCCTGTCATACCACTCTCCCACGCCTTTAGATCTTCTTCGACTTTTTTATCTGTTCGCCACGGAAATTGGTTGTAGCCGGCATTGATCGGTTGGGTTTCTATCTCGATCTGAGATTCAAATTTTTGAATGAAGTGGCAGTGCCAGTGCAGACGAGATCGAAACGCTCTAAGAGATTTCTCCCACTGACTTCTGACGCAAGAGGGTTTGGATTGTTGGTAAACCTCAGCCAGGCTGATATTTCCCCACGCAAGGTAGGGGGACAGTCGACTGCAGTGCTTGCGAGAGGCGGAGGGTTTCGAGATCGCTTTGGAATAGAGCTGACCACGCTCCTTGAAAAAGCTCTCTATTACAGATGCTGCTGCAGTTGGGCCGCCGTATTGCACCAGGGAGTCAGCCTCTAACCAATCAGGTTGAGGTTTGAAGTAGGTTAGTGGGTTTGAGTTACCAAGCCTAGCAGGGATCAGTTGGCTTAGGTCCGGTTGATGCAGTGGACCTTTGATCCGTGCATCCCAATTATCCAGCCAGTTATCGCGACTGCGAGCGCCTCTAATAACGGCTCCGTAGGGTGACTCATTCCACTGAATGCCCTGCTTCATGCATAACCTCTTTACCCGTTTATCACGGGCAAAGGTTTTGGCCATGCCGATCTCTTCGTGGCTATAGATTGAGTGAACATTCGTGATCGAGAGTATTTTAGAGAGCACCTCGGTTGGCTCACCGTTGAGCATGACTATTTCAGAATTAAATGCCGCAAGCTGATGATTGATATCGTTGATGCTCTGATAGATAAACCGCCAGTGACGTTCACTGTAGTGGCTATCTTCCATGAGCTCAGGTTCGAAAATGTAGATAAGCAGTAGAGGTAAGCCTGATTCAATCGCCTCTTTTAGAGGTCGGTGATCGGTCAGGCGAAGATCGCGTTTGAACCAGACAATATTGATGGGGGTTGGCATGTGTACCTCTGTTGATGCAGAGGTATAGGTTGAGGGGAATGAATCGGATCACTGCCGGCTGATAAAGCCGATGACAGGTTGAAGCCAGTCACTTTATAGTTTGTTCGGTGACTGGCATTAGCCTGTCAGCCGCTCTAAATGGGGGATTTGATCTTTAATATCTTGCCCAACCCCATGTTCACCCAATAAACCGCCCAGAGTGCAAAGACAGTATCGGATAGGAAGTGCCCACCTTGGACAATCCGTGTGATACCAACAATCACGCCAATTCCTAAACCAATGTAGAACCAGCGCTTAGATTGCATTAACCAGCCCAAGCCGATAAAGAAGAATCCCATCGACGCGTGACCGCTGACAAACGAGCAGTTGCTGTCACAGGCGCCTGAATATTCAAAGGCACGAGTAAAGTCTGCTTGCCCGCCAAACTCGGTGATTTGTGACGGGCGAGCACGGCCGATCGAGTTGTTTTTCAACAGGGCGTTAACCAATATGCCCGGGCCTAAAATCAAAGAGAGTGACAAAAAGGTATAGATCCTTTTTTGAAAAGGGTCACTTTTATCAGTGGTCGTCATCCAGAAATAGATCGCAAGAATAATAAGAATCGGCAAGATTGCAAAATGAAGATAAGCAAATAGCCAGTAGATTGAGCCAAAGAAGAGAGATGATTTTGAGAAAAACGTACCATCATAAAAAAGTGAAGAGACCCAAAGATCTAAATTTGGCAGTGTAGTAAATAGGATCACTGATAAGATGGTTAGTAAGAGGTCACTCCTAATTGTCATCTTTAAAACCTCTGACTAGTGTGACATAGACCTGTCGCTCAAGCCCCTTCATGACAGTCACTTTTTTGTAATCTAAATGTACTGCTTGATTGAAATAACGCTCCAGTGATTTTGCATCCATTCGCTCACTTAAAAATAAAAAGCTCGCTTCCGGTTCATTTGAGACAGGGTAGAGGAGTTCGTAGTGACTCTTAATGTGATTGTCTAAATCTAACGCTCTTGCATTTAAATTTTTTGGATCACGGTAGAAACCAAAATAGGCGGCAACTTTGCGAGATTCACTAGCAACAATTAATTCAGGGTACTGAGCTAATGATGGGGCAATCTCTTCAGAGAGTTCATACCAACCCTGGATTCTGGAGTAAGGATTGTTTTTCGGGGTTGGTTCGAACCCTAGACCCTTTTGAATTGATGTGTAGTGATAAAAGCCAATCATTAATAATAGATTGATGCTCACAGCCAAGGTGAGTATTTTGTGGCTGTTTCTGAGTGATAAAAGAATCGCTACCAGTAATACACCGGTTATGTAAGCCGGTGCACCCCAGTTAATATTGGCTCGTGCTGAGAGTGCTTGAAAACTGATAACCAAAAAGATGGGTATGAATATTGCCCATAGAAGCTTTGTACCTTTCACTCTTTTTAGCATGAAAGTTGATGCGAAAAGCGCTAGTGCACTCACGGGGCCAACTACGGCAAGTTGAGTAGCCAAAAATTCGATTAAACGAACAATGCTGAAACTGGATTCAGATTGTTGAGAGATCTCAGCCGTGTGCTGAAAACTGATGAAGTCGTGTTGATAGTTCCACCACAGGTTCGGTAGTAGCAATAGAATAGCAATGCCACAGGCGACCCAAAATCTGGGGTTAGCTAGGAGTTCGCGACCCTCTTTTGAAATCGCAGCGTAGACTAGAAAGCCTGCCGGAAAGAGTATGAAGGTGTATTTAGAGAGCAACCCCAGTCCACCTACGATACCAGCAGCCATCCATACTACCCATTGATTGGACTGCTGTGCCTTCAAAAAGAGCAAAAGAGCTAATGTCCAGAAAAAGAGCAGAGGTGCGTCAGTGGTAATGAACAACGAATTGAAACTAACCAGCGGCATGGTAAGAAACAGTAAGCCGGCATAAAGTCCTGCTCTAGTCGAGTGCAGACGTTGACCAATCGAGAACAGGATAAGCGAAGTGATTGAGTAGAGAAGCGGGGAGGCCAGTTTGATTGCCCACTCGCTGCTACCGAATAGATCCGTGGTGAGTCGAATCAGCCATGCCACCATTGGTGGCTTAGAGTAATAGCCCCAGTCTAGGCTCTGCGACCAGCCATAGTAGTAGGCTTCATCAAAAAAGAGGTGAATCGGTGCTGACTGCGTAATCCATTCACGGTAAGCAAATAGAATCGCAGCCGCAAATAACAGAAATTGAAAACTGCGATCTCTAAACAGCGTTAGCATTACTCGTGATCAGCTCTTTTCCAGCACTCATCATCAGCAATGGGAGCTGATGGACGAACAACAAAACTGGCGCTTCGATTATCTTGGAAAAAGATACGACTCAACATCTCTGCGATAACGCCAGTGGTTACAAACTGCAAAGCCATCAAGATCAAAAAGATGGCGATCATCAACATTGGACGGCTGCCGATGTCTTCGCCTAAGAAAAATTTCACGGCAAATAGCCAGCTCAGCATAGCACCGCCGATGGCACCGGATGCCAGACCAATCGACCCAAAGAAGTGTCCAGGACGTGCTTTGTAACGAAGAAAGAAGAAAACGGAGATGATGTCGATAATCACTCGAAAGGTTCGGCTAATGCCATATTTAGACTCACCGAATTCACGAGCGTGATGTGTTACAGGTGTTTCACCGATCCGTCTTGGTGAGGTGACACCAGCAACCCAGACGGGGATAAAGCGATGCATTTCACCGAACAGACGCACCTGTTTAAGCACGGACGCGCGATACACTTTAAGACTGCAGCCGTAATCGTGAAGTTTTACCCCGGTGATTTTTGCAATCAAACGGTTGGCAATTTTTGACGGCAGTTTGCGTTTGATGGCGGCATCTTGACGATTGACTCGCCAGCCTTGGAGTAGGTCGAGGTCACGTTCAATGAGCTCATCGACCATTCTAGGGATGTCTTTAGGATCGTTTTGTAGATCCCCATCCATCGTCACGATCAGTTCACCACGTGCTGCATCAATACCCGCTTGCATGGCAGCTGTCTGACCAAAGTTACGTTGCAGCTCAATGACTCTAACCTGATTACCAAACTGTTCTGCGGCGGCCTTTAAGCGGTCTACCGTCTGATCGGGTGATCCATCGTCCACACAGACAAGTTCCCAGTTACCTTGGTAATCAGAAAGACCATCATGAACCCGCTCGACAAGCAGTTGTGCGACATCTTCCTCTTTATACATAGGAACTACAACGGAGAGGGTGGGTCTGTTTGACATGGTGATCTCGTGTCTGGATTTGAGTGGTGAATCATACCTTATGGCTGACTCTTAACAAAGTTTGTCGTCTCTTTTTAAAAGCTAGTTTTCCTGCTAGGGCTGGGCAGAAGTAGCGCAATAGGGACAGATAGCAGTGACGCGCCCAAAAGGTAGATGTGCACATTAATGGCCGCTTTTACTGCCTCTATGGTTTCAAATCCCATCGGGTATAAAGCAGCTAACATTGCAGCCTCATAAGTGCCAGAACCTGCTAGTCCATGAATCGGCAAAACGCCTGAAATGTCGGCCAATATGACAGCCAGTGCACCATTGAAAAAGTCGATATTAAGGAAGCTCATTAGGATTAGAATAAGTGCTACCAACTTCACAATCCATATCAGTAAAGTCATAAGGTAGGTTTTGCCTAACAGCCTGTAGTCTTTTGGCCATAGGTGTTCAACTTTATTGAGTAAGTTCCTAATTTTTTCTGGAAATAGACGGATTAGTGACTCTCCTCCAACTCTCATTAACAGTGGTAACAAGATAAGGGCTGTACAAGCTATGCCTCCCAGCAGGGGTGTTACTGAGAAGAGGGTAAACGAAGCAAGAAGTAGTAAAACATGAAGGTCCATCAAGCGAATCACCAGCAACCCCGCCGATGTGGTCAGCATGGATTCTGAAAATTCACGTTTCATCAGCAGTGGGAAGGCGGCTTCGCCGAGTCGCATCGGTAAAAAGTTATTCAGCGCGTTATGTAAAAAGCTGATCTTTATGTAGCTAACGCGGGAGTGTGATTCAGAGGCAAAGTAGTTAAAGACACGCTCAGCTCTTAGGAGGTATGAGATAAAGGTGAGCAGGGTTAAAAAGAGTAGATTGGTTATAGAGAGAGTCTGCCAATCTTCGAGAATGGATCTCCACCCGATTGTTAACTCAACTCCAATCGCTAGGGCTAAAAATAGAGTGGTCGCGATAAACCAACGAAGCGTTTTACTCATAAAACCATACACACTTAAAGTTAGCCTTCAGTGTGCCATTAAACCACTCTAATGTCTGTCTTTAGTCGGACAAAGCCGCTTTGGCGCATTTGCTCATGCGCGTATCGGACTCGTTGTGAAGAGTGCACCAGGCTTGGTATTGGCTGAGGAATACTTGGCCAGTCAGTTCGTTTAGGAAATGACTCTTCTTAAGCTGATCCATCACCGGGCCTTTTACCTCTGACAGGTGGAAGCAGACTCCAAAGTCTTTAAGACGCTGATTAATCGCTTCAAGAGACTCTAGGGCTGATGCATCGATCAGGTTGACGGCTGGGCACATCAGAACAAAGTGCTGGACCCCTTTCTGTTGGGCAATCAGATCGTAGACACGATCTTCTAAATAACGTGCGTTAACGAAGTAGAGGCTCATATCGATACGCAGTGTGATGATCTTCTCATCGTACTCCACTTCAAAACGATCGACGTTACGGAAGTGCTCTGTACCGGGAATTCGGCCGACAATCGCATCGTGTGGCTTACTCGTGCGCTGCAGAAACAGTGCGATCGATAAGGTCACACCGGCGATGATGCCTGCTTCTACACCGACTAACAGCGTCAGCAGTATGGTTGCCAGCATTGCCATGAAGTCAGGCTTCGAGTAGCTCCAAGTGCGTTTTAGGGCGCCGAGGTCGACCAATGACAGAACGGCAACAATAATGGTTGCGGCCAGTGTCGCTTTGGGTAAGAAGAATAGAAGCGGTGTTAGGAAGAGGGTAGCGACTGCAATACCCACTGCTGTGAATGCGCCCGCTGCCGGTGTCTCTGCGCCGGCATCAAAGTTGACAACGGAGCGAGAGAATCCACCTGTCACTGGGAAGCCGCCAGATACCGCTGAACCTACGTTGGATGCGCCTAGGCCAATCAACTCTTGGCTGGGATCAATTCTTTGACGACGCTTTGCTGCCAGTGTTTGTGCAACAGAGACTGACTCAACAAAACCGACAATACTGATCAGCATGGCTGAAATGAGCAGTTGTTGCCAAAGTTCTGCATCAAAATGTGGCAGTGCAAACTCGGGTAGTCCTGTTGGAACGATACCAACGACTTTGACCCCCTCAAGCTCTAGGCGGTAGTAGTAGGTCGCAAAGGCTGTGGCGGCTACAGCCAAAACAGGTCCCGCTTTGGCAATGACATCAGCCAGTTTTGAGTTCATCCCGGTTTTAAGCAGAAGTGGCTTTAAGCTCTTACGGGTCCAGAACAAGAAGGCTGTCGCAGAGACGCCGATAATCAGAGTCGGGATGTTGGTGTCTTCTAGGTGAATGATGATTGAAGAGAGAATGTCATATAGGTTGTGGCCAGACGCGTTGATGCCAAGAATGTGTTTTAGCTGACTGGCGGCGATGATCAGTCCAGAGGCGGTAATAAAGCCGGATATCACCGGGTGGCTGAGCAGATTGGCCATCGCGCCCAATTTGAAAAAGCCCATCAGTATTAGCAGGGTGCCCGAAATGAGCGCCAAAGCACCGGCAGCAGCAATATAATCGGTGGTGTTGGCAAGTCCGAGGCTACCTAAAGCGGTTGCGGTCATCAGTGAAACAACAGCAACAGGGCCAACGGCTAGAGTACGACTGGTTCCGAAAATAGCGTAAGCGATCAGCGGCAATATACTTGCATATAGACCCACCTCTGGCGGTAATCCAGCAAGCAGAGCATAGGCCAGTGATTGAGGAATCAACATGATCGTTACAATCACTGCCGCGATAAGATCGTTGGTCAGCGTCAGCTTATTGTACGATTTTGCCCAGTCTAAAATCGGAAAATAGTTCTTCAAAGTATTAATCCTGAAAAGCAGAAAACGCTGCTTTATTACTGACGTGCCTCGATTCGCGCTCTAATTCCGTTAAGGTCATACCCAGCATTAGCGGCCTTATCGATAATCGCTTGGGCTTCCTGTCTTGACCCTTCTGCCATTCCCCATAGCATGGTGCAGCGAGTGCCGGTGCGACAAAAAGCGAAGATTGGGGTTTGCGCAGAAGCTAAGAATTGATCAAATGCCTCAACATCTTGGTCGCTGATGTTGCCAGAGATAACGGGCTGAGAGACGTAGGTTAACCCTAGCTTCTGACACTCCGCTTCAATCAGTGCTAAATCAGGTTGATCCTCACTCTCGCCGTTTGGTCGGTTGCAAATGACGGTTTTAAAGCCTGCATCAGCAATGGACTTAATATCTTCAATCGCTACTTGAGGTGACACGCTGATTGAATCGGTGAGTTTTCTTACATCCATGAAATGTTTCCTTAATCAGAAAAGGTCTACCGGAATTTTTAGGTAGCGCTGCCCGTTATCTTCAGCCGGTGGCAGGTGACCAGCACGCATATTGACTTGAACCGACGGCAGAATCAGGCGAGGCATATCAAGTGTTGCATCACGTGATTCACGCATTTGAATAAAGTCAGCCTGATCATGCTCTACGCTGACGTGAATATTGTGCTGGCGCTCTTCACCGATGGTGGTTTCAAATTGGTACTCATCACGACCAGGTGCCTTGTAGTCATGACACATAAAGACACGGGTCTCATCCGGTAGGGTGAATAGCTTCTGAATTGATTGATAGAGTGTTGTTGCATCGCCCCCAGGAAAATCGCAACGCGCGGTTCCGTAGTCAGGCATGAATAAGGTGTCACCCACAAACAGAGCGTCACCGATTAAATAGCTCATACAAGCAGGGGTGTGTCCGGGTGTGTGGATCGCTTTTGCAGCGATTGAGCCGATATTAAATGACTCATCATCTTTGAATAGATGATCAAACTGGCTGCCATCACGTTCGAATTCTGTACCGGCATTAAACGCTTTGCCGAAAACATCTTGTACTACAGTGATGTGATCACCAATGGCTAAGGTGCCGCCCAGTTGATCCTTTAAATAGGGTGCTGCAGATAGGTGATCGGCATGAACGTGAGTTTCAAGAATCCATTTGGTCTGCAGTCCCTCTTCTTTTATGTAGGTGATGATTTGATCGGCTGATACTCGATCAGTTTTACCTGACGCGTAATCGAAATCGAGAACGGAATCGATAATTGCACACTCTTTCGTTTCAGAGTCTGAAACAACGTGGCTGAAGGTAAAGGTGGGTTCATCAAAGAAGGTTTTAACGATAGGCTGCATTGGATGCTCCATCTAGCTTTTAAGGTGCAATTAACGGTCTGTCTAGACTTTAGTTATATGCTTATAGCTTAAGGTAAGTATCCTACTCTTAATTTGCGAATTGTCAATTACGACGGGGGATGTAAAGGGGATTTATTCGAAGGTGTAGAGTCTAAGAATTAAAATGAATTCAACAGCTCTAAAACAAGTGATTGATCGGTTGCTGACATCTTGTCGACCTTGAATGATTCGGTAATCTCAGTGATCAATTGAGCTAGATTCAGTTTTGCATCTTGGCTATGAAGTAGATCGATATGCCCCCTGATATAGGAGATCGCAAACAGCTGATCAGGGTTGTCCAGTGAGACGGTTTCAAGCTCTAACAGTTGATCCGATAGGGTCTTTAAATCAATCATAAAATTCCACGGATTTTAAGTTAAGAAGGTGCTCTTTGCCGTCTGCATCGATTCGGATTAAACGTATGGTGAGGTAGTCGAGCTCTTTTGCCATCCAGATAAGAGTCGTATGCTGTTGGCCGGCCCTAACCAGTTGCAATTTTTCACATAGAAAAGTTCCTGCAGGGGTTCTCAGTAACTCCTCGCCAAGCCGATTAAACTGATAGCTCTTGATCTGCCCACCATCAGCGATTCTATAGTCAAGTTGTTGCCGCCCTGACTTTAAATCTTCTCTGAGTTGAAGCTGGTAACTGAGCCTATCTTGAACTGCACTCTCCCAAGGTTGATTCCAGGGGTCCCCATTGACCAGTGTTGTAATTCGGCCTCCAGCCTCATCAAAGTCAACTGAGATAGAGCGTGAGCGACCAAACAGACTGCGCTCGTAGTTGTATAAGAGCGGTGACCACTCACCATGACTGAATTTGAGCTCGCTGGTTTCGCTCTGCTTGGCCATAAACGCTGAGGCTCTGTTGGTAAATCGCCAGGTTCCTGTGGAGGTTTTAACGAGCTCTCGTGTCGCAGTCACTGGAACATCAATTAAAAGATCGATGTTGGCACTGTAAGAGGCTTTAAAAGGGGTAGGTTGAGCAAAGGATGGGCCGATAAGAAGTATCGATAACAGTGCTACCCAACTTCTCATCTTCCCATTAATCCTCATTTACACTCGGTAAAGGTAGCCTGTTTCACCCAAAGGTGATCCGTCTAGGAAGACTCGGTTGTTCTCTAGAGTGATGCGTTCAGAGGCAAACCAAGAGACTGCAAGTGGGTAGATTTGATGCTCTAGCTGATGCACTTTTTGGATCAATGAATCAACAGTGTCGCCTTGCTCGATGTCGGTAGCAGCCTGAATGATGGCAGCTCCGCCGTCCAGCTCTTCTGAGACAAAGTGCACAGTACAGCCATGCTCTGTATCGCCAGCCTCCAATGCTCTCTGATGGGTGTTGGTGCCTTTATATTTAGGCAGAAGAGAGGGGTGGATGTTGAGAAGTCGACCGCTGAAGTGCTGAACAAATTCGTCGGTCAAGATCCGCATGAAGCCAGCTAATACCACGAGGTCCGCTTGCCATGCATCGATCTGCTCCATCAGTGCACTATCAAACGCAAGGCGTGAATCGAAATGGGTATGATCAACCACAGCTGTCTCTATACCGGCTTTTTTAGCGCGCTCTAAACCATAGGCACTCTCTCTGTTTGAGAGAACGCCAACAACTCGGCAATGCTGGTCGTTGGCAGTAGCATCTATGATGGCTTGTAGATTCGATCCCGACCCTGAGATTAGAACTACAATTTTCTTCATCGTTAGTGGCTCATACCTGCCAGCTCAACTTGCTCGTCGCCCGCGGCAGCTTTTGCGATTGAGCCGATCAGCCAAGCCTCTTCGCCAGCGGCTGATAGGATCTCAATGGCATTATCAGCTTCGCTGCCAGGAACACAGATCACCATGCCAACGCCACAGTTTAGGGTGCGGTACATCTCTGTTTGATCAACGTTGCCGCCGGCTTGAATCCAACGGAATACTTCTGGAATCTCCCAGCTATTGGTATCGATCACCGCTTTTGCGCTCTCAGGAAGTACGCGTGGGATGTTCTCTAGAAGGCCGCCGCCGGTGATGTGAGACAGCGCATTAACCTGTACCTTCGAGATTAGCTCAAGAACCGATTTAACGTAGATGCGTGTAGGTTCCATCAGTGCATCTGCGAGCGTACCCTTGCCCATTGGTTGGTTTAGGTCAGCGTTAGACACTTCAAGAATCTTACGAATCAGTGAGTAACCGTTTGAGTGAGGGCCCGATGAGCCCAGTGCGATTAGAGCATCACCGGCTTGTACTTTAGAACCGTCAATGATCTCTGATTTTTCGACAACGCCAGTACAGAAGCCGGCTAGATCGTAATCGTCGCCTTCGTACATACCTGGCATTTCGGCTGTTTCACCACCGACCAGTGCGGCACCGGCCAGTTCACACCCTTTACCAATACCGGATACAACGTCTGCCGCCATATCGACATTCAGTTTGCCTGTAGCGTAGTAGTCAAGGAAGAATAGTGGCTCTGCACCAGCAACGACTAGGTCATTAACACACATAGCCACCAAGTCGATACCGATGGTGTCATGACGGCCAAGATCCATGGCCAACTTCAGTTTAGTACCGACACCGTCGGTGCCGGAGACCAGTACTGGCTGGCGGTAACCCTCCGGGATTTCACACAGAGCACCAAAGCCACCCAAACCACCCATCACTTCTGGACGGGCTGTGCGTTTAGCAACACCTTTTATTTTCTCGACAAGGGCGTTACCTGCATCGATATCGACTCCAGCATCTTTGTAGCTGATTGAAGGGGTATTGGTATTGCTAGACATCTGTGTTTAACCTCAGGGGTGAAAGCGAATTTAATAGGTTGTGAATTCTATCAGTTTGCGCACCGCTGAGCTATTGTGTGTTACAGTTCTTAGCAAATTTAGCGATGATTTTTTCTTAGGTTTTTTGATGTCTCGCCATTTAATGAAAATCAAGGTTCTAGCTCTAGCTTCAGCTCTACTGACTTGCTCAGTGAGTGCGGTGGCTAAAGATCTACTATTGTGGCCAGTTGATGGGCGCGAATCGCCGGTCAAAGCTGAGCAAGAGAGTGCTCGTTGGGTGCAATTCTTGGTCGAAAAAGGTCGATCTGAATCCATCTCAGTCGCACTGCCCAGTGAATTTGGCGTCGGGCCACTGTTCTACCCTCAACTGGTTAAGGGACAATCCATTGATGAAACACTTCAGCGCAGTGCAGCTGGCACCGGTAATGGTGCGGCAGTGCTCGTGCAATTGAACGAGGGTGGTATCAATTGGCGTTTTATTAAAGAGGGCGTAGGTCAAAATCTTCGCACTTCCGTGACCAGTGATGGGCTTGCCTTGGGTGTGAGTTGGCTAAAAATGCAACTGGACTTAGAGGAGGGTCCGGCCATTGATGAGCGCTCCACCGCTGATGAAATAGTCGAGCAGCCAAATGTTAACACCGCAAAAGTTGAATCGATTAAACCGGAAAGGGTTGAAGCTCCAACGGCTCAGGTAGATCAGGTTGCGGCTCCCGTTATCTCTGCTGTTGAATCCGCTGCACCCGTTTTACCCACACAGAGTTCTGAGATTGTTACCAGTAACTATCAACACAGTGGTCATGAGATCAGCGTGACAGGACTGGATGATCTCTCCTCACTGTTACGAGTGACAGGTAAACTACGTGAGACAGACGGTGTTAAATTTTTGTATGTGTCACAGATGAACGACGTTGAAACTCGTTTAGTGGTGGGTTCTGATCTCGGGCTTGCCGAACTGAGTGCTCTATTGGTTGAACAATCTTGGTTAGAGGAGACGGGTATTGATGCTTACCAGTACAAACCCTTTCAGCTGGAAGAGCCAGCAACCCTTGAAGCCTTATTAGAGCCTTTGTCTACTGATAGTGATGCTACTCTTGTGCCTGAGGCAGAAATCACTCCATCAATTGAAGAAGTGATCGAATAATGCAGCAGCGTTGGTTTATTCTCTCAGTTCTAATTGTTATCACAATCCTTCTATATCTATTGGCTCCGGTGTTAAGTCCCTTTGTTGCTGGTGCTCTATTAGCTTACATTTCAGACCCTATTGCTGATCGATTAGAGGCAAAAGGCATAGGCCGAACCCCGGCTGTCATTATTGTATTTACCTCCTTAGCATTGGTTCTGGTAGGCGCATTACTGCTGCTGATTCCGCAGTTGTCACATCAAATTCAGATTGTGGCACAACGTGTGCCAGTGGTTATTGAACTGGTAAACAACGAGTTGATCCCTCTGATTGAAGCTAACCTAGGCATTTCTATTGCTAAACCGGATCTGGCTCAAATTACAGCCGTGTTGGCTCAACACTGGCAGAGTACCGGTTCAATCGCGACCGCTCTAATTTCCTCTATTACACAATCTGGATTGGCTATCGCAGCTTGGTTAGCCAATCTGGTTTTGATTCCAGTCGTCACTTTCTATCTGTTGAGAGATTGGGACACGATGGTCGCAAACATCGCCGAGTTGTTGCCCAGAAACTTGGAGCCTAAAGTCTCAATTTGGGCAAAAGAGTGTGATTTTGTCCTCGGTGCTTTCATGAAAGGGCAGTTAGTGGTCATGCTGGTGTTGGGTGTTATCTATGCGATCGGCTTGGCACTTCTCGGGGTAGATCTTGCTCTGCTGTTAGGATTGATTGCAGGGTTGGCGAGTATCGTTCCTTACCTTGGCGTGATCATTGGCATTCTCTCCTCTTCGGTTGCGGCCTATGTTCAGTTCCAAGATCCGACCATTCTTCTGGGTGTGGCGGCGGTCTTTATTGTCGGCCAACTACTGGAAGGTATGGTCCTGACTCCGAAACTCGTTGGTGATCAGATCGGTCTTCATCCGGTTGCGGTCATTTTTGCGATTATGGCAGGTGGTCAGCTGTTTGGTTTCATTGGTGTATTATTGGCGTTGCCAGTAGCGGCGGTCATTCGCGTGTTACTGTCACACCTTCACAGTGGCTATAAACAGAGTTCGCTATACCATCACGCAGTTGATCAGGATGAACAATCAGTCTGATGTTTCACTCATCGCAGAATACTCCTCAGCAACTCCCTTTAGGTGTTCAGCTTCGCAGTGACGCTAAGCTATCTCGTTTTGTGCAGTCTCAACAGAGCGCATTAATACCGGCGTTAAAGGGTTTGATTAATAGACAAGAGGGTCAGTCTCAAGAGTCCTTTGTCTATTTATACGGTCGCGAAAATACCGGCAAGAGTTATCTTCTTCAGGCGCTTTGTAACGAGGCAGATCTCCTCGGTATTTCTGCGATCTATCTACCACTGAGTCAAACTGATGAATTGTCAGTAGAGATGCTTGAGGGGTTAGAGCATTTTCAGCTGGTCTGTTTGGATGATGTGGACTCTGTGATTGGTGATTCAGCTTGGCAAGAGGCGCTGTTTCATCTATTTAATCGCATTCGAGGCATTGGTCATTCACTGCTGATCAGTGGTGTGGATTCGCCCGCAAATAGTCAAATAGAGCTTCAAGACCTTCGCTCACGTTTGGCTTGGGGGCTGACGTTTAAGCTGGAGGCTCTCTCGGATGAGCAGAAGCGGGAAGCAATTCAACAGGAAGCTGCCGCTAGAGGCTTAGTGTTAGCTGATGAGGTTGCACAGTATCTACTGAATCATGGTGAGCGAGATCTTTCCAAGCAGTATGAATACCTAGATCAGTTGGATCGTGCCTCTTTGCAGGCGCAACGAAAACTGACCATCCCCTTTGCTAAACAGGTGTTGGGTTGGCTGTGACGCTGCAATGCCTTTTTGATCACCCCGATTTTATGGCCATCTACAAGCCGATAGGTGTTGGGATGCACTCTGAGTCTGGGGAGATAGGACTTCAGGTTATTGCTGAACAACAGTTTGGGTTAAAACTTTGGATGGTGCACCGGTTAGATAAGGTGACATCGGGCGTGCTTCTGTTCGCTAAACATGCCGAAGCAGCCGCGCAGCTATCAAACCTGTTCAGTGAACAGTCGATTCAAAAAACTTATCTCGCCCTAAGCCAATCCAAGCCGAAACGAAAGCAGGGTCGCATCAAAGGTGATATGGCAGCGGCGCGGAATGGAAGTTATAAGCTGCTCAAAACTCAGTCTAACCCTGCTATTACTGACTTCTTTTCACTCTCTATTGAGCCGGGTTTACGTCTCTTCGTCTGTCGACCTAAAACCGGTAAGACGCACCAGATTCGAGTCGCCCTGAAAAGTGAAGGTGCGGCAATACTCGGTGACCAGCGATATGGCCAGCCCTCTGATCGTACCTACCTGCATGCTTGGCGTATCGCATTTCAGTACCAAAAAGAGGCTTTTCAGATAGAGGCAGCCCCTCTAGAAGGTGAGTGGTTCAACAAAAACACTTTTATCGACAAGCTGAAGCAACTTGAAAATGGCAACTATTGGCCAGAACATTGGCTTAAGAACCAGAATTAATGAGACAAAAGTTATGAGTGATGATCGAGTCATTAGAGATTTTACACTGCGCAGCAAAGAGGATCGTGAAGAGCTGCTACTGCATACCTGGTGCGACCATTGTCAGAAAGTGGATCTGGGTATGAGTGATCCTGTTGAGTACGAACTGCACGGTATTATCTTTCTGGAAGGGAAATGCCAGATGTGTGGAGAGGTTGTTCTGACTGAGATTACAGACGATGAATTCTGATTACCTTGATCGATTCGCAGGTATTGGGCGCCTCTATGGCACTGATTCACTCGAAAAGTTTCACAAGGCTCATGTTGCCGTTGTCGGTTTAGGTGGCGTTGGCTCCTGGGTGGTAGAGGCGCTTGCCCGGAGTGGTATCGGTGAGCTTAGCCTCATTGATCTAGATGAAATTTGTGTCTCAAACACGAATCGCCAGATGCATGCGGTTAGCTCAAATTTAGGTGCCTCCAAAGTTCAGGTGATGGCGGATCGTGCGCGCGAGATTAATCCCGATTTAATTATTCACGAGCATGAGTGTTTTGCGACGCAAGATAATCTTACTGACCTATTGGTTGAGCCGATTGATTATGTCGTCGATGCCATTGATAGTGCCGGTGTTAAAGCGGCAATGATTGCGTACTGCCGTCGCCGCAAGATTCCGATCGTTACCACCGGCGGGGCTGGTGGGTTGATTGATCCGCTTAAAATTGAAGTTGCTGATCTAAGTAAAACTCAGCACGATGCGCTGGCCGCTAAGGTTCGTTCAATATTGAAACGTCATTTCGGGTTCAGTCGAAGCGGTAAACGATTTGGTGTCGAGTGTGTCTTCTCGCAGGAGCAGGCTAGGTATCCACAGTTGGATGGATCTGTCTGTGCGACAAAAAACTTTGGTGAGAGTGATGTGCGTTTAGACTGTTCTGGCGGCTTAGGGGCAGTTACTTCAGTCACGGCTGCGTTCGCAAATGTTGCGGTAAGCCGAGTGTTGATCAAAATGAGTGAGCGTGTCGCCCGAGAGAGAAAACAGGCCGATCAGAGCTGAGCCTGACCGGCCAAAGAGCAATATGCTTTGGAGGCTTAAGCAGCCTGAGTTAGACGTGCTAGCGCTGATTCGCGAGTCGTGCGAAGTTCGCTAACAAAAACACGGCTTAGACGTTTGCTTGTAGTGTCAACCAACTCAGCCAGTGCTTGGCTGCGAAGTGCTTGAGCTTCTTTGATTGCTGCTTCTAGATCTACAGTTGCGTATGTGTAAGGCATGTTCATTTCCTCTAAATCGTTTCGCTGTTCAATTTGTGATCATACTAAAGGTGTATAAGGCTCTCGACAAACGATCCTTTTTTGATTTATTGTTGAGTTAAATTCACTTACAGGAATCTCCTATGCGACGCTTACCACCACTCAACGCTCTTCGCGTGTTCGATGCTGCTGCCCGCCATGGTAGCTTCAACCGCGCCAGTGAAGAGCTTTGTGTCACGCCATCGGCGGTTAGCCATCAGTTGAAGTCACTTGAAGAGTTTTTAGGTGTTGAGCTTTTTAAACGTGAGAAGCGAACCATTTCGTTGACGGCTGCAGGGGAACGTTATTTACCCTCTGTACAGATAGCCTTAGACGAACTGGAGCAGGCGACACGCAGGTTGGTTGCAGCGCCTAATACCAACGTGGTGAAGGTGAGCATCGCGCCGGCCTTTTTGACACGTTGGTTGGTACCACGCATCACGCGTTTTCAAGAGCGCTTTCCTGAAGTAGAGCTTCGAGTTGAATCTTCGATTGAGTACATCGATTTTGATAACTCTGAGACTGATATGGCGGTCTATTATGGTACTGGCCATTGGAAAGGAATCGAGTCGCATATGATGCGTAATATCTTTCTGACACCCGTCATGAGTCCCAAGCTCCTTGAGGGTAAAGAGCCGCTTAACACGCCCAAAGACATGCTAAACCACACCTTGATTAATGTATCAGGTCGCAGTCATGAGTGGACAAAGCTGCTACAAGAGCAGGGGATCTCCATCACCGAGATTAACAAAACCATCTCCTTCTCCAGCACCTCCTTGGCGGTATCGGCGGCATCAGAAGGGATCGGTATAGCACTGGCAGATACCGCTCTGTTGGGCCGAGAGCTAGAGAGCGGTCGTTTAATCGCGCCCTTTGATATCAGTTTGGATAGCCATAACGCTTTCTATCTTGTCTACCGCAAGAATCATGGACTTACGCCTGCAATGATGGCGTTCCGTGACTGGATTCTGGAAGAGATGCAAGCGGATATCGATGCCGCTAACGTTGGAAGCTAACTTTAATGCAGCGTGTTAAGCCTCTCCTAACGGCACTGCTGATCATTTTGCCCTTGGGTGTCAGCGTCTATCTATTGCAGTCGGTGTTGAGTGGCTTCCTAGAGCGGGATCCCATAACAACGGATTGCGACGTTAATTTCGAGACCTGTGCTATTGAACTCCCGTCCGATAGCGAGGAGAGCAGGGTGTTGAGCCTCAGCATGAATCCCAAACCGGCTAAATCGCTGGTACCTCTGACATTCAGCTTTACAGTCGATGGGCA
Organism: Marinobacterium sp. xm-a-152; assembly: GCF_013282965.1. Taxonomy (NCBI): domain Bacteria; kingdom Pseudomonadati; phylum Pseudomonadota; class Gammaproteobacteria; order Oceanospirillales; family Oceanospirillaceae; genus Marinobacterium; species Marinobacterium sp. xm-a-152. The sequence goes on along the minus strand of NZ_WBYI01000006.1, from coordinate 40,496 downwards.
ACAACCCGAGAGTGCTTGGCTCGATCTGCAAGGGACTACGGAGTATATGGGCATCAATCAGACTCCCATTAAATTTAATGGTGAGAGTTGGTCGGGAGTCACCGAACTCTCAGTCTGCACGACCGGGTTAATGGTCTGGAAGGCTCGCTTGATCATTACCGAACAGGATGGCGAGAGTTATCCCGTCGATTTCTTTTTTGAGGCAGAGTGATTTTCTGTTGGAGCCATATCGAAGATGTGGCGATCTTTTCGGTGACAGGCCTTCAGCCTGTCATCCGCTAGTAGGCTTTACTACCTTTCTGGAAGACGTTGAGAGAGTGGATGTCAGGCTAAAGCCAGACACCGGTGCTAATAGCAAAGTTATAACTAGTACCAATCGCGGCCTTTTCAAGACCCCTCCAACAAAATGCCAAATTCGAATCTCGTGCCGATTTGTCCACGTCCGATCGAGAGTGAGTACGATGGTTTTTCACGGTTAAGAGTTCAATCGGCTGAGGCCCGGATGGCCGAAGTCTGCAACGGAGGCAGGAGCCGACTTTGCAGTGTACTATTGGACTTCAGTGAAAAATCATTGAACGGAGCGTGCCGCAGGCCGAGTGAGCGTGGTCAGTTTTTGGGTACTTTTTGCTGACCAAAAAGTGCCAATGGCCAGCCTTTAGGCTGGGTATTCGCTTTAAACATTTATGCCATAAAAAAGCCCCGCACTGCGGGGCTAAAAAAGGAATCTTCAATCGATGAAAAATGAAGAAAACGAACACAAGGGATTTGTTCGTTACCTAATCCATTAGGCATGTATTAAATATAAGTCTTATTTGTGCGGTGCACAATATGTAAAAGCTGATTTTTAAGTCAACTTATTTATAAGACTCAATCCTGTATGCTGCGGTGCGGAATAAGGCTACTCTTCAATGATTAGATTGCTCTTTCTGAATGGGTGTGCGGCATAGGTGCCCATGACGCGAACCTCTTTAGCAAAGAAGTGAAGCTCTTGTAGGGCTAGCTGCATGGCAGGCTCCTGAGGGTGCGATGCCACATCTAGATGGAAGCTAGTGACCTGCATCGTATCCGAAGCCATGTAACTTTCCAGCTTAAGAATGTTCAGGCCATTAGTGGCAAAACCACCCAATGCTTTATACAGCGAGGCTGGGATATTTCGAGCGGTGAACAGGATCGAGGTCATGAACTCTTTGTCAGCATCGTATTCCGGCACCTTACTGTCACGTGCCAGAATTAAGAAGCGCGTGGTATTACCTTCGACGTCTCTAAACCCCTCTTTGACGATATCTAAACCATAGAGTTCTGCAGCAAGTGAAGAGGCGATAGCGCCTAGCTCTGGATCTGGATTCTCTGAAAGATCCGACGCAGAGCCTGCCGTGTCAAGTGCCGCGATAGGTTCAAGTCCTAGTGCTCGAATGTTGCCATCACACTGTGCCAGCGCCTGGGGGTGTGACCAAACACGTTTTAGCTGCTCAACTTTAGTGCCCGGAATAGCGAGTAGGCAGTGATTAACCGGCTCAAAGTGTTCAGCAATGATGTGCAGTTGAGTCTTAGGCATTAAGCGGTAGATCTCTTCGACACGACCGGCAGTGCTGTTCTCAAGTGGGATCATCGCTAAACGCGCTTCACCACGTTCAACCATAAACATTGCATCAGCAAAGCTCTCACATGCGTGTGCCTCCAATTCTGGGTGGACACGGGTACAAGAGAGGTGAGAGTAGGCACCAGGAACACCCTGATAAGCGATTTTTGCGGGTAGGTCTGTCATATCAACTGCTTAATGAGAGAATTAAAGCGATATTATTGCACATCTCTTTACTCGGCCAATAGCCTTCAGAGGACTGAGGGAAGTTTTAAAGATAAAAAAACCTGCCGAGCGTGAGCAGGGCAGGCTTTTATTCAAGTCAGATTTTAGAGTGCATATATGACTGCAAGCAGACCGGTTACCGACATCGTAATCGTGTAAGGCAGTGCCATCCACACCATCGTACCGTACGAGAGGCGAATCAACGGAGCAATCGCAGAGGTTAGCAGGAATAGGAACGCTGCTTGACCGTTAGGAGTCGCTACCGATGGGATATTAGTACCGGTATTTACAGCAACTGCTAGGTGGTCAAACTGTTCACGAGTGATATCACCTGCGTTCAATGCCGCTAGAATCTCATTAATGTAGACCGTCGCAACAAATACGTTATCCGAGATTGCCGATAGCACACCGTTTGCAATGAAGAAGACAGACGGCTGTTGACTTGGCTCTAGTGAAAGTGCCATGTGAATGATCGGCTGGAACAGGTGCTGATCGTGAATCACTGATACCACTGTAAAGAAGACAACCAGCAGCGCGGTGAAAGGGAGTGCCTCTTCGAAGGCTTTACCGATCTGGTGCTCTTCTGTGATGCCGTTAAAGGCGGTCAATAGAATGATTACGGTCAAACCGATCATGCCCACTGGGGCCAAGTGGAAGGCTAGACCAATGACTAGGAATACTGCCACTGCAGCCTGAACGATTAGGCTAACGCGTTGTTTCTTGGTCATCTTAGCCGATTGATCTTTATCGTAATCAACCAGAATTTGGCGAACGTTCTCAGGCAATTTAGCGCCGTAACCGAAGGTGCCGGTCTTCTCTAGTACTACAACGGTTAGAAGGCCAACCGCCAGTACAGGCATAGTGATCGGTGCCATGCGTACGAAGAACTCAATAAAGGTCCACTCAGCTTTCTGGGCAATCAACAGGTTTTGTGGCTCACCGACTAGCGTACAGACGCCGCCTAGTGCTGTACCCACAGCACCGTGCATCAAGAGACTTCTTAAGAAACCACGGAAGTTTTCTAGGTCTTGGCGACGCTCTTCATGAACGTCATGGTCAGACGTATGGTCGTGTGCCGAGTCGTTATTTTTGCCCGAAGCGACCTTGTGGTAGACCGAGTAGAAACCGACACCAACACTGATCAATACAGCAGTCACCGTCAACGCGTCTAGGAAGGCCGATAGGAAGGCTGCAGAGATAGAGAAAAGTAGAGAGATCGTTGTCTTAGAGCGAACTTTAACCAGTATCTTAGTGAAGACCCATAGAAGAAGGTCCTTCATGAAGTAGATACCAGCAACCATGAACATCAACAGAAGGATGACTTCTAAGTTGGCGTTGATCTCGTGGTATACGTTATGTGGATCGGTTAAGCCGATCACGACCGCTTCAATCGCAATCAAACCACCCGGCTGAAGTGGGTAACATTTAAGCGCCATCGCCAGTGTGAAAATGAATTCGAAAATTAGCAACCAGCCTGTTACGACAGGGCCAGCTGTTAAAAGTAGGATAGGGTTGGCTACAAGGAAGAAAAGGATTGCTTGCTTGTACCAAATTGGCGAGTTGCCCAAAAAGTTTCGGGTAATTGCCGACATGGTTGATTGATTCATGTAGGGTCCTTACAGTTATTTTAATTTGCCCAAAAGCAAAAAAGCGCAAAGATTATAAGGTTATTCCTTTAGTTTGGAAACTGCGGTTTTAATACTTTAGTTTTATATAACTATTACAAATAAGCATTGCCGTTTTTAGGGAGTCTTCTTGAAATACTTAATTGCCCATCAAAATCGTCTGATCTTGGCTGACCCAGAACTAGGGGTTGTGTTGGATCGTATTGATCTCTCCCTATCCTTTGACAGCGAGTATGAGATCGAACGTTACCCTGTGTTACCGGGCTATGAGTTGGTCAGAATGTCTGAGGTACCTGGCAGTGCCAAAGTGGTGGATCTTCGAGCTGAACTTGAACGGTCTGATCCATTCCAGTATCAGTTGCTCTCCAGAGCTCAGCAGTTATTGAATTGGCGAGTGAATCATCAGTTTTGTGGTCGCTGTGGTGGGGGTATGGCGTTCGGTTTGACGGAGATGGTCCTGAAATGTACTGACTGTGGGCATCACGCTTACCCGAGACTCTCTCCCTGTATCATCACTCTCGTTGAGGATGGCGATCGAATCTTGTTGGCCCATAACGCTAAGTTTACACCCAATCGATTCAGTACTTTAGCTGGATTTATTGATGCCGGTGAGACGGCTGAGCAGGCGGTAGCACGAGAGGTCAAAGAGGAGGTAGGTGTTGAAATCAGCGACATTCGTTACTTCAAAAGCCAGCAGTGGCCATTTCCTGACTCGCTGATGTTGGCGTTTTTTGCGCAGTATGCCGGTGGCGACATTAAACCTGATGGTCGTGAGATATTAGAAGGGCGTTGGTTTACCAAGGAAGAGCTGCACACTGTGGTGCTGCCACCCAAATTCGCTATCTCAAGAGCGTTGATCGACGACTGGGTTGCACGACAAGGCTGATTTGCAGCTATAGCTGGGTATCAGTGCCTAAAAAGTTTGCCTAGCTTGGTGGCGAGCATGACATCACCCTCGGCGCGCAGAAGACCTTTCATGAAAGCACTCATGCCATCGATCTCACCCTGTATAACACCAATGAATGTCGCTTCATCCATGATCAGTGTGATGTTTGGATCGGAGTGCTCACCCCAGTTGGCGTCTAGCTTTGAATCCTCGATCGTTAGGTAGAATGAATCTGCATCATTCAACGAGAACTGAAACGTCTTATTTAGACCTTTGGCGTTGTCAGAATTGAATCGATCTTGCAGCTTGTTGAAAACCTGCGTGAGGGTGACATTTGAAGACATAAAAACCTAGCGCTCATTAGAAGTGGCTATGTTAACCTACCCCTCTCTGTTAATCGACTTTCTTACGAGGTAATCAGTGGTCGAATTTTTTTCTGAATACGGTCTTTTCTTGGCTAAAACGGTCACTTGGGTGGTTGCGATTGGGCTCGTGCTTGCGATGATTGCAGCGGCGGCTCAAAAACGTCGTAAGCCTAACGACGGAGAGATTGAAGTCGAGTCGCTGAATGATCACTTCACCGAGCTAAAAGAGACGTTAGAAGACCACATATTGGATGAGCATCGCCTCAAACAGATGCATAAAGCGCAAAAGAAGCAGGATAAAGAGGAGGCTAAGGCCCGTAAAAAGGCGGCCAAGTCCGATGCTCAAGCAGAAGAGGATCGAAAACGAATCTATGTCATCGATTTTGATGGCGACATCCAAGCCTCTGAAGTCGACAAGATGCGCCAAGAGATCACAGCGGTTCTAACGTTGGCAAGAGAGGTCGACGAAGTGGTTGTTCGTCTAGAGAGCCCTGGCGGTCTAGTGCATGGCTATGGCTTGGCTGCATCACAACTCGAGCGCATTCGTCGTAAGCAGATTCCACTGACGGTGTGTGTCGATAAAGTGGCTGCCAGCGGTGGTTATATGATGGCTTGTATCGCCAATAAGATTATCGCAGCTCCCTTTGCACTGATCGGTTCCATTGGTGTGGTTGCACAGATCCCCAATTTTCATCGCCTTCTTAAGAAGAATGACATCGATTACGAAGTCTTAACGGCCGGTGATTACAAGCGAACTCTAACGATGTTTGGTGAGAACACTGATAAAGGTCGTGAAAAGTTTGTTGAGGAGCTAGAGGATACGCACGCTCTTTTCAAAGAGTTTGTCGCTGACTACCGCTCGGATTTAGACATTGAGAAAGTGGCGACGGGTGAAGTCTGGTTTGGTCGTCGCGCCATTGCCAATGGTCTTATTGATCAGATAGAGACCAGTGATGACTATCTGGTTAATGCCGCCGATGACGCTGATATCTACAAAGTGAGCTATCAGGTGAAGCAGAGCCTACAAGAGCGCCTCGAACACTTTGGTATCTCTGCTGTCACTGGCGTTGCTGGTAAAGCGTGGTCGAGCCTGACACAGAGCCGTTTCTGGGCGCGCTGATGAGTCGTATTGAGATCTCCATTGCTGATCAAACCTTAAGGTTACTGACCGATTCGGGTGAGCAGAGTTGGAGCGTCTCAACGGCTTTAAACGGGCCGGGGAATATTAAAGGGTCAGGCTGTACACCGCTTGGGCAGCACAAAGTAAAGCTTAAAATTGGCGAATCTGCACCGACCAACAGTGTCTTTGTTGGTCGTCGATCAACCGGTGAAATCTATTCAGAAACGCTAGCCAAGCAGTACCCAGAACGAGATTGGATTTTGACACGAATCATCTGGCTACAGGGTATGGAGTACGGCTTCAATCGTGGTGGTCAGGTCGATACACTAAGTCGTTTCATATACATCCATGGCACACCTGACAGTGAGCCGATGGGGGTGCCTAAATCACACGGCTGCATCCGAATGAGAAACCAGAATCTGATTGAGCTGTTTGATCAGGTCAACAACAACATGATCGTAAATATTACGGCTTAATTGGAGAGAGTAATGAGCAGTGGCGCCCTAATGCTGGATATTGCTGGGACTGAGTTAACGCCCGCTGAGGTTGAGACTCTCAAGTCTCCCCAAGTGGGAGGGTTGATTCTCTTTGCTCGTAACTACCAAAACCCTGCACAACTTCGACAGCTCATGACGTCGATCCGTCAGGTCCGTCCTGACCTGTTAGTGGCGGTCGACCAAGAGGGTGGTCGTGTGCAGCGATTTAAAGAGGGCTTCACCCGACTGCCACCAATGCGAGTATTCAGTGAAGCTTGGCAAGAGAACCCTAGCAAAGCGGTCGCTTGGGCTCATGAGTTTGGCTGGTTGATGGCGACAGAGTTGCGCGACTATGACATCGATATCTCATTCGCCCCTGTGTTAGATCTCGATTACGGCCACTCAGAGGTGATCGGCGACCGTTCGTTTGGCAGCGATAGCGAACAGGTTGAAGCACTGGCGGGAGCCTTCATGTCAGGCATGCATGAAGCGGGCATGGCGACCACGGGTAAGCACTTTCCAGGGCATGGCTGGGTGGAGGTGGATTCACATTTGGGTCTTCCAGAAGATCAGCGCAGTTTTGCTGAGATAGATGCTCAAGACCTACAGCCCTTTGCCAAGTTGATTAAACGCGGCTTGGATGCGGTCATGCCGGCCCATATTAAATACACCAGTGTCTGCTCACAGCCCGCAGGCTTCTCAGAGTTTTGGTTGCAACGCCAACTGCGTGAGCGATTAAGTTTTGATGGCGTGATCTTCAGTGATGATCTCTCTATGGAGGGGGCAGCAGAGACTGGCAGTTATTCTGATAGAGCCGACGCCGCGCTGGCAGCTGGCTGTGACATGGTGCTTGTCTGCAACGCACCCGAGCGTGCGCAAGAAGTGTTGCAGCACCTAACCAACCTTGGGCACACTGGTTCTGATCGAATTGTAAGAATGCGTGCTAGACCTAAGCGCCCGAGTGATTCTGAACGATTGGCTCGCGTAAGAACGATGGCGAAAGAGTTGGTCTAACTGATTGTTTATTGGAGTTTTTAAGTGACTGAATTGTTGAGTTGGGTGCTTAACCCACTGTTAAATGCTATTCCTGCCTTGAATCAATATCAGTGGTTGCTACAAGGCGCTGTGATTCTGTTGATGACACTGATCGTCTCTCTAGTCAGCAATACTTTGTTGAATCGACTGATTCCCTTTATCAACAATCTCTCGTCCGTTTGGAATCAGGTATTCATTGATACCGTGCGTGCCCCTTTAAGTCTTCTAGTCTGGGTGGTGGGTATTACGCTCTCACTCGATATTGCCGCTCGAGCACTGGACGAGATAGACCTGGTTCTGACGCAATCTTTGCGCTCACTAGCGTATATTCTGTTAGCGGCATGGACGTTGATCCGTCTAATTAAGCGGGTTGAGCAGCAGTTAGTGGATGGCGTTTCTGGTCGTCCTGGTGTTGATCGAACCACCGCTGATGCGGTCGCAAAACTACTGCGATTAACCGTCCTTCTGTTTGCGGGTTTGGTGCTGCTTCAACATTTGGGCGTCAGTGTCTCAGGCATACTAGCGTTCGGTGGTGTTGGTGGTTTGGCTGTCGGTTTTGCCGCAAAGGACCTACTGGCTAACTTCTTCGGTGGGTTGATGATCTACATGGATCGCCCCTTCAAAGTGGGGGATTGGATTCGCTCCCCCGACAAAGAGATTGAGGGTACAGTTGAAGAGATCGGCTGGCGCTTAACCCGAATTCGCACCTTTGATAAACGACCGCTCTACGTCCCTAACTCAACCTTCGCCAGTATTGCCGTTGAGAATCCATCGCGTATGACCAACCGTCGTATCTATGAAACCATTGGTGTTCGTTATGACGATGCGGCTGTGGTTGAGCAGATTGTTGCAGATATTAAATCGATGTTGCAGAGCCATGCTGACATCGATCAGAGCCAAACTCTGATCGTAAACCTGAACCACTTTGGTGCCTCATCAATCGATATCATGGTCTACACCTTTACCAAAACGGTTAACTGGGTGGAGTTCCACTCGGTTAAGCAGGATGTACTGGTTAAGATTATCAATCTGGTTGAAGCGCGTGGCGCAGAGATCGCTTTCCCAACCTCTACGATTCATATTGCCCCGAATGAGGCGCCGTCGAACTAGTTTACGGTGTTTGCTGTCTCTGTTGAGGTCACCAGATCGGTGACCTCCATCTCAACCGCTTCGACCGGTCTAAAGAGTACCAGCATTCCCAGAACGGGGTGATCGATGTAGTGCAGATCCTTCGATCGCATGCGACGTGACTCCTCAAAACGGATCGTTTCAGCGGGCTCGTCGGTCAAGCTTAAACCGTTAGGGTAGTAGTTGATCGATGGGTAGATATGCAGATAACGCTGACGCTCAATGCGTAATGTACCTTCGAAGTTTCCAAATGCATCCAATAACAGAGTGGTGCGGTTAGCGCCAGGTTTAAACTGATCCAGCCAGCTATTGTGGTAGAGCAGCTCATACCCTTTTTGCGCCAATCGATTGGCTTGTTCAGTCAATGCAAAGGTGGTTATTGGCAACTCTTCATTCAGGGCTAAGGGTTCGCCATCATTGACGAGAGGAAGCTCAGCGTTGGTGAATTCTATACTTTCTAAGTCGGCAGGCCAGGTTTCGCTCTCTTTGTCGGCTTCAGCCTGTTTGAAAATAACCACTTCAACAGTGTAGAGACTCTCTTCACTGATCAGTTCAGGGGCAACCGCTAGCTTGACCGCCTCATCGTCAGCCACGGCTTGGCCGATACCAGCCAATAGCAAAAGGGTCGTTGCAATCACTCTCACTTTAATATGCTCCTGAAGGTTCAAATCAATCACTTGCCGGTGTCAGTGTATCAAGCAGCGCTTCAACTGTCTGGAATCGAGTTTCACTGTTTTCCATCGGTACACTGAACTTAAACGCGGTAGCCCCATCGAGTTTATAGACCTTTGGCTGTGTCTGCACCAGTTTTACAAGGGTGTAAGGATCGACACAGGTCTCCTCAGCAAACTCCAAGCGTCCTGACCCAGCGCCAGCATCCAACTTGATAATATCGAGTTTTTCAGCCCGCAACTTGATTGAAGTCTGTCGAATTAGGTTCTGAAGAGGCGTTGGTAGCAGACCAAAGCGATCAATCATCTCCACCTGAAGCTCACGCAACTCTTCGTCATTGGCTGCATTGGCAATGCGTTTATAGAGCGTCAATCGGTTATGCACATCCGGCAGATAGTCATCGGGAATCAGTGCCGGTAGGTGCAAGTTTACTTCACAGCCGTGATGAAGAGGCTGATCAAAGTTGGGTGTTTTACCCTCTTTAATCGACTCTACTGCTTGCTCTAGCATCTCCATGTAGAGGGAGAAACCAATTGTCTGCATTTGACCCGACTGCTCTTCACCTAACAGCTCACCGGCACCCCGTATCTCAAGGTCGTGGGTTGCTAGGGTAAAGCCTGCCCCTAGAGTGCTCGCTTCGACAATCGCCTCCAGACGTTTGGTGGCATCTGAAGTCATCGCCTTGTGGTGCGGTGTAAGCAGGTAAGCGTAAGCCTGATGATGCGAACGACCGACTCGTCCACGCAACTGGTGCAATTGAGCCAGACCAAATTTATCAGCGCGATCGATGATGATCGTATTGGCGTTAGGAACGTCGATACCGGTTTCGATGATGGTGGTGGAGACCAATACGTTGAATCGCTTGTGATAGAAGTCACTCATCACCTGTTCCAGTTCACGCTCACGCATCTGGCCATGGCCGATACCAATACGGGCCTCTGGAATCAGCTCACCCAACTCTTTAGCGGTCTGTTCAATGGTTTTCACTTCATTGTGCAGATAGTAGACCTGACCACCGCGAAGCAACTCACGCAGAATGGCCTCTTTAATCAGCGCTGGATCTGATTGACGCACAAAGGTTTTAACCGATAGACGCTTAGCCGGTGCCGTCGCGATGATCGATAGATCACGCATGCCCGACATCGCCATGTTCAGCGTACGAGGGATAGGGGTCGCGGTCAGCGTGAGAATATCAACCTCAGAGCGAAGCGACTTGAGTTTCTCTTTCTGCTGAACCCCAAAACGGTGCTCCTCATCGATAATCAACAGCCCTAGGTTGCTGAATTTCAGATCGCCCTGTATCAGTTTATGTGTACCAATCAAAATATCGACCTGACCGGCCTCTACCTTGGCTGCGATCTGATCCTGTTGTTTGCCTGTTTTGAAGCGAGAGATCAGATCAACCTCCATAGGCCAGTCGGCGAAACGATCACGGAAATTCTCAAAGTGCTGCTGGGCGAGTAGGGTAGTTGGTACCAATACAGCGACCTGTTTGCCAGCTTGTGCCGCAATGAAGGCTGCCCGCATAGCCACTTCAGTTTTACCAAAGCCAACATCACCGCAGACTAGACGATCCATCGGTTGCACGGCTTGCATGTCTCGGCGCACCGCTTCAATGGCCATCGCTTGATCTGGCGTCTCTTCGAATGGGAATGCACGTGAGAATTGATCGTACATAGCATCATCAATGCTGTATTGATACCCCTGGCGAGCGGCACGACGTGCATAGATATCTAACAGCTCGGCAGCTGCATCACGTACCTTCTCGGCCGCTTTACGGCGCGCTTTGGACCACTGCTCTGTGCCAAGACGGTGCAGCGGTGCAGACTCTTCACTGGAACCGGTGTATCGGCTAATCAGATGCAGAGAGGAGACCGGAACATAGAGTTTGGCATCATTCGCGTACTGCAGGGTCAGAAACTCGGTGGCTGATCCATCCAAATCGATCGTCTGCAGACCGAGATAGCGACCTACGCCGTGATCAATGTGGACCACAGGATTCCCGACGCTCAGTTCAGACAGTGATTTAACGGCTTGGTCGGCATCGCTCTGTTCACGCTGGCGACGACGACGTTGGAAGACCTGATTGCCAAACAGCTGTGCCTCCGAGATCACCTCAAATTGATCACTGATGGCAAGACCCTGTTCAAGCGGTGCAACGCTTATTGCGAGTGACTCATTGCTGTTTTGAAAAGCGTGCCAGCTGTCGAGTTGCACAGGCTTGATCGACATCGCTTGCAGTTGCGTTAATAGAGATTCACGACGGCCCGCTGATTCAGCAAGAATGAGAACCGGAGTAGTGGCTTTGTCTAGGTGATTGGCCAGTGGGCGCAGAGGCTCTGCCGCAGTGGGAGAGGTGCTTAAACTGGGAGGTTCAGTCGCACCGATATTCTCACGCCCCGGTTTAACCTCTTCAGGCTCAGCACTTAGTCGGATTCCCGGCCAACGTTTTAGGTCACTTGCCAAGTTATCCGGTGTTAAAAAGAGCTCATCTGGCGTCAAGATTGGGCGAGTGATATCGCCTTGGCGTTCGTTATGTCGACTTACCACACCGCTATGGAATTGTGATGCGGCCTCCAGTATCCCTTTCTGCTGAATCACAAGGGTTGATTCAGGAAGGTAATCGAACAGGGTAGAGCACTGCTCAAAGAAGAGCGGCAGATAATACTCGATCCCCGCCGGCGCTAAACCGCTCGAGATGTCTTGGTAGATGGGGCAGTTGCCATAATCGACATCAAATCGTTGACGCCAGCGCTGTTTAAAGCCATCAATCGCGTTGGAGTGGAAAGGGTATTCACGCGCCGGCAAAATGCGAATGCGCTCGATCTGTTCAATGGAGCGTTGTGTCTCCGGATCGAATGTCCTTAGAGTATCGATCTCATCATCAAATAGGTCGATACGAAGAGGCGCGCTAGTGCCAGTAGGGTAGAGATCAATAATGGCGCCACGTACAGCAAATTCACCGTGCTCATAAACGGTGTCGACTAGGTTATACCCTGCATCGATCAGTTGTTCACGCATCCTGTCGGCGTCTAATTGCTGACCTTTCTCAAGCCAGAAGACATTGCCACTGACAAATTCTTTAGGGGCGACACGCTGCATCGCCGTCGAAGCAGGCACGACAATGACACCTGACTTTAAACCTTGAAGTCGGTACAGCGTCTCTAAGCGAGTGGAGGTAATATCCTGGTGTGGAGAGAAGCTATCGTAAGCTAGGGTTTCCCAGTCTGGAAAGAGCATCACAGGCAGAGAGTCACCGGCAAAAAAGCGTATCTCACGACGAATACGGCTAGCGCTCTCACTGTCGTTGCAGAGCATCAGTATAGGTCCCTGATGCTTGTCGCGTATCTGATCGATTAGCCAACCGGTGGCGGCCCCTTTTACATCACCAATACGGCGCAAATCACCGGCTTTAGTTGGGGCAATAAACTGATCTAGACCTGACAATCTTGGACTCCAGTGAAAATAGCATGAGAAAGATTCTATTGTAGCGATCAATCAGTGATTAGGGCAGGTAAGTAGAGAAAAAATCACAGTTTTTATCTGTTTCGCAGGTGCGGTATCGGCCATAATAGACGTCTACTCCACATGGACTTGGAATCGCATGAATCACTTCGAGCTGTTTGCTCAAATATTTGCTGTTACGGCCCCCATTTTCTCCCTGGTCATCATCGGATTGCTGCTAAAACGATTTAACCTGTTGAGTGATGGTTTCATCAGTGGCGCCTCGATGTTGGTCTACAAAGCAACCCTGCCTACTCTGTTAGGTTTAGCTACCTACCGAGCGGACGTGGTTGGACTGCTTGATTCCGTTCTGTTTGGCTACTACATCCTGGCGAACTTCGCAGTCGTCATACTCATGGGATTTATCGCCTATCGTTGGATTCGACCGGATCAGCGTGCTGTTTTTATTCAGGCTGGTTTCAGAGGTAATCACGGCATTATCGCACTGGCGCTGGTATTGAGCCTTTATGGCAATGAGGGGCTGCAAGTGGCCGGATTAATGGCTGGTTTAGCGGGAATCCTAAACAACGGTCTTTCGGTCGTGCTCTTTTCGGTCTTCAGTACACGCTATCGTCCTACACCATTGGTGGTTGCGAAAGAGGTGGTGCTGAACCCGATGATTATTGGGGTGTTAATCGGTGCGTTGCTGTCACTCTTGCATCTGCGATTGCCACTCTGGGTAGAGGAGTCGGCTCAACTCTTCGGGTCTATGTCACTGCCACTAGCACTGCTCTGCATTGGCGCAACGCTGTCGTTAAAAGCCTTTCGTCTGTCAGGTTGGTTGGCCGTCAATGCTACGCTGGTCAAGTTGATTTGGGTACCACTGCTGTTCACGGCCATTGGCGCCTACTTGGGTATCAGTGGAATGGAGTTAGGGACTCTGTTTCTGTTCCTAGCATCTCCTACCGCGGCTGCCAGTTATGTGATGGCCAAAATTGCAGGTGATGACGATGAACTTGCCGCCAACATCATCGTTCTGACGACCTTTGTGTCGATGATCACGATAACTTTCGGGCTCTACCTACTGCAGTTGTTGGCATTAATTTAGTAGACTAGAAACCTCTTTAATCACCACCTAAAGGAATTTTTCACATGAGCGTATGGACGCCCAATAGCTGGCGCGATCTGCCGGTTAAACAGTTACCGACTTACCCAGACCTAACGGCACTGCAATCGATTGAGGCTGAGCTGAAACAACAGCCACCTCTGGTTTTTGCAGGAGAGATCCGATCTTTAAAAGCTGATCTAGCACGTGTCAGTCGTGGTGAAGCGTTTCTGTTACAGGGTGGTGACTGTGCAGAGAGCTTTAACGAGTTCAGTGCTGATAAGATCAAAGATACCTTTAAATTGCTAATGCAGATGGCCGTTGTGTTGGCTTTCGCGGGTAGTTGTCCTGTAGTAAAAGTAGGGCGAATTGCTGGCCAATTCGCTAAACCTCGCTCTAGCGATACTGAGACGATTGATGGTGTCGAGCTACCTTCATACCGTGGTGACAACGTCAACTCGGCCGAGTTCACGGCAGAAGCGCGTATTCCAGATCCTGAGCGTATGTTGAAGGCTTATCATCAATCCTCAGCAACGTTAAACCTACTGCGCGCCTTCTCACGTGGTGGCTTTGCCGATCTGCATCAGGTTCATAAATGGAACCAAGGCTTCGTGTCTCAGTCGCCTGCGCATGAAAAGTATGAAGCGCTAGCCGCACAGATCGATCAAGCGTTGTCGTTCATGGCGGCCTGTGGATTGAATTCAGACAATACGCCGCAGCTCTCTGAGACAACGCTCTACACCTCACACGAAGCACTGTTGCTGCCTTATGAAGAGGCGTTGACGCGCCAAGACAGTTTGACCAACGGTTGGTATGACTGTTCAGCGCACATGCTCTGGATTGGTGATCGGACTCGTCAGCCTGATCATGCGCACGTTGAGTTCTTGCGTGGTGTTCAAAACCCGGTCGGTGTAAAAGTGGGCCCAACCACTCAAGTGGATGATTTAAAACGTCTATTAGAGATTCTAAACCCAGAGAACGAAGCGGGTCGTATCAATCTGATTGCCCGCATGGGTGCCGATAAGATCGGCGATCACCTTCCACAGCTAGTGCGTGCTGTGAATGATCTGGGCGTGAATGTTGTCTGGAGCAACGACCCGATGCACGGCAATACGGTAAAAGCTAGCAGCGGTTACAAAACCCGCTCGGTCGATGCGATTCTCTCTGAGATGAAAGCCTTCTTCGAGATTCACAAGGCAGAGGGTAGCTACGCCGGTGGTGTTCATTTTGAGATGACTGGTAACCATGTAACTGAGTGTGTCGGTGGTGCCTACCAAATCACAGAATCTGCCCTGGCAGAGCGCTACATCACCCAGTGTGACCCACGCCTTAATGCTGACCAGTCACTTGAGTTGGCGTTTATGATTGCGGATACACTTAAAGCAGCGCGTAAGTAATCTAAGTTGGAGCGGTCTTAAAAAGGCCGCGATATTTGGTGACAGGCCTTCAGCCTGTCATCCGCTGGTAAGATTTACTAATAATCTGGAAAACGCTGAGAAAGTGGATGTCAGGCTAAAGCCAGACACCGGTGCCAATAGCTAAGCTTAACTTAATACCCATCGCGGCCTTTTCAAGACCGCTCCAACAGTGCCAGATTCGAATCTGGCACCCCGTTCCCCGTCCGACTGAGAACGAGCACGGTGCTCTTTTTCGTTAAGACGTTGAAAGGATCGAGCCCCGGATGGGCGAGAGTTTCAGCGCCTGCACGGAGCAGGCTCTGAAATGTGCCTTTTGATGTTAGAAAAAGAGTATCGCGCGCAGTGTGCCGAAGGCCGAAGGAGCGGGGTGTGTTTTCTTGCTTCTTCTTTGCTCACACAAAGAAGAAGGCTAGCCGACGCTAGTCGGATAGAAATGCGGTTGACAGGCTGAAGGCCAGTCACCGAAAAGATCGCCCCAAGCTTACTCTAACCGCCCAAACTGCTCAGCTAGGAAGCTCTCTGCACGCTCAAGCATAAAGTATCGGAACGCCTCTGCAGCAGGGGAGAGTACCTTCGATTGTGTATGCACAAGGTTCCAGGCTCTAACAATGGGTGCGCCATCGACATTGAGTATCCCCAGTTTTTGGTGCTCCAGTTCTAAACCGACTGTGTGCTGTGACACAAATCCTATCCCCAGATCGGCCATTACGGCCTGTTTGATCATTTCGTTGGAATCCAGTTCAAACTTATAATGCGGTTCAATACTTCTCCCCTCGAAAAAGCGTTCCATCGCTGCTCGTGTGCCTGAGCCCTCTTCACGAACAATAAACGGGATATCTCGCAGCTCCTCGGGTGTTAACCGCTCATCCAGGCTTCTTAAAAATAACGGGTTTGTGGGCGCGGCCACAAAAACGTGTGGGTGAGCCGCAAAGGGTTCATTTCGGGTCCGCATCTCTTTGGGTGGTCGACCCATAATAGCGAGATCAACTTCATTGTTTTGCAAAGATTTGAGCAGCTGTTCACGATTACCAATCGATAGCTTTATGTCGACACTCTTATGTTCTTCAATGAATTCAGAAATAAGGTGCATCATGAAGTATTTTGCGGTTCTAACAATCCCTATCGTAATTGTTCCAGCTTCTGCGTGAATTAATCTTGCTGCAGCATCTTCAGCGTCTTTAACGGTCGCTAGGATTCTTCTAGCGTAGACCAGCATATATTCACCTGCTGTGGTTAGCGTGACTTTTTTGCCAGCACGATCAAACAACGGCATGCCTACGTTACTTTCAAGCTCTTTAATTTGCATGGTAATCGCCGGGGGAGTTAGGTGAAGAGATTCCGCGGCTCTAATGAAACTCAGCTGTTTTGCGACTTCATTAAAGACTCTGAGCTGACGAAAGGTGGTATTACGCACTGGCTCCTCCGATTAATGCTTTGAGTTATTTATTGTGGTTTATTCAAAATAGTTAAGTTTAACCTTAATGTAAACAGTATCTATTTAATTCCTGATTGAATATTAATGTTAAGTAATCACTTATCATTTTGATAAGAAAGTTTGTGTTGTTCTTAACATTACTTTCCCATAACGTCTCTCCTATGCGATTGCTAAGTTGATTTCAGCCTGGCACTCAAACAGCACAACAATAATCAAGGTTTAATCCAACAGGAGAAATTGACCATGGCAAAAAGCTATCAAGCAGGTGTAAAGGAGTACCGTGAGACGTATTGGATGCCCGATTACACACCAAAAGATACGGACTTTCTGGCGTGTTTTAAGGTAATTGCACAAGATGGAGTGCCACGTGAAGAGGCGGCAGCAGCAGTTGCGGCAGAGTCTTCTACCGGTACTTGGACGACCGTGTGGACAGATCTGCTCACTGATCTTGAGTACTATAAAGGCCGCGCTTACGCTATCGAGGATGTTCCTGGTAATGACGAGGCGTTCTACGCATTCATTGCCTACCCAATTGACCTGTTCGAAGAGGGCTCTGTTGTCAATGTATTGACCTCTCTTGTTGGTAACGTATTTGGCTTTAAGGCAGTGCGTTCTTTGCGATTGGAAGATGTTCGTATTCCAGTCGCCTATGTAATGACCTGTGGTGGACCACCGCACGGCATTCAGGTAGAGCGCGACATTATGAACAAATACGGTCGTCCAATGTTGGGGTGCACCATCAAGCCTAAGCTGGGTTTGTCAGCCAAAAACTACGGACGAGCAGTTTATGAGTGTCTTCGCGGTGGTCTCGATTTTACCAAGGATGATGAGAACGTTAACTCTCAACCGTTCATGCGCTGGAGACAACGATTTGATTTTGTCATGGAAGCCATTGAAAAAGCCGAAGCTGAAACGGGTGAGCGTAAAGGTCACTACCTGAACGTGACAGCGCCAACTCCGGAAGAGATGTATAAGCGTGCCGAATACGCAAAAGAGATCGGCGCCCCGATCATTATGCACGATTATCTGACCGGTGGTTTTACCGCTAACACAGGTCTAGCAAATTGGTGTCGTGAAAATGGCATGTTGTTGCACATTCACCGTGCCATGCACGCTGTTCTAGACCGCAACCCTAATCACGGTATCCATTTCCGAGTGCTGACTAAGATGCTTCGTCTTTCCGGTGGTGACCATCTTCACTCTGGCACGGTGGTTGGTAAGTTGGAAGGTGACCGTGAGGCGACCTTGGGCTGGATCGATCTAATGCGTGACTCTTTTACAAAAGAGGATCGCAGTCGCGGCATTATGTTTGATCAAGACTGGGGATCTATGCCGGGTGTTATTCCGGTTGCCTCGGGCGGTATCCATGTTTGGCACATGCCTGCATTGGTTAACATTTTTGGTGATGACTCAGTTCTACAGTTTGGTGGTGGTACTTTGGGTCACCCGTGGGGTAATGCCGCAGGTGCAGCTGCGAACCGTGTGGCTCTTGAAGCCTGTGTTGAAGCGCGAAATCACGGTGCTGAACTTGAGAAAGATGGTAAACAAATCCTTCTCTCTGCAGCCGAGCACAGCCCTGAGCTAAAAGTTGCTATGGAAACCTGGAAAGAGATCAAGTTTGAATTCGATACGGTCGATAAGCTAGACGTCTCTCATAAATAAAGTAACAGGAGGGTTCCTTAGAAACCCTCCTTAATAAATTGAGCTCTTATTAGAGTTGAGGAATAGATGATGAGTGAAATGCAAGATTACGCATCAAGCCTGAGTGATGTGAATAGCCGTAAATTCGAGACATTCTCTTACCTGCCTGAGATGAATGCTGAACAAATTCGAAAGCAAGTTGAGTACATCGTGTCTAAGGGATGGAACCCGGCGATAGAGCATACAGAGCCAGAGAATGCGTTCGATCACTACTGGTACATGTGGAAGTTGCCACTGTTCGGTGAGACAGACGTTGATCGAGTTCTGAATGAGGCTGAAGCTTGCCACCAAGCCCACCCTAATAACCACGTTAGGTTGGTCGGTTATGACAACTATGCTCAGTCAAAAGGTGCTGAGATGGTGGTTTACCGAGGCAACCCAGTATAACGCTATAGATACCCCCTCTAATGAGGGGGTTTTGCTCTCAATGAATACAAAAGGTAAGAGTATGAGTGCAGTGAATACGGATCAATACATTATCAAGGACGAACCCTTTTATAAGGCGGTAGGCAATGAGGTCGATATGTATCAAGCCGCCTATGCAAGACGTATGCCGGTGATGCTCAAAGGGCCAACGGGATGCGGCAAATCAAGATTTGTGGAGTATATGGCCTGGAAACTGAAGCGTCCTCTGATTACGGTTGCCTGTAACGAAGATATGACGGCCTCAGATCTGGTTGGACGTTTTTTGCTCGATAAGGACGGTACCCATTGGCAGGATGGTCCATTAGCGACAGCTGCCAGAATAGGGGCAATTTGTTACTTGGATGAGGTCGTTGAAGCAAGACAAGATACCACTGTTGTGATTCACCCCTTAACTGACCATCGCAGAACACTGCCTTTGGATAAAAAAGGGGAACTGATCGAGGCGCACCCTGATTTTCAATTGGTTATCTCTTATAACCCCGGTTATCAAAGCCTGATGAAAGATCTTAAACAATCCACTAAACAGCGATTTGGTGCGATGAACTTTGACTATCCGAAAGATTCTGATGAAGCTGAAATTGTAGATAAAGAGACAGGTGTGGGTCTTGATATCGCCAATAAATTGGTTCAAATAGCCCACCGTGCGAGGAATTTGAAAGGGCACGGCCTTGATGAAGGAATATCAACTCGTTTGCTTGTCTATGCTGGGCAGATGATCGCTGAAGGTGTAGATCCGTTGTCTGCGTGCAAAATGACGCTAGTGACACCATTGACCGATGATCCAGATATGCGAGAAACCCTAGATGCTGCAGTCAACACATTTTTTGTGAGCTAACAGGGGCAGCACCGATGAGTATCGACATGGACCAGTATCGTCAATCTCTTGAGAGCATCGCTCCAGAAATGAACGATGTTTTAGAGAGTCACTTTCATGAAGCCGCACGAGTGATGTCATCGCCTGCCTTACAAGACTATCTTGAGGGTGCACAGAGTTTGGCGAATCTAGGTCGTGGTAAAGAGCTCGTGATCGCGTTTATTGAATGCATGCCACAGGTCGTGAAAGAGTGTGGTGAGGATGTCATGAGTGACTGTATTCATGCAGCCATGAAACTCTCTTCGATGACCTCTGGTGAAGTCATTACTCTGTTGTTGCAATCCCTGCCGATTGCTGCAAATCGTCTTGGTGATCCTGAATTGCTGAGAGGGTACCTTACTCTCATCCATCAATTGTCTGCTAAGGCAGCTCGCGGCCTTAGGCCGATGCTGAATCATATGGATGAGCTGCTATCAAAGCTGACGCTTTCAGGACTTCGACGTTGGGCTAACTTTGGGGCGGATGCTTATCGAAGAGATTTTGTTAATCTAGTCAGTTATTTCGAGCTCAAGACCGCTGATAGTCAAAAAATGCTGCAACAAGAGCGCAAGGGTACGCTGTTTATTGATGCGCAACGCAAATTAAATTTTTACTTAAGGGCTTTATGGGGAAGAGATTTTTTTCTTCGTCCCACCTCTGCAGATTACGAAGACTTTAAACCTTACATTGAACATCATGTTATGCATTTGCCAGATGCGGTTGATGATTTCAACCAGGTGGATGGCGTCTCGTTATATCGTGCTCAAGTGGCACACGCTGCTGCTCATATGAGTTATACGACTGACCGAATGGATGCTAGCGGCCTTAGTCAGGCGCAGATGTTCTTTATCGCATTGATCGAAGATGCCAGGGTTGAGTATTGTGCGATGCAAGACTTTCCTGGACTGCGTTCCACTTGGCAAGCGTTACTGTCAATTGAGCCGGAGGGCCGTGAGGAACACCCAACCTTACAGCGGTTGGGTCAGTTTGCATTGATGCTGATGGATGAAACAGTAAGATCAGACGATCCAGAGTTGAATGAATTATCGGCCAAGTTTCATCATGAAATTTCTGCTAAAAAAGACTCTTCTGAAATCAGCTTTCAGTTAGGACTGGCGCTTTTTGCTCTATTTGATGACCGTAAAGAGGTGCCCAGTCTACGTATTCTGCAGTCCATGCGCACACCTTATCGTGATGATAATCGTTTTGTTTGGGAGTTTGAGCCTTTCAATCTAGCTGAGCATGGTCTGGAGTATATTCCCGCCTCGCAACGACAGGTAAGAAAGTATGTCAGTGCCGTCGAAATGGCGAATGAGGTGGACTGTGAGCTAGCGGGCGATGATGCCCAAGAAGTTTGGGTATGCGCGACAGAGTTCATGCCTTATGAGGATGCAGGTGAAGCGACCGAGTCTTTTAATGACCGCTGGGGTAAAGAGCCTATTTCAGATCCATACCACTATCAGGAGTGGGATTATCAGGTGCAGTTATACCGACCCGATTGGGCAACGGTGTACGAAAAAAGAGCTCAAAAAGGGGATCCAGAAACGATTGATCGGATCTTTCAAGAACATAAGCCGATAGTGCAGAAAATTAAACAGGTTGTTGATCTTCTCTCACCGGATGGCGTTCAAAGAGAGCGAAATATGGAAGATGGTGATGAGATTGATCTGAATGCGGCCATCGATGCGATGATTGCCATCAGAATGGGTGAACAACCCAACCCCAGAATCACAATGCGTAATGTTGTCAAAAATCGCGATCTTGCAGTGACTGTATTGTTGGACCTATCTGAGTCGACGAATGAGACCATGGAGGGATCTGATAAAAGTGTGCTTGAGTTGACGCGTGAAGCAGCGACGCTGGTTTCAAGCGCGATCAATGGCATCGGTGATCCTTTTTCGATACATGGATTCGCTTCTGATGGTCGACACGATGTTCAATACTTTAAATTTAAAGATTTTAATCAGAGCTTTAATGACGAAGCAAAAAGTCGTCTTGCAGGAATGACGGGAGGGCTGTCAACTCGTATGGGAGCAGCCATGCGACATGCTGGAAGTCTTTTGATGAAACAACCTGAACGCCGCAAGCTGCTCCTGTTGGTCACAGATGGGGAACCAGCTGATATCGATGAGCGTGATCCCCAACACCTTAGGCACGATACCAAGAAAGCTGTCGAAGAGCTGTACAGCCAAGGTGTTTTAACCTATTGCTTAACCTTAGACCCCAATGCTGATAGTTATGTTAAACGAATTTTTGGGGCCAATAACTATACGGTGGTCGATAACGTTGATCGTCTGCCAGAAAAGCTACCCAGCTTATTTGCCAGCCTGACCTGTTAGGAGTCGTTATGCAAAAATCAAAAACATACGTCGGCATTCACAATGACCTTTACGGAGGGATGACC
Organism: Marinobacterium sp. xm-a-152; assembly: GCF_013282965.1. Classification (NCBI taxonomy): domain Bacteria; kingdom Pseudomonadati; phylum Pseudomonadota; class Gammaproteobacteria; order Oceanospirillales; family Oceanospirillaceae; genus Marinobacterium; species Marinobacterium sp. xm-a-152. The sequence continues at coordinate 18,599 of NZ_WBYI01000006.1, read as the reverse complement.
GATACCGGAAAAATCATCAGGGATGCTTGGGCTTTTGGTTTGATTCCGGAAACGGAAAGTTGTGAGGGTTGGTTAGTGCAGGGGCTGGAGACACTCTGGCGTCAGGTCAATGATGAGTGGGAGAATTATGGATTTTCTGTCAGTCAGTTGCCAGATGAGATCCGAGTGCGTTACCTACATATTCAAGAACAAGCCATTGTTCATGCAAAATCAAAGGGGTGGGACGCGGATAGAGATTTGATGGCAGATTAACTTTTATTTAGTAAGCCTCGATGTAAAAGCATCGGGGCTTTTTTACGTCGGTTGTTAGTTAAGTGATTTCTTAATCCTAATATAACCTCATTTTAATTGCGCTTACTTAGCACACTGAATACTCTTAGTTAATAGAAAATAAACATAAGAATATAACTGAAGGTATTAAATGGCACTTAAAGCGTTAATTTTTGATGTCGACGGTACATTGGCAGACACCGAAATGGCGCATATGGCTGCTTTCAACTATGCCTTTGAAACAGCGGGCCTCACTTGGTTATGGGATTTAGAGACCTATACAGAGCTGCTTGAAGTCTCGGGCGGCAAAGAGCGAATTCGTCACTACTGGAACCAACGGCCTGATCGAGGTGTTCAAGTCAGCGAAGAGCGCATCGACTCAATCATTCCAGAGCTGCATGCCACTAAAACTGCTCGTTATGAAGAGATGGTTGCTTGCGGAGAGGTTGCGATGCGCCCTGGTGTTTTAGAGCTAATTAAAGCCGCGAAGTCTGCTGGTTTAAAGCTAGCCATCGCCACAACGACCAGTCCAGCCAATATAGAAGCACTGCTCTCTCACGCCATGGGCGATGACTGGCAGGAGACGTTCACCGTTGTCGAAAACGCAGAAACTGCTCCGAATAAAAAACCGGACCCCAGTGTCTACCTTCAAGCATTGGAGCGTCTTGGTGTCTCATCGGCAGAAGCTATCGCCATTGAAGATACCAACAATGGGTTAAGAGCCGCTAAAGGCGCCGAATTGGCTACTGTAATAACCCCTAATGAGTTTTCCAAGCACCATGATTTCACAGGGGCTGACTTAATTGTTCCTTCATTAAGCGATGTGAGTTTAGAGCAGTTGGCTCAACTGATCGCTTAAGGATACCGATTTTTAAAAATAATAAGAGGCAACTGATATGCCATTTAGAACCAATAGAACGACCTTAACTCAATACCTCATTGAGGAGCGTCGTCGTTACCCAAGCGCCAGCGGTGATTTTAACGCCTTGATTTTGGATGTTGCGATGGCCTGTAAGCAGATCGCGAAAGCTGTCGCTTATGGCGAGTTAGCGGGCCTGCATGGTGAGCACAATGAAGATGCTGGTGGCAGTATCAATGTCCAGGGTGAGGCTCAGAAGAAACTGGATGTGCTCAGTAATGACATCTTCATCAAAACGACCGAGTGGGGCGGACATCTTCTCGGCATGGCCTCGGAAGAGATGGATGAGGCGCTGGATATCCCAGAGGGGAATCCGAAAGGTCGCTATCTGATTGTATTTGATCCACTCGATGGCTCATCGAACATTGATGTGAACGTCTCGGTGGGCAGTATTTTCTCGATTCTTCGTGCACCGGATGATGCAACAGCGCCTATTCAAGAAGAGGTATTTCTTCAGCCCGGATCACAACAGGTAGCGGCGGGATACGCGCTTTATGGTCCCTCGACCATGCTGATTCTTACGGTGGGTAACGGTGTAGTTGGTTTTACTCTGGATCCCGCTTTAGGTGAGTTTATGTTGACTCACCCCAGCATCACCATTCCTGAGGAGACTCAAGAGTTCGCGATCAATACCTCTAATAGCCGTTTCTGGGAAGCGCCCGTTAAACGTTACGTAGATGAGTGTCTTGCGGGATCGACGGGTCCGCGCGGTAAAGACTTCAACATGCGTTGGATCGCTTCGATGGTAGCGGAGGCGCACCGTATCCTAATGCGTGGTGGTGTCTTCATGTATCCACGTGACACCAAAGATCCAAGCAAAGCCGGTAAGTTACGACTGCTCTATGAGGCAAATCCTGTCGGTATGATTATCGAGCAGGCCGGTGGTCGTGCCAGTACAGGCAGCTACCCAATGCTGGATGTGAAACCGACTGAGCTTCACCAACGCATAGGTTTGGTGTTTGGTTCTAAAAACGAGGTCGAGCGCATTGAGCGTTACCACAACGAACCGATCGAAGAGAAAGGCGAAGATATGCCGCTCTTTGCTGAACGCAGTCTATTCCGCGATTAAGTTACTGGACCTGGAGAAACATTATGTCAGAACGTCACCCAATTATTGCGATTACCGGCTCATCAGGTGCAGGTACTTCAACCGTTACTCGCACATTCTCAAACATCTTTCGTCGTGAAAATGTTAAAGCCGCGATTGTCGAAGGCGATAGCTTCCACCGTTACGATCGTACCGAAATGAAAAAGCAGTTGGCGCAAGCCGATGCAGCGGGCAATAAACATCTCAGCCACTTTGGTCCAGAGAACAACCTGTTTGATGAGCTCGAAGGCCTGTTTAAAAGCTACTCTGAGACGGGTACCGGTAAAAAACGCTTCTACCTGCACAACCAAGATGAGGCTGAGCCTTACGGACAAGAGCCAGGCACCTTCACACCTTGGGAAGAGATCGATAAAGATACCGATATCCTTTTCTATGAAGGCCTGCACGGCGCGGTGAAAACTGAGCAGAACGATATAGCCCAATACCCAGATCTACGTATCGGTGTGGTTCCCGTCATCAACCTTGAGTGGACGCAGAAGCTTTGGCGCGATAAGAACCAGCGTGGTTACAGTGCTGAAGCGGTAACGGATACGATTCTGCGCCGCATGCCTGATTACATTCACTACATCTGCCCTCAATTTGAACATACGCATGTGAATTTCCAACGCGTACCGATGGTCGACACCTCTAACCCTTTCATCGCTCGGGACATCCCTTCTGCCGATGAGAGCATGGTGATTATCCGCTTTGCTAACCCTAAGGGGATCGACTTCCAGTATCTCTTGAACATGATTGGCAATAGCTTCATGTCACGTGCCAATACCATTGTTGTCCCTGGGGGCAAGATGGAGCTGGCAATGCAGTTGATCTTCACACCCTTTGTATGGCGCATGATGGAACGTCGTAATCGCGCCTTGGGTCGTGGTTAAGGCCGTCGCTAATTAGGAGCAACAGATGAACAGAACAGCACCGAATGCCGCTATGGCAAATGAGATGGCCAATGCGATTCGCTTTCTAGCGATCGATGCCGTCGAAGCCGCAAAATCGGGACACCCAGGTGCACCGATGGGTATGGCAGAAATTGCAGAGGTTCTTTGGAACCGTCACTTGAAACACAGTCCAGCCAATCCACACTGGCCAGATCGCGACCGTTTTGTTCTCTCTAATGGTCACGGTTCAATGTTGATCTATGCACTGCTGCATTTAACGGGATACGATCTTCCAATCGATGAACTTAAACAGTTCCGTCAACTGCACTCTAAGACACCAGGACACCCTGAAGTGGGCATTACAGCGGGTGTGGAGACTACGACGGGTCCATTAGGTCAGGGTATCTCGAATGCTGTCGGTTTGGCACTTGCAGAGAAGATGTTGGCAGCTGAATTTAATGAATCAGGCCACACCATCGTGGACCATTTCACCTACTGTTTCTTGGGTGATGGCTGCATGATGGAGGGTATAAGCCACGAAGTCTGCTCCCTGGCTGGGACTCTGAGAACGTCTAAACTCATCGCGATCTACGACGATAACGGTATCTCGATTGATGGCCACGTCGAAGGGTGGTTTGCTGATGATACGCCGGCACGTTTTGAAGCTTATGGCTGGAATGTGATTCGTGATGTAAACGGTCACGATGCGTCAGCTGTCGATGCTGCAATTCGAGCAGCCAAAGCTCAAGCGGTATTAGCTGATGGTAAACCGACGTTGATCTGTACTAAAACCGAAATCGGTAAAGGGTCGCCCAATAAGGTCGGTACACACGACGTTCATGGTGCCGCACTGGGTGCCGACGAGGTCGCTGCGACACGCGCTGCACTGAATTGGAATCATGCGCCATTTGAGATTCCTAGCGACGTGAGGAGCGCTTGGGACTGCACTGATTCAGGCAGAGCCGCTGAAGCTGAATGGGATCACCGATTCGCTGAGTATGCTAAGGCATTCCCTGAAAAAGCGGCGGAATTCAGACGTCGTATGACCGGTGAGTTGAGCGACGAGTATCAATCTAATATTGCCGATGTCATGGCTCAGATTGCTGCAGCAGAAGGGGACGTAGCGACTCGTAAAGCGAGTCAAAATGCGCTAGATGCTATCGCACCTCTTGTTCCAGAGTTTTTTGGCGGCAGTGCTGATTTGACCGGTTCGAACCTGACAAACTTCAAAACAGCGACCTATGCGGGTCGAGATACCTGGGGTAACCACCTCTCCTACGGGGTTCGTGAGTTTGGTATGGCTGCGATTATGAACGGTATGGCACTGCATGGTGGCTACCTACCCTATGGCGGTACCTTCCTCACGTTTAGTGATTACTCTCGTAATGCGATTCGAATGGCTGCACTGATGAAACAGCGTGTGGTTCATGTCTTTACTCATGACTCGATTGGTCTGGGTGAAGATGGCCCAACACACCAGAGTATCGAGCACGTTCCAAGCTTACGCATTATTCCTGGACTTGATGTCTGGCGTCCTTGTGATGCCCTTGAAACGGCCACGGCATGGGCGTACTCGGTTGAGCGACAGGATGGTCCCTCTGCTCTAGCGCTATCACGACAGGGGATGCCTAAATTACTTAAAGAGGCCTCTGATGCAGACAAAGTTCGCAAAGGCGGATACATCCTCTCTGATATGGCCAGTCCACAAGCGGTGATCATGGCAACCGGTTCTGAAGTGCAGTTAGCGTTGCAAGCTCAAGAGACATTAGCCGCTGAGGGTATCTCAACTCGCGTTGTCTCAATGCCTTGTACCAATCTGTTTGATCGCCAATCTGAAGATTACCAAGAGCAGACGATTCCATCGGACCTTCCTGCGGTTGCAGTGGAAGCAGCGCATACCGATTTCTGGCGCAAATATGTGGGCAGAAAAGGTGGTGTTGTAGGCATCGACAGCTTTGGTGATTCAGCACCGGCTCCTGTTCTCTATGAGTACTTCGGCATTACTGCTAACGCAGTTGCTGATGCTGTTCGCCAGCGAGTTTAGGGGTATCAGAAATGTATAAAGCGATGTTATTTGATCTTGACGGTACCTTAGTCGAGACGGCGCCGGAGATCTATGATGCCACCAATGCCACTTTAGAAGAGTGTGGTTATGCAAGGGTGACTCAAGAACAGGTCAACTCGTGGATAGGGCACGGCACACGTGCGCTGTTGATTAAAGCCCTGGCTTACATCCACAACCAATCCATTGAAGAGATTGAGTCTGGACCTATTTTGGCAGGCGCACTACCTGTCTTTGATAAGCACTATCAACGCTGCTGCGGTACCACCAGTTACCTCTATCCACATGTTTTAGAGGTGGTTAAAAAGCTTGGGTCTGAAGGGGTCAAGTTGGCAGTGGTTACCAATAAAGAGAGCCGATATACCGATCGTGTGTTAGCGGCTCACGGCTTAACGGAACTCTTCGATATTGTAGTCAGTGGCGACAGTTTTCCCGTTAAGAAGCCTGACCCAACGTCAATTTTAGACTGCCTTGAGCAGTGGCAAATCTCAGCAGAGGATGCACTGTTTGTGGGTGACTCCTCGATTGATGCTGCTACGGCGCGTAATGCAGGCATTGATGTTTGGCTGCTTCCTTACGGTTACAACATGGGTGAACCGATAGAATCGGCTAACCCCGATCGCGTCATTCAAGACTTTTCAGAGTTGGTGGCTTAACCCATCAATTCAATAACTTAATCGACTCTTCGGAGGTAAATAATGGCACTAGTATCCCTACGTCAGGTACTTGATCACGCTGCAGAGAATAGCTACGGCGTTCCTGCGTTTAACGTAAACAACCTTGAGCAGGTACAAGCGATCATGCAAGCAGCGCAGGCCACAGACAGTCCTGTCATTCTGCAGACATCAGCTGGCGCTCGTACCTACGCCGGTGAAGCTTATCTTCGCCATCTGATTTTGGCGGCTATCGAGACTCACCCAGATCTTCCGGTTGTCCTGCACCAGGATCACGGTGCATCACCTGCAGTCTGTATGCAGTCGATCCGTTCTGGTTTCTCCAGTGTCATGATGGATGGTTCTTTGATGAGCGATGGTAAAACGCCATCCACCTACGAATACAACGTCGATGTCACTCGACAAGTCTGTGAAATGGCGCATGTTGTTGGTGTATCGGTGGAAGGTGAGCTAGGCTGTCTTGGTTCGCTAGAGACGGGCGAAGCCGGTGAAGAGGATGGTCAGGGTGCTGAGGGTATTTTGAGCCATGATCAAATGCTGACCGACCCTGATGAAGCTAAAGACTTTGTTGAGAAAACTGGCGTCGATGCCCTAGCAATTGCGATTGGTACCAGCCACGGTGCGTACAAATTTACACGCCCACCGACGGGCGATATTCTCGCAATTGATCGTGTCGCGGCGATTCATAAAGCAATCCCGAACACCCATCTGGTGATGCACGGTAGTTCCAGCGTGCCACAGGAGTGGTTAGCGATCATTCGTGAGTTTGGTGGCGAGTTGAAACCGACCTACGGTGTCCCTGTAGAGGAGATCGTTAAAGGGATTCAAAACGGTGTTCGTAAGGTCAACATTGATACCGACATTCGCTTGGCAATGACCGGTGCTATGCGCCGTATGATGGCCGAGAAGAAGAGCGAGTTTGACCCACGTAAATTCCTAGCCGCAGCCCGCGATGCAGCCTCAGGTATCGTCAAAGATCGTTTCGAAGCCTTCGGCTGTGCCGGACAGGGCAGTAAGATCAAACCGATCTCAATGGATGACATGGCGGGTCGATACTAATCGACCCAAGATCCATTCAAAACGTTGGAGCGGTCTTGAAAAGGCCGCGATATCTCCTAAGATCAAAAGCATTTCTATCCGACTGGCGTCGGCTAGCCTTCTTCTTTGTGTGAGCGGTATTGACGGTGACTGCCCTTCAGCCTGTCATCCGCCGTGAGAATTTAATGCCTATCTGGAAAACACCGAAAAAGCAGATGACAGGCTGAAGCCAGTCACTGTTGCTTTCAGATAAACTCTAATGAATACCAATCGCGGCCTTTACAAGACCGCTCCAACAATCACTCAACGCCAAACGCAACCATCTCAGCCTCTGCACAGAGCGTTTCATTGGCGGATAAGGTCAACTTAACTCGCACTTTACGCCCCTCGATGGATAGCAGCTCGCCATGCAGCTGCAACTCTACGCCCATTGGAGTGGGGGTAAGGTATTTGATGTTCAACTGCCCCGTAACGTGGCGTTGAATCTTTGCATCTTTTTCGAGTGTTTCATGCTTCTGCAGGTAGCTTAAAGCGGCCGCTGATGCAGTGCCATGACAGTCGAGTAGGGAGGCGACAGCTCCGCCGTAGAGGTGTCCAGGAACACCACCACTGTACTGAGGCTCTGGCGTGAAGCGAGCTAGAGTTGTGTCACCTGTTACATAACTTTTCAGGTGCCATCCATCCGCGTTTGATCGACCACAGCCGAAACAGTGGCTATGGCTCTCTGGATAGAGATCTTGAATGGCTTGGTTCATTGAAACTCCTTCTCACATCTTTGAATAGAGAATAGCAATTATCTTATCTAGGTTGATACATACTGATGGATAAGTTGTGCTCTAATAAGCCATCCCCGATGTAAGAGAGTTGTTATGAAGCTTTTCCAATATGATCATTGTCCATTCTGTGTCCGTGCTGACATGGTCGCTAAATACAAACAGGTTAATTTTGAGTCGGTCTACCTGCTGAACGACGATGCCGACAGCTGTATTGAGCGTGTTGGCAAAAAAATGGTGCCGATTCTAGAGATTGATGGCCAATCTATGGGCGAGAGTCTTGATATCGCTCATAAGTTGGATGAGTTAGGCAGCGCTGATCAGGTAATAGTCGAAGGTGGTGATTCTGATCGTTTCACACAACCACTGATGTCAGTTAATCGCGCGATTTTCTCTCTGCTTTTTCCTCGCAATGTACAGATCGGTTTGCCTGAGTTTGAAACTCAATCGGCAATTGATTTTTATCGCGTGAACAAGGAAGCGATGATTGAGTGCAGTTTTGAGCAAGCTCTGGACAATACAGCTGAACACCAAGCCCTTGTAGAGCAGGTTTTAAATGATTTGCCTAAGCTGACGAAGCCTTCGGATAGAGGTGGGCAGCTTAGCTGGGATGACGTTATGATTTTTCCAATGTTGCGCAACTTAACCGTGATCAAAGATCTTCAGATGCCAACGCAGGTTGTAGATTACATCAATGAAGTAGCGCAACTGACCAATGTTGAGCTCTACACAGACCGAGCCATCTAAGGGAAGAAAAAAGAAAGAGAGGGGAAAGGGCTTCACCCTCTCAAAGGGGTGTTTACAACAGCTGGGTTCATAATAGTGTGCAAAGCTGACATTTAGCTGATGGCTAAAATTTTTTCACAAGGACGTTAGATGACACAGTTTGCGCGTTACTATCAGCGTTATTCAAAAGCTCGACTAAAAGCACTGATTATCCTCAGTCTAGCGATTCTGCAATTTCCATTAGCCGTGTCGGCATCTCTGGTCGCACTACCTGCCATTGCTCAAGATCTTCAAGTCAATGCGGTATTGATCAGTTGGATACCGGCCATCTTCCTTCTGGTGAGTTTGATCTCCCAACTGCCAGGCGGTCGTCTATCGGATCTCATTGGTCTTAAAAAGGCTTTCCTCATCAGTTGTGGTCTCTTTGCGTTGGGTGGCGCCATGGCGGCTTTTGCGCCCAATATTGAAATACTGCTAGCAGGGCGTGTAGTACAGGGGGCTGCCGGGGCAATCCTAGCCAGCGCGGGTATGGCCATGATCTCCCGCATCTACGCAGCAGGTGGGCGAGGGGCCGCTTTGGGTTGGATGACATCAGCCGTCTATCTCGGCATGACTGCAGGCCCGCTAATTGGTGGTTGGTTGGTCGATCTGTTTGGCTGGCGATCTGTGTTTATGTTGCCGGTACCGATATTGCTAGGGGTCATTTTATCGATTCGACTGTTTATCCCAGGCGAATGGAAAAGCAGTGAAAAGCATAAGATCGACTGGGTCGGTACAGCCATTTTCTCAGCCGCCATTGCAGCACTCTATTTTGGTAGTACACGACTGATTGAACTCAACGGTTGGTTGCTTGCACTATTGGGAGTAGGTCTGGGTTACCTCTTTATCAAATGGTCTGGTAAACAGGCATTTCCACTGGTGAGAATCGACTTGATGATGAAGAATAAAACCTTCATCAACTCTGCAACCGCGGCCATGTTTATGTACGCTAGCCAGTACGGAATCGTCCTGATTTTGTCACTTTATCTGCAATACAACCGCCAACTGTCGCCAACGGATACTGGGCAGCTGATGATGCTTCAAGCGTTAATGATGACGATCATCGCGCCTCTGGCAGGACGCGTCTCTGATCGAATAGGGCACCGTCTACTGGCGACCGGAGGAAGTTTGTCCATAGCCCTTGGGTTACTGGCGTTAGCGTTGATGAATCACGAGACACCACTTTGGGTGATCGGGCTCTGTATTATGGTGATCGGCACAGGTCATGGAATGTTCTCTACCCCAAACAACTCCGCGGCACTGGCAACACTCCCTGCAGAGAGAATGGGTATAGGCTCTGCAATCCTCAGCCTATCGAGACAGAGTGGCCAATTGATCGGCATGGCGGTGATTACCCTGTTACTAGGACTCTACTTCGCAGGCTCCGCTATAGGGGAGTCTGATCCACAGCTTCTCGAAAGTGTCACAACCAATGCCCTGACAGTATCATTGTTAACCGCACTGCTAGCGGCTTGGTTCTCGTGGAGAAAGGTTTAAATTGAAGCGGGTGACAGGCTAAAGCCAGTCACTGGAGCGCTGATCTTCCTACGAACTATGGTGACTGGCTTTCAGCCTGTCACCCGCTGTTGAAATCGATCGGGGTTTCAGCAGAGCTGAATTCCCTCCTACAATAGGACTTCGCGATAAGCCCGCAACGGAGTCCTACTGGAGCTAGCCCTAAGGTCGAAGCGAAATGTCAAAAACATCGCTTCGCGTATTCAGGTTGACTCGTTCTCAGTCGGACGGGGAACGGGGTGCCAGATTCAAATCTCGTGCCAGTAGTCCCCGTCCGACTGAGAACGAGTACGATGGTTTTTCACGTGTGCCTAGCCACGCTTTATGTTACTGTGCGCGCCTTAACATTTTGAGTGTCCTCATGTCTTTCGAATCTCTTGGCCTTTCGGCTACTCTTACCCGTGCAATAGCTGAAAAAGGCTATTCAGAAGCGACTCCTATTCAACGTGAAGGCATTCCTGCCGTGATGTCCGGTAAGGACGTTATGGCGGCTGCGCAAACGGGAACGGGTAAAACGGCTAGCTTTATTCTGCCCCTGCTCGAGAGATTGCAATCTGGCCCTAAGGTAAAGAGCAACAATGTTCGTTCATTAGTGCTGACACCGACTCGTGAACTGGCGGCTCAGATCCAAGATAATGCAGAGTTCTATGGCAAATATACCGACCTCAAAAGCAATGTGGTTTTTGGTGGGGTTAAGATCAACCCACAGATGCAAAAGCTTCGCTCGGGCACGGATATATTGATTGCGACACCGGGTCGTCTTTTGGACCTCTACTCGCAGAACGCGGTTCGTTTTGATCAGCTTGAAGTGTTGGTATTGGATGAAGCGGATCGCATGCTCGACATGGGCTTTATTCGAGATATTCGCAAGATCCTTAACCTGCTGCCTAAGCAGCGTCAAAATCTTATGTTCTCTGCAACCTTCTCCCCTGAGATCAAAGAACTAGCTCACGACATCGTCAACAACCCTGTTGAGGTCTCGGTTTCACCTGAAAATGCGACCGCTCACACCGTTGAGCAGTGGGTCATTGGGGTTGATAAGAAGAGCAAGACTGCGGCTCTCATCGATTTGATTAAGACTAACAACTGGTTTCAAGTGTTGGTCTTCAGTCGAACTAAGCATGGCGCAAACCGTCTGGTCGTTCAGCTGGACAAGGCGGGTATCACGGCAGCGGCTATCCATGGCAATAAGAGCCAGGGCGCTCGTACACGTGCTCTTCAGGCTTTTAAGCAGGGTGATATTCAGATCCTTGTAGCAACCGACATTGCGGCACGTGGTATCGATATCAAAGAGTTGCCTCACGTGATTAACTTTGACCTTCCCAACGTGGCAGAAGATTATGTACACCGCATCGGCCGCACCGGTCGTGCCGGCAGTGTGGGTCAGGCGGTATCGTTGGTCTCCATTGATGAGTTTGATCAGCTTCGAGCCATCGAGCGCTTGACGCAAAAGCTTCTGGAACGTCGCGACTTGAAGGGGTTTGCTCCAAACAATCCACTGCCAGAATCTAAGCTACAACCGCCGTTGAAGCCGAAAAAACCTAAAAAGCCAAAGCAGAAAGCGGAGGGTGCGTCAGCACAACCAGCTCCGCGTCAAAATCAGCCAAGGCGTAATAGACCGGCTGATGGTACACCTAAACGCAAACCTCGCCGTTTTGGAGGCAATCGCAAAAAGCCAGTTAACCGCGATCTGTAATCTGTTTTAATCGACAGGTTATCCGGTCATCCGCTTTGAGAAGTGTTTCGTATCTTCTTACATGAAAGAGACACTCTACTACGACGGAAAATGTTCGCTCTGTGTTGCCGAGATGGATAAGTTGGCAGTCATTAAGGGCGAACAGTTAGAACTCAAAGATATCCATGAGTTATCGGATCAACTGACCGATGAAGAGAGGGTTAGCATGCTCAAGGTTCTTCATCTGCAGCGTGGTAATCAGTGGATAACTGGAATCGATGCGAATATAGCCGCTTGGCAGCATACCCGCTGGGGCTGGATTTGGCGCATCCTTGGTTGGCCACTCATCAAGCCCATCGCCAATCTGGCTTATAAGCGCTGGGCACGTTGGCGATACGATCGACTCTATACTAAATAAAGATGCTTGATTAGACTGTCGACATTCTCACACTTTATAGGCCATCAGCGTGTTTATTGAACTTACCGATCTCTTTCTCCTGACTCTAGTCGCAGGTGTTATCTATGTTTGGTACAAAGGCCTAGCCGTTAGAGAGCGCGCACTGAATGCAGTTGAGAGTTACTGCAACAAGTTGGATCTGCAGTTGTTGGACCAAAACGTCTCACTGCGTGCACTTTGGCTAAAACGAGATGATAGAGGCCGCTTGGCACCTTGGCGTCGATATCAGTTTGAGTTCACCACGACCGGCGATCAACGCTACCGTGGCCAAGTTGTTTTGCTTGGCAATCGTCTAGAGAGCATTACCTCAGAGGCTCATAAGTTTGAGGATTAGCCATGTCTAAGCTCAATTTCGATAACAGCTATGCCCGTTTACCTTCTCACTGGTATCAGTCGGTCTCTGTCACTCCGTTAAAGAACACTCATCTAATCAGCTTCAATGCACCTCTGGCTCAAACATTAGGGCTAAATCCCTGTGAATGGGCGCCCAGTCAGTTGGTGGATACCTTCACCACTGAGCAGGGCCCTGAGGGTGCTGAACCCTTGGCCATGAAATACACAGGTCACCAGTTCGGTGTCTATAACCCAGATCTCGGTGATGGGCGTGGTATCTTGCTCGGCGAGCATCTAGACCCTGCTGGCAATCGATGGGATTTCCACCTTAAAGGGGCAGGTAAAACCGCCTATTCGCGCTTTGCTGATGGTAAAGCGGTACTTCGCTCCAGCATTCGTGAGTACCTTGTTAGTGAAGCGATGTTTGGTCTGGGTATTCCCACCACACGTGCGTTGGCTATTTTTGGCAGTGAGGAGTTTACCCTACGAAATGGGGCAGAGCCCTGTGCTCAAGTGCTTAGGGTGACACCTTGTCATATACGTTTTGGCCACTTTGAGTACTTCTACTATTCAGGTCAGCATGAGGACCTTAGACAGCTGGCCGATTACGTGATCGATCGTTACTACCCTGACGCGAAACAGGCTGAAAATCCCTACCTGTTCATGTATCAACAGGTTGTTGAACGCAGTGCCTACCTGGTTGCACAGTGGCAGAGTTACGGGTTTGTTCATGCCGTGATGAACACCGACAATATGTCGATCATAGGCGAGACCTTTGATTATGGTCCTTTTACCTTTATGGATCGATACGAGCCGGACCACATCGCAAATAAGAACGATGACAGAGGTCGATACGCGTTCAGTAATCAACCGAGCATCATGCAGTGGAATCTTGCGGCCTTAGCTCAGGCGTTAATCCCTCTGATTGATAAATCCGACTTGGAGGCTCAACTCGAGAGATTCTCAACGCTCTATTTTGACGCCTACTACACTAAGTTCTCTCAGCGATTGGCACTACCGAATCCAGGGGTTACTCATAAAGCGCTGATAGATGAGATGCTCGCGTTGTTAGAAAAACAGCAGGGTGATCTCAATCGTTTTATTCTAGCTTTAACGGATCTAGAGAAGGGCGACGCTTTGGGGGCTGAAGTAGATAGCCCCGAATCCTATTCAGAGTGGTTAAGCCGTTTTTATGCGGAACGTCATACAGAAGAGGAGACAATAAAATCACGTCTGGATTACGCAAAAACCTTAAACCCTGTCTATATTTTACGTAACTACATGTGTGAAGAGGCGATTCGCGACGCTCACGAAGGTGACTATCAACGCGTGAATCATCTGCTTGCCATGGTTCGTGAACCCACTAAGTACTATGTGCCACTGGCAGACTATGCAGATGCTCCACCGAAGTGGGCAGAGGGAATCTTCTTAACCTGCTCGTCATAGCAACCTAAAGCGCACAGTACTTTTAAAAACGATAGGAGAGTCTGGTGCGCAATTTACTGCTGGCCTTTGATGGTACTTGGCAAAAAACCGATTCGGATTTGAGTGATGGCGATCAAAACAGCCATGTTGTGCGCTTAGTTGAGGCTCTTCACAATTCAGACACAGATATTCCACAACAGGTTCATTATCTCCCCGGCGTTGGTACTTCAGCCTGGCAACAGATTAGAGGAGGCATCTTTGGTTGGGGGCTCTCTGACAAGATAGCCGAAGCCTATCTATGGTTGATGGAGCACTACCAAACCGGCGATCGGGTCTACCTGGTCGGCTACAGTCGTGGGGCGTTTGCAGCGAGAAGCCTGTCAGGTCTTATTGATCGATTGGGTCTGCTTAGATTGGAGCATCTAGAGCAATTCGATTCCTGCTACCAGCTCTACAGACGCGGCACCCGTCGTGAACAAAATCGATTCAAAGCCCAGATCGCCACCCCGATACAGATTGAGGCTATTGCCGTTTGGGATACTGTCGGGTCGTTGGGCATTCCATTAGGTAGCTTTAAACAGTTAAACCGCTATCTTTGGGGCTTTCATGACACACGCTTAGCTTCCAATGTGAAGCGGGGCTTTCAAGCACTGGCCATTGATGAGCATCGTGCTGATTTCATACCGACACTCTGGTCCCCCAAGCTTGAAGAGCATCAGAGTGTTGAGCAGCGGTGGTTTGCCGGATCGCATGGGGATGTTGGCGGAGGGACAGGCTCAACGCTCTCAACCCATTCGTATCAATGGATATGCGAGTCACTGATTCACTCGGGTCTGAAGCTGGATGCTGAGTCTGTGAAGACTCAAACCTCTAACTTTGAACTGCCTCACGACTCCTATGATCTGTTTTTGGGTGGGCTGTATGACTGGTTTAGCGATCGCCATTGGCGTCCAATAGGTACTTGTCAGAATCGCTTTGAGACGATCGATTCGAGTGTGTTTGAGTTAATGAACAACACCAGTTACCGTCCCAAAAATCGAGTAGGGCCCCATCTGACTTCCCCTATCTCTCACCAATTGTGTGAAATTGATCATCTATATCAGTTTCAGGCTTGTTTTCTCGACGGGGAAGAGGGGATACTGAACGCTTCTTAGATTTCAAGGAATGAGTGTGAAAGTTTGGGTTGATGCGGATGCGTGTCCTGTGGTGATTAGAGATATTCTCATCAAGGCAGCACTCAATCGAAAAGTAGAGATGGAGTTCGTTGCAAACCACTTCTATCAGCTACCTAATTCCCCCTATTTAAACTGGCGTCGAGTCCCTCAGGGTGCCGATCAGGCTGATCAAGAGATCGTTGATCGAGTGACCGCTGGTGATCTTGTCATCGCTACAGATCTGCCGTTGGCTAATGATCTGATCGATAAAGGGGCTCGCGTACTTACCCATCGTGGCGAGGCCTTAACGAAAGAGAACATCAAAGCGCGCCTCAATCTGCGTGACTTCTACGAAACCATGCGCGCTAGCGGTATTCAGTCTGGTGGCCAATCGGGTATGAGTCAGGCAGATCGTCGTGAGTTTGCCAACGCGTTGGATCGCGCCTTAACGGCAGCACAGCGTCAAGCGAAGCAAGGAGGCAATGCATGAATTCATTTTGGGATATGCTGATTTCACTCAATCTGGACCTGGTCGCGTTGATCTGGTTTTTGTTCTGTTTTAACGGCTATTTCATCTACGCTAAGCGAGCCAGTTATCGTGTTACCTGTCTGGCTAGCCTAATGCACCTCTATCGTAAGGAGTGGATGCGCGCGGCGCTGGATCGTGAGGTGAGGGTGGCTGATACCACAACGATCACCAATCTTGAGCGCGGTGTCACCTTCTTTGCCAGCACCACCATGCTGATTTTGGCCGGCCTTCTGACCCTGCTCTCTCGCTCTGATATGGCGATCGACCTTCTGTCTGAACTGCCGTTCACAGAGCCGATGACTCGACTGCAATGGGACCTGCGCATCATCGTGCTGATGGTGATGTTTGTATACGCCTTCTTTAAGTTCACCTGGTCTATTCGCCAGTATGGATTTGTCTCGGTCATGATTGGTGGCGGCCCCAACCCCAAAGAGAATGCCGATCCACGGACTCTCGATATGCACGCAGAACGCTCGGCTCGCATGGCCAGTATGGCGGCAAATAACTTTAATGCCGGCCTACGAACCTACTACTTTGCCATCGCAGTGCTAGGGTGGATGGTCAATACCTGGCTCTTTATGTTCTTGTGTGCAGTGGTTGTCTGGATTCTCTATCGTCGTGAATTCAGCTCTTCGACGCTAAGAACCTTAATGATGAGTACTGATATCAACGCCAAGGGTTGAAATTAGATCGGCATCCCCCATATCTGATGGAGTGTTAATCAGTAACTTGGGAATTCAGGTCTAAGCTATGACAACCGAAACGAAACAAGAAACTCTTGGCTTTCAAACCGAAGTGAAACAGCTGCTGCAGCTGATGATTCACTCTCTATACTCTAATAAAGAGATCTTCCTACGTGAATTGATCTCTAACGCTTCAGATGCGGCTGAAAAGCTACGCTTTGAAGCCTTGTCTAATGCCGACCTCTATGAAAACGATGGTGATCTTCGTATCCGTGTCTCTGCTGATGAAGAGAACAATACTATTACCATCGAAGATAACGGCATCGGTATGTCGCGAGATGAGGTCATTGAACACTTGGGTACCATCGCTAAGTCGGGTACCGCTAGTTTCCTTCAAAACTTGACCGGCGATGCTGCAAAAGATTCACAACTGATCGGTCAGTTTGGTGTTGGTTTTTACTCTGCATTCATTGTGGCTGATCAGGTTGATCTATATACCCGTCGTGCTGGTTTAGACGCGGCAGAGGGTGTTCACTGGTCCTCTAAAGGTGAGGGCGAGTTCGATATCGCAACCATCGATAAGCCAGAGCGTGGCACGCGTATCGTCATGACCCTGAAAGAGGATGCGAAAGAGTTTTCCAGCGATTGGCGTCTACGCTCTCTAGTCACCAAATACTCAGATCACATCGCGATGCCTGTGCAGATGGAGAAAAAAACCATGCCGGCAGAGGGTGATGAGGAGTCATCAAAGGATGCGCCTGAGATCGAGACGGTTAACAGCGCAACGGCGTTGTGGACTAAGAACAAGTCAGAGGTGACCGAGGAGGAGTACAAAAACTTCTACCAGCACGTCTCTCATGATTTCCAAGAGCCTATCAGTTGGGCCCACAACCGTGTTGAAGGTAACCTAGAGTACACCAGTCTTGTCTACCTACCGTCTAAAGCGCCTTACGACCTTTGGAACCGTGAAGCACCTAAAGGGCTTAAGCTCTACATTCAACGTGTCTTTATCATGGATCAAGCGGATCAGTTCTTGCCGCTCTACCTGCGCTTTATTAAAGGTGTTGTTGATTCGAAAAACTTATCACTGAACGTCTCTCGTGAGATTCTTCAGAAAGATCCAAACGTTGATAAGCTGAAGTCCGCTCTGACTAAGCGAAGCCTCGATATGATCGAGAAGTTCGCTAAGAAGGATGCCGAGAAGTACCTAGAGTTCTGGAAAGAGTTCGGTCAGGTCTTGAAAGAGGGCCCTGCGGAAGATCATGCGAATCGTGAGCGCATTCTTAAGTTGATGCGTTTTGCATCGACCGAGAACAGCAGCGGTGATCAGAATGTCAGCCTAGACAGCTACATCGAGCGTATGGGCGAAAATCAAGAGAAGATCTACTACCTAGTCGCTGATAGCTACAATGCGGCTAAAGCGAGCCCACATCTAGAGATCTTCCGTAAGAAGGGCATCGAAGTGCTGCTTCTGACTGATCGCATTGATGAGTGGATGATGAGCCACTTGATGGACTACTCAGGCAAGTCGTTCCAAGACGTCACCAAAGGCGAGTTGAAACTCGATGGTGAAGAGTCTGAAGAGAGCAAAAAAGCTCAAGAGGAGCAGAACGAGCAGTACGCATCACTGATAGAACGTCTAGGCGGTGTATTTACCGACCGTGTCGACTCTGTCCGTGTCTCACAGCGTCTAACCGACTCTCCAGCCTGTCTGGTGCTCGGTGATTACGATATGGGTCTACAGATGCGTCGTATCATGGAGGCGGCTGGCCAAGCAGTTCCAGAGACTAAACCCGTCTTTGAGTTCAACGCAGAGCACCCACTGATCGGTAAGCTTGATCAAGAGTCTGACGAAGATCGTTTTGCTGATCTGGCAATGATTCTATTGGATCAAGCTCAACTAGCGACCGGCGGTCAGCTAGAGGATCCAGCAGCTTACACAGCTCGTCTGAACAAACTGCTGTTAGAGTTGAGTGCTTAAACACTCCACTTGAAGCAAAAAGGCCTGACACTGTCAGGCCTTTTTTGTTCGCGGCCTTTTCAAGACCGCTCCAACAAAATTAGGCACAGTTGGAGCGGTCTTGAAAAGGCCGCGATTACTATTTCAGGTGACTGGCCTTCAGCCTGTCATCCGCTGTCAACTTTACTGTTTATCTGGAAAACGCTTAAAGAGTGGATGTCAGGCTAAAGCCAGACACCGGTGCTGAGAGTTGGGTCAGACCAAAGGTCATATATGGTCCGTCCCGCGTTATGCAAGATAAAAGTACCAATGGTTAAGGTGAGCTGCAGTCATATATCCGGCTTTTGATGAAGATCTCTTTCTTCTAGCCCCAATGGATTCTGCATACTT